>CAZTAP010000092.1:0-10757 GCA_964611665.1 uncultured Selenomonadaceae bacterium | reverse complement strand
AGAGCCCATGCGGTTATTTGATTTTGTTGAGCTGTGCTGCGAGTTCGCTGCTGGAAGCATCACCTGCCGCTGGTGTCATGATGGCCTGTGCGCCGAGCATGACGGTGCCGTTGTCACCAACATAGGCATCTTCCGAAGCATGACCGTTATGATAGGCTGCTGCCAGATTGCCTGCAACGAAATAGGAGCGTTCAGCGCCGCTCATGTCGCCTGCGGCTGCCGGTGTGGTGAAGTCCTTGCCGTTGACCTGAACTTTGCCTTCTTTGACATTGACGTGCTTGCCGCTGTACTCATAAAGCTTTTTCTCGTAGTTTTCCCGACGCTGTTCATTGCTCGGATGGTCGTTCGGAGAGAAGATTTCACCAATGAAATTGTCTGAGCTTCCGCTGCCCTGCTTTTCAATGACGCGCTGCCATACGGCGGCACAGGCGCCAGGATTATAGTTGGAATGCGTAATATAATCAAAGGCAAGATTATCAGCTTCCCATTCCTGCGGCTTGGTTACCTGAGTAGCTGTTGCCTGATTGGCAAAAATTGTCGCGACCACGTTTCCGCCGAGCGAGCCGCCCTGCGACTCTGCGTAAATCTGTGCAATCAGCTCATACGGCATGGATTTGCGCATGCCCTTAGCCGGATGGTCTTTCTGTCCATGGCCCATTTCATGGCCGAGAACAACAGCAATCTCATCTTCGTTCGTAAGCAGGTTGAACAGTCCTGTATTTACACTCATGTTATGACCGAGTGTACAAAAAGCATTGAAGCTTGTGTCGTTATTGACAAAGTAATTATACGGTTTGTCGTTGATGGACGGATCTACGGAAGCAATTGCGCCAGACAGGTTTCCCATGATTGTATCCAGACGGCCATTCAGATCGGCATCCTCATTTACACCGTATTTTTGCTGAAGCTCTGAGAAAAGCTTCTGACGTCCTTCTTCATTGTTGTTATAGTAGCTGATTTCCTGATTGAGCTGTGCAATCTGGATGCCGCCGCTGATGACAGCGCCGAGAATGCTGGCGTCGGCAGCAGGAGATGGCAGAGGAGCAAAGGAAATCGTAAGTCCAAGGGCTCCGGCAGTGAGTGCCGCAGAAATTTTCTTTATGAGCTGTTTGGTTTTCATGATGTACCATCCTTTCGTGATTGAAATAGAAATTGAAGAAAATCATTCCGTTGACAATTATTTCGTATGATATCTCGGCAGGAAAATCGCAAGCGGGCGGTATACCATATAGAACAAACCAATATGCACAGGCAGGCAGAATGTATTCGTGGCCAGGCGGCTCAGGAAAAAAAGCGAGGCTGCCTTATGATATAGAATCGTAAGCCAGAGTGTATTCAGGCCAAGGTCGACAATCAGGAAAATCATCAGGAAAGGAATACAGATCTGCATGAAACTCAGCGGTCTTTGACGCAGGAAATATCCACAAATCATGCCAGTCAGGAAACTGCTGAGGGTGAAGCCTGGGAAATACAGCCCGGGGGAGAATAATGCTGTCCCGAGAATATCTGCTGCCATTGCCATGATACCGCCCTGCAGAGGGCCGAACATCGAGGCATAGACAGCAATCGGCAAAAAGCCGAAGCTCAGGCGCACAAAAGGCGTCTGAATAGAAAAAACATAGGTGAAGAGAATCGTGAGCGCGATAAATACACCGGCAAATACCAGTGGCCTGGCAGTAAAATTGCGCAAAAAAAGCACCTCCATATGAATTGATGATGCACGTCGCTGCATATCGAGAGGCTTTTCTCTTCCATGCAGCAGCGGGATGCAACGACTGTACCGCAAGCATTTGCTTTTCGTTCGGATGGCAACTCCCCGTCCATCAGACACTTAACGCACAGTCATTTACTCTGCTAATTATTACTTAATTATAGATAAACTCCTAAAATCCTGCTGGAGAAGAAAAAATAGTTTTTGCTGGAAGGATTTTTATACAAAATAGCGAAAATAACATTTAGAGACAGAAAAAAATGAAAATTTATTCAAAGGCGGTGCTAGGAATGAAAGCAAAAGATATTATGACACATGATCCCATCACAATCGGCCCGAAAACGAACATCCGGGAAATTGCCGAAATCCTCACGACGCATAATATTTCAGGGCTGCCTGTCGTGGGAGAGGATGGCGCTGTGCTGGGCATTGTGAGTGAGGGGGATCTCATGCGCAAGGAAATCGCACCTAAGACACCTGATGTGCTGAGTATACTCGGAGCAATCATTTATTACAATGGACTGAAGGAATATCAGCAGGCTTTCCGTAAGATGTCTGCTACAACGGCTGAAGAAATCATGACGGACAGGGTGGTCACCGTGCAGCAGCATGAGGAGGTAAGCCAGGTGGGGCAGATCATGCTCGATCATGGCATCAAGCGTGTGCCGGTGCTTGCGGGCAATCAGCTCGTTGGAATCATCAGCCGGTCGGATATCGTGAAGATGCTCCTGCAGGAGTGATTCAGCGCATAAAAAAGCCGCTGCCTTTTGGCAGCGGCTTTTTCCGGTTGCAATATGATTAAGCAACAACCTGTACGTTTACAGCACGCGTACGGCTCGGGTTCTTGCTGTCTGCTTCGATATCGAAAGTAACAGCCTGGCCTTCGTTAAGAGTCTTGAATCCATCGGACTGGATTGCGGAGAAATGTACGAATACGTCCTCGCCGCCTTCGTCGTTGGAAATGAAGCCAAAGCCTTTGTCTGGGTTAAACCATTTTACTGTACCTTTGTTCATAATAGGTACCTCCTTCTGAAAAAAGAAAAATATAATTTCTAAAATAAAACACAAAAAGCCCGCATATTTGTAAATCATCATATATACAACAATGACTTACAAATATGTGAGCTTCATTGGTACATCTTAGAATACTTGCTTAGTTTAGCACGGTTTTCCTATGGCTGTCAATAAGAATCTCAAAAGATGGAAGAATTTTTTTCAGCAGGCACAGCCTTTCAGATTATTTTCAGATTCATATGCTATGATGGGAAAAAGAAAAAGGGGGCTAAGAAGGTTGAAAAAAATCAGTTTGTGTATGAGCGTCTTATGCCTGGCTGTTGTATGCCTGCTGGGGATGACAGCACAGAGTGAAGCAGCTGCGAACATTCATTTTAAACTGCAAAAAGTCTTCATGCAGGATGGGCAGGAGATCATCCGGGGCACGTTCAAGAATACGGGAGATTCTGCCGGAGCTGTAACACGTCTCTGCATTGATGTACATCTGGATAGAAAAGGGAGCTCCTTTTTCCAGGATTCGCAGGATTTTCAGGACCTGTGGATTCCGGTAGGTGAAGGAGAAAAGGTTACGCGGGATTTCATCGTGGTTGTGCCGGAGAATAACTATGAAGAGTCAGGCGGACGCTACAAATCCCATGGTGAATGGGTAGTCCATTGGAGAAATTTGTGAAGAATGCATAAAAGACCGGACAGCAAAATGTTTTGCTGCCCGGTTTTTTATGCATCGATTATTTTGTTTTGCTTGCAAAAAGGTAGACAAGAATCGTAAGCACAATGCCCAGACCACCCCAGAGAGGGCCTTTCTCCATAAACGCGTAAATCGTGGCGGCAATGCAGAAAAGCACAGCAAAAAAAGTCTGCTTGGCGTTTTCTTTACGATAAGCAAAGGTCTTGTAATCAATGCCGGTTGCTTTTTGAAAGCAATCCTGACAGATGATCTGTTTTTCCCCATTTGCATCCTTATGCACAAGCGCTGCCTTCTCAGGAAGGTCGCAGCCGCATTTTGAACATTTTAACATAAAAAACTCAGCTCCTGTATGAAATAGGATAATATCTCTATTCTACACAGAAGCTGAATTTCCTGCTTTTTACGAAAAGCTGATCTGCTCTTCCTTAAATCAGTCCCCAAAGATGCTGTACGATCAGGGAAACTGAAGCGACGGCAAACCAGCAGGACAAACCGAGGATGATGGGACGCATTCCGTTGTTGATGAGTGCGCGCATATCCGTATTCAGGCCAATGGCACTCATGGCCAGGATGATGGCAAATTTTCCGGCTGAACCGAGGAAGTGTGAAACTTCAACGGGCAGGATACCTGTTGTATTCACGATGGAAGCAACGACAAACCAGAGAATGAAGAAAGGGAAAACCTTTTTCAACTGGAAAGTGCTGGTACTTTGTTTGCTTTTCTTGCGTGCGGTAAGAAAAGCAAAGAAGAGACAGATCGGGACGATCATCAGAGCACGTGTGAGCTTGACAATGGTTGCATAACTGCCGGCGGCCTCGCTGTAAGAGTAGCCGGCGGCAACGACGGATGAAGTATCATTGATGGCTGTGCCTGCCCACATGCCAAAGCCGGTATCGGACAAGCCCATGAGATGGCCGAGGAATGGGAAAAGGAACACGGCAATGACGTTGAAGAGGAAAATGGTTGAGATCGAAAACACGATGTCTTTGTCCTCAGCCTCGATGACCGGAGCTACCGCTGCAATGGCAGAGCCGCCGCAAATGGCTGTGCCGGCTCCGATGAGCGTCGTCGTATCCCGGTCCAGACCGAGCATGCGTCCCACTCCCCAGGCAACGAAAAACGAGGTGAGCAGGGTGAAGATCATGACGGAAAAAGACTGTGAACCAATATCGAGGACATGGAACAGATTCATTTCAAAGCCGAGCAGGATAATCGAATATTGCAGGATTTTTTTGCCGGTAAAACGAATACCTTCTTCAAAGGCTTTTGGACGACGCAGGCCGGCAAAAAGGATGCCGAGCAGGATGCCGAAGACAGGACCGCCGATAATGGGGAACTGCTGCCCGAGGAAATATGCAGGAACGGCGAAGACGAGAGAATAAAAAATACCTTTTAACTGATGGATATGCATGGGGTGAATCACTCCTTCAAGAATCATTGGATTTGAACATGGGTTTATTCTAACAGTCTCTAAAGCATATGTAAAATAGTATTATTTTATAAAAACGATAATGCATAGCCTATACAAGGGGGAAGAAGATTGACATTACGTCATTTACGTATTTTTATTGCGGTATGTGATGAGCATGGCATGACACGTGCCGCAGAGAAGCTTCATATTACACAGCCGTCCGTTACGCAGGCTGTGCGCGAGCTGGAAGAACATTATGGCCTGCTGCTTTTCGAGCGGCTGGGACGCAGGCTTTATCTCACTGCGGCGGGTGAGGAACTGCTGCATTATGCCCGGCATATTGTACAGCTCGATGCACAGATCGAGACTGCGATGCGGGATTTTGGTGAGAAATTCCGGCTTCGTATCGGGGCGAGCGTCACGATCGGTGAGGCGGTGCTCATTGAACTATTGCGTTATTTGAAAAAAAATGCACCGGCCTTGGAGATTTTCTCGGAAATTCATAACACAGCAGAACTGGAGCAAATGGTCTTGAAAGATGAGCTGGACCTTGCACTCGTTGAGGGAAAGATTACTTCCGAATATTTGCGGGAGATTCCTTTCATGGAAGATGAGCTTATTTTTGTTGATGGAACGCAGAACGGCATTGCCCCGCTGCGTTCCGCTGAACAGCTGAGGAATATGGTTTTCTTCGTACGTGAAGAAGGCAGCGGGACAAGGAAGCTCTTCGAGCAGGAAATGCAAAGGAAAAATATTCCCTTTAAGCTGGCGGGCGTGTATAATAATGCAGAGGGAATAAAAAAGGCTGTACGGGCAGGACTCGGCGTCACTGTCATATCGAAACGAACGGTGGCAGAGGAACTGCGGCGGGGAGAACTGCTGGAGTTTTCTGTAGCGGGCGTAAAATTCAAACGGAATTTCCGAATGATCTGCCATCGGAATAAATATATCTCGCAGGGACTGCAATGTTTCATGGATGCCTGTGCCTGTATGGAGAAGATTCTTGATGAAGCGGAGCAAGGCGGGAAATAGAGGGGGATTTTTGTGGGGTATCCAAGAGTTGGACATATTAATTTTTTGAACTGTCTGCCGCTTACGTATAGTTTCCAGCACGGCGGCTATACCAAGGGGCTTCAGATCGAAGCGGCAGTGCCGGCAGTGCTCAATAACGATGTAGTCAATCACCGGCTTGATGTGAGCCCGGTTTCTTCCATCGTTTATGCGAGAGCGAGCGAGGAGCTCAAGATTTTGCCGGATGTATGCATCAGCGCGGAAAAGAAAGTGCAGAGCCTGGTCATTGTTTCCCGCAAGCCGTTGGAACAGATTGAGGATGATAAGGTCATTCTGACAGCGAAGTCGGCCACTACGCATTGTCTGGTCAAGATCATCCTGCGCAAAGCGTATGGTGCGCAGCCGAACTACTATATCCGCCATATCAATACGGTGAATCCCGTACCGGAGGATGCCACAGCAGCTTTGCTGATCGGTGATGATGCACTTTATGTCTATCATCACCGGGAACCGGGGCTTTATTATTATGATGTTCAGGAAGAATGGCGCAAGCTTACCGGCAAATGGATGGTCTTTGCTGTCTGGGTGGCGAACCGGCAGTTTGCAGCAGAGCATCATGACCTTTTGCAGCTGGTCTATGACCGTATCACAAAGGGATTTGCCTATGGCTATGCGCGCAAGGCGGATGCGATTCGCTCGATACTGATGGAAAAACCCTTTAAATTCGAGGAACTCGATGAATACCTTGAGGTAATCCGCTGGAAACTCGGTGAGGAACAGCTGGATGGCCTGAGGACATTTTATGCGCTGGCGCATGAGATGAATTTGATCGATCATATACCGGAAATCGAGCTTGCTGATGTTTGCCGCTGATTCTTGACAGTCCAGAAGAAAAACCTTAAAATAAAGTAGTATAGTTATGCCACAATATACTATCCGAAGATAGAAGAAAAAGCTTAAAGGGCACAAAAGAATAAGGGGGTGAATATTATCGTTGAAATATTATTGGCGGTAATAGTTTCAGTCATGATCGGCGGCGGAGTGGGCTATTGGATGCGCAGACGCACAGCTGAAGCTCAGATCGGTTCCGCTGAAGAGGAAGCAAAGAAAATTGTAGCAGATGCAGAAGCAAAGGGCGAAACCAAGAAAAAAGAAGCCTTGCTTGAGGCGAAGGAAGATATTCACAGACTCCGTCAGGAGCTTGACCGTGATACACGGGAGCGTCGCAACGAGCTGCAGCGGCAGGAACGCCGCATTGTCCAGAAAGAAGAGAACCTGGACCGCAAGCTGGATACACTGGAAAAGAAGGAAGATGTCCTTTCCGGCAAAGAAGCGAAGCTTGATAAGACACAGGCGGCGATCGATGAGCTTCATGAGAAACAGAAAACAGAACTGGAACGTATTTCCAGTCTGACCACGGACGAAGCCAAGACGATGCTCATGGCAGAGGCTGAGGACGAGATGAAGCATGAGAAAGCACTGATGATCAAGGAATATGAGCAGCAGGCCAAAGAAGAAGCAGACAAAAAGGCACGCAACATCATTTCCCTGGCAATCCAGCGCTGTGCAGCAGAGCATGTAGCAGAAACTACTGTATCGGTTGTTGCATTGCCGAATGATGAGATGAAAGGCCGGATCATTGGACGTGAAGGGCGTAATATCCGTACACTGGAGACACTTACTGGTATTGACCTCATCATTGATGATACGCCGGAAGCAGTCATTCTTTCCGGGTTCGATCCAGTACGACGCGAAGTGGCTCGTATCGCATTGGAGAAGCTGATTACGGATGGACGTATCCATCCGGCACGCATCGAAGAGATGGTGGAAAAAGCCAGAAGAGAGGTTGACCAGCGCATCAAAGAAGCTGGTGAACAGGCATCCTTTGAAACGGGTGTGCATGGTCTTCATCCTGAAATCATCAAATTACTGGGACGTTTGCGTTATCGTACAAGCTATGGTCAGAATGTCCTCAATCATTCGATTGAAGTTTCTCATCTGGCAGGTGTCATGGCGGCTGAGCTTGGTGTAGACGTCATGCTTGCAAAGCGCGGCGGGCTGCTGCATGATATCGGCAAGGCGGTAGACCATGAAGTCGAAGGGCCGCATGTCACGATTGGTGCAGACCTTGCGCGGAAATATCGTGAATCCAAAGATGTCATCAATGCAATCGCAGCACATCATGGCGATGAAGAAGCAACGACAGTGGAAGCTGTACTTGTTGCAGCTGCAGATGCTGTTTCAGCCGCAAGGCCGGGGGCTCGTCGTGAGAGCCTGGAATCCTATCTCAAGCGTCTTACTCGTTTGGAGGAGATTGCTGAGTCCTTTGAGGGCGTGGAGCGCTGCTTTGCTATTCAGGCAGGCCGTGAAATCCGCGTCATGGTAAAGCCGGACAAGGTGGACGATGTAGCAGCTACCGGACTGGCACATGATATTGTCAAGAAGATCGAAGCTGAGCTCGAATATCCTGGACAGATCAAAGCGACAATCATTCGCGAGACGCGGGTTGTCGATTATGCTAAATAAGTAAATAGATGAGGGTGTCAGGGGGACTTTCTCCCGCACCCTTATTTTTTCATTATGTATGTTTTATGAGGAGGTGTTGTGCATGCGAAAGTTCAGAAAAGCGAAGAAGCCCGATATGGATGGCATTAATCTGCTGGTATCTATTCTTGTCTGTTATCCGGAAATCGGCATGGTCAGTTATGAGCCGAAGGAGGATGCGCTGCATTTGTCCTTTGGGCTGAAAGCTGTTCCAGCGCGTGAATCTTACGAGGCTGCGGCGAAGTTCATCGAAGAAAGCATTATGACATACCACAATCTTGAGGGGTTTTCTCATGCACAAATTGAGATATCCCTGGAAGCACAGGAGAATGCGGCTTTTTTGCATATCGTGCGCGATGTATTCACTCTGTCACGTGGTGAAATTGCCCTGATAACAACCTTGATGCGTGAACATTTTGGTGCGATCCTGCTTCGTGATGAGGAAAAAGGGACACCGGATGATGAGCAGGATAATGCGGTGCAGGAAGAGGCTATCGACCATATGATCGGCAGCTTGAAAATCAACCATGTGAATGACCGGATGATTGGGATTCGTGAGGAAGGCCGGGTCATGGTATTCAATAAGTAGCAGGGGGCTTATCGTTGAAAATCTTAATTGTGGGAGATGTATGCGGCCGTCCGGGACGTGCTGCATTTGCTAAATATACGCCGGAAATCCGACGTGAAAAAGGCATTGATGTCGTTGTGGTGAATGGCGAGAACTCTGCCGGAGGCAAGGGGTTTACAAGAAAATCGCTGGATGCGCTTTATCGTGCTGGCGCGGATATTGTTACCTCGGGCAATCATGTATGGGATAAAAAGGATGTGCTGGAATTCATCGATCAGGAGCCGTTCCTGATCCGTCCGGCCAACTATCCGGAGGGAGCTCCGGGCAAAGGCTGGTGCATCTATCCGTTCAAGGCGAAGAATATTGCGGTGATCAATTTGTCCGGACGTGCTTTCATGCCTCCGATGGACTGTCCGTTCCAGAAAGTTGAGGATATTCTGCATGAACTGCGCGGCGAAGCAGATATTATCCTGCTGGATATGCATGCGGAGACTACTTCGGAGAAAATGGCCATGGGCTGGTATCTTGACGGACGTGTCAATGTTGTCGTAGGGACCCATACGCATATCCAGACGGCGGATGAGCGCATTCTGCCTGAAGGCACAGCTTATATTACGGATCTCGGCATGGTCGGTCCCTGGAATTCCACGCTTGGCGTAAAAAATGAGTGTATCCTGGAGAAGTTTACTACCTGCCGCCCTGTCCGTTTTGATCTGGCTGACGGGCCTAATGTTTACTCGGCAGTTGTGGTAGAAATCGATGATGCAACGAACCGGACAGTCTCTATCGAACGAATCTTGCAGAAAGAAAACTGAATAAAAGAGGAATTTGATCGTTTTCGCAGAATACTAGTATGTGGTGAGAAATCAGCAAGTGATTTAGTAATAGTTTTTTTCGAACAGTAAGAGAGGACGTGCTAATCATGGAAATTTTGAAGGTATCAGCCAAATCAAATCCAAATTCGGTGGCGGGAGCTCTGGCCGGTGTCCTGCGGGAATCTGGCAGTGCAGAAATGCAGGCAATTGGTGCAGGCGCATTGAATCAGGCGGTAAAGGCCGTGGCCATTGCGCGGGGCTTTGTTGCGCCGCATGGGGTGGATCTGATTTGTATTCCGGCTTTTACGGATATTGAGATCGATGGTGAAGAGCGGACTGCGATTAAGCTGATTGTTGAACCACGCTGAAACGCGAAAAGCAAATAATGAACGTACAGGCAGGCTTTCCGATGAAGGAGGGCCTGCATAGTTTTTGAAAAGATATGTTATTTTCTGACGATTTGTGGTATCATAGGACTATCGCCAGAAGTATTGGAGTGAACTTTAAATGCCAAGCGATTTGCATATGCATACGAATTTTTCGGATGGAAAACTTTCACCGGAGGATTTGGTGGCTGCGGCTAAAGAGGCTAAACTGAAATATATTGCGATTACGGATCATGATACGGTTGAAGGAATTGCCCATCTTTATGAGCACGGCTATTATCAGGCAAAGGGAATCCATATTATTCCGGGAATTGAGTTCAGTGCACACCATCCGAAGCAGGAAATCCATATTTTAGGTTATAATATCGATATTTATCATCGGGGGCTTACCGATAAGCTCAATGATGTGGTAGAGGCACGCTGGCTCAGATTTTCAGAGATGGTAGAAAAATTAAAGGCGCTGGGGTATAGTATTTCCGAAGCCGAGGTTCTTCAGGTCGCAGGGATGAGCAAGGCAATCAGCCGTTCTCATCTGGCGCGGGTACTCGTGAATAAGGGGTTCTTTCCGGATGTGAAATCGGTTTTTGATGCGGTTTTGGAAAAGGGGA
>CAZTAP010000091.1:0-10797 GCA_964611665.1 uncultured Selenomonadaceae bacterium | reverse complement strand
TTGGGGGCGTAGCTCAGCTGGGAGAGCACCTGCCTTGCAAGCAGGGGGTCAGGAGTTCGATTCTCCTCGTCTCCACCATTTGCCTTGAGTGCTCGGACGACGTGTGTTTGTCCGGGCTTTTTTTGTGTGTTTTTCTTTAGCATAGGAATATTTTCCTTTTCTAAGTAATATCTACCATTGCGAATGATTTTTCATCGTTTTATAATGTATACCAGAGATGGAAAGAAAACACGTAGTTTTCCTTAAAATTATTTAGGGGGAAATTACCTTGAGAAAAATTATTGGTTTAACGGTAGTACTTGCGATGTTTATGCTGCAGACGGTTTGTTTCGCTGCAACGGAATATGATGAGCCGGATACGCACTCATTTTATCTGAATGATTTTGATACGAGAGGTCATAAGGATTGGACTTTTGAGACGAAGGGCGATGTCATGAGCCGTCAGCATCGTGTGGTAACTTTTGCAACAGGCGAGGTGGATGATAAGGGAGACTACAGGATTCGTACCAATATTGCAGACAGCCGTCCGGAAAATCCGGATATCACATATCAATATAGTATCAGCAGCGTAACCGGTGGCGAACATCGTTATGCGGATGATCATGGTGATCGTGAAATCAAGTTCTATGTGATGGATACGAATACGAATAAGAGTGTCATGGTAGTCAAGACGGAATCGGGCAATATGTTTATTTATGCATATAATAATCGTAACGGTTATTGGAAGCAGTACTGGGAGCCAAAGACTTTGATGCAGGAAGGCATTGTCCTGAAGGGCTGTGATGTTGTGGTCAAGAATAAGAAACTCTTCTTTGTCAACAATAATCTCGACCGTGTTTATCAGATGTTTTGGAATGGTAATGAACAATGGTTCTGTCTGGAAAAGGTAACCGACGCAGAGTGAGACAGAGGTCTTGCTTTTTCGGATAAATTCAACTATAATAAGAAAAGCGTTTCAGGATATGAACTGAAATTAGTACTGCATAAGCAGGAATTTTTGACTATTTCTTCCTCGTCTGAAGGGAGAAAGTATGGCCATACGGACAGCCGGGTCAAATGCCGAAAATGGCAACTTTCGTTGCTTTATTGATTGAGCGGTAAGCTCTAATTTTATAACTGTGTAAAGCGGCGTGCATCACACTTGTGAAACAATCAATAAGAGTGGTAAAAGTATTCTTGCGAATCAGACTCTGTAGTCCGTGGGTAGAGACAAAAGAGCAGACAGGGAAGAAATCTTATTGCTGTGAGGACTCAAGTGAACAAGCGCAAGGCTGGTTTACTTGAGTCTTTTTGGTGTGCAGGAGTATGGGCAATAGGGAAGGAAGGTTTGTTCTGATTGGAAGAGAAATTGAAATTATATGGGTTTAACAATTTGACAAAGTCTTTGAGCTTTAACATTTATGATATTTGCTATGCGAAATCCCAGCGTGAGCAGCAGGACTATATCAAATATATTGATGCACAATATAACTCAGACCGTCTGACGAAAATCCTTATGCGGGTTACCGAGATGATCGGTGCGCATGTCCTGAATATTGCAAAGCAGGATTATGATCCGCAGGGCGCAAGCGTGACCTTTTTGATTGCGGAAGAGGCTGCCATTACGGCCGGACATAAAAAGCCTCTGACGGGCGATACGATTGTAGCGCATCTTGATAAAAGTCACGTTACGGTGCATACGTATCCGGAGTTTCATCCGGACACCAGCATTGCGACTTTTCGTGTAGATATTGACGTCGCTACCTGTGGCGAGATTACACCGCTGAAAACACTCGATTATCTCATTGGCAATTTCGATTCGGATATCATTACCATGGATTATCGGGTAAGAGGCTTTACGCGCGATGTCACAGGCAAAAAGCTGTTTATGGACCATAAGATATCCTCGATTCAGGAATACATTAAGCCGGAGACGCTGAATGACTATGATGCAGTCGATATCAATGTCTATCAGGCCAATCTTTTTCATACCCGTATGCTGATCAAGGAACCGGATCTCAAAAACTATCTGTTCAATACGGATATTTATGAAATTCCGCCCAAGACGAGGCTGGCAATCAGCAACAGCCTGCGGCGTGAAATGATCGAAATCTACAGTGGAAGCAATGTTTTTTGAAGAAGGGATTTAAGAGTATGGATTTTTATTCACAGGACAGGGCTCCTGTTTTGGAAGCACTGGAAAAATTCAAGACGATGCGCCTGGTACCTTTTGATGTGCCGGGCCATAAGCGTGGACGAGGCAACCCTGAACTCACGGAGTTCCTGGGTGAGCAATGCCTGTCGGTTGATGTGAATTCCATGAAGATGCTGGATAATCTTTGTCATCCGGTATCGGTCATCAAAGAGGCTGAGCAGCTGGCCGCGGAGGCCTTTGGTGCTGCACATGCCTTTTTTATGGTGGGCGGGACTACCTCGGCGGTGCAGGCCATGGTACTTACGGCCTGTAAGCGCGGCGACAAGATCATTCTGCCGCGCAATGTACATCGCAGTGTCATTAATGCGATGATTCTTTGCGGTGCGGTTCCCGTTTATGTGAATCCTCAGATGGATCATATGCTGGGAATCTCGCTTGGGATGCGCCTGGAAGAGGTAGAACGGGCAATCTGCGAAAACCCGGATGCCAGGGCTGTTTTTGTGAATAACCCGACCTATTACGGAATCTGTTCGAACATGAAAGCGATTGCGGAGCTTGCTCATGCACATGGGATGCTGCTTCTCGCCGATGAAGCACATGGCACGCATTTCTATTTCAGCGATGACCTGCCGATGGCTGCCATGCATGCAGGGGCGGATATGGCAGCGGTAAGCATGCATAAATCGGGCGGTTCTCTGACCCAAAGCTCAATTCTGCTGGTCGGACCAGCCGTGCATGCGGGCTATGTCCATCAGATCATCAATCTTACACAGACGACGAGCGGTTCTTATCTTTTGATGGCGAGTCTGGATATTTCACGCCGCAATCTTGCCGTACGCGGCAAGGAGACATTTGCGCGCGTCATCGAGCTTGTACAGTATGCCCGCGATGAGATCAATGCCATTGGTGATTATTATGCCTATGCGAAGGAAATGATCAATGGAGATTCTATCTATGATTTTGATGTGACCAAGCTTTCGATTTTTACACGTTCGATCGGCCTGGCTGGCATTGAAGTCTATGATCTGCTGCGGGACGAATATGATATTCAGACAGAGTTTGGTGATATTGCGAATCTGCTGGCCTATGTATCCATTGGTGACCGGCCTAAGGATATTGAGCGGCTGGTGGCGGCTTTGGCAGAAATCCGGCGCAATTACCGCAAAAATGCCTCGGGTATGCTCAAGGCTGAATATATCAGTCCGCAGGTCATTTGCGGCCCGCAAGAGGCTTTTTATGCGGTAAAGGAAGCGCTGCCAATAGAGAAAACGGCAGGAAGGGTCTGCAGCGAATTCGTCATGTGCTATCCGCCAGGAATTCCGATCCTGGCTCCGGGTGAGCTGATTACAGAGGAAATCCTTACCTATATCCGCTACGCGAAAAAGAAGGGCTGCTCAATGACAGGACCGGAGGATATGGACATACGGCAGTTGAATGTGATGAAGGGGGAACCTTGATATGGAGCTCTGGTTTACAGAAAAACATACACCGAATGTGAATTTTTCCATAAAAGTCGATCACCAGCTGTATTCTGGCAAGAGTGAGTTTCAGCGCATCGATATTTTTGACTCCAAGGAATTTGGGCGCTTTCTGACGCTTGATGGCTATATGATGCTGACGGAAAAAGATGAATTCATCTATCATGAAATGATTACCCATGTACCGATGTGTGTGAATCCGGCAGCAAAGAAAATCCTGGTCATTGGCGGCGGCGATGGCGGCACGGTGCGTGAACTTTTGCGATATCCGACGATAGAGAGCATCGATCTGGTAGAAATTGATGAGCTGGTGGTCGAGGTCTGCAGGAAATATCTGACGCAGACGGCAGGCTGTCTGGGAGATCCACGCATCCATGCCTATTATGAAGATGGATTGAAATTCATCCGTCATTGTGAAAATGACTATGACCTGATCATTGTGGACTCGACGGACCCGTTTGGTCCGGGCGAGGGGTTGTTTACGAAAGAATTCTATGGCAATTGCTATAAAGCACTGAAGGACGACGGCATTATGGTCAATCAGCATGAAAGTCCTTTTTATAAAGAGGATGCTTATGCGATGCAGCGTGCGCACAAACGCATTGTGGAGTCATTTCCCATCAGCCGTGTATATCAGGCCCATATTCCTACGTATCCATCCGGCCACTGGCTGTTCGGCTTTGCTTCTAAAAAGTATCATCCGGTCAAAGGTGTGAACTGGGTGCGCTGGAATGCTTTGGGACTCAGGACGAGATATTATAATACACAGCTGCATGCCGGTTCATTTGCTTTGCCGAATTATGTAGAGGAGATGATGCGCGATGTTGAATAAAAATATCGAGACGTTTTTGGGCTGCGATACGGACTATAAAAATGCGCGCATTGCCTTGTTTGGTGCACCGTTTGATTCTACGACGTCCTATCGTCCGGGTACGCGCTTTGCGAGCCGCACGATGCGTGCTGAGTCTTATGGACTCGAGACGTACAGCCCTTATCAGGATCTTGATCTGGAGGAAGCCAGGGTCTTTGATGGAGGGGATCTGGAGCTTTGCTTTGGTGACACGGTCAAGGCACTTACGGACATTTATGATTTCGTTGCAGGATTGCTGCGGGATAAAAAGCTGCCGTTCATGATTGGCGGCGAGCATCTGGTGAGCCTGCCGGCTATTCGCGCTGTACACGAGAAATACCCGGAACTCTGTATTGTACATTTTGATGCACATACGGATTTGCGCGAGGACTATCTGGGGGCAAGGCTTTCCCATGCGACGGTTATGCGGCGGGCCTGGGAAATCGTAGGGGATGACCATATTTACCAGTTTGGCATCCGCAGCGGCGAACGCGAGGAGTTTTACTGGGCGGAACATCATACAAAGCTGCAGAAATTCAATTTTACCGGTCTGGAGCAGGCTCTGGCAGAGCTCAGGGACAAACCGGTTTATTTTACGATCGATCTCGATGTCATGGATCCCGGCGTATTTCCGGGGACCGGGACACCAGAGGCTGGCGGCGTGAGTTTCATCGAGCTCATGCAGGCGATGTTCAAGGTCATCCGGCTCCAACATATTGTGGGTTGTGATATGGTGGAACTTTCACCGCATTATGATCAGAGCGGGGCTTCAACGGCAGTGGCATTGAAACTGCTCAGGGAGATGCTTCTGGGATTGGAAAAACCATGGCTGAAGAAGCCGGAATTTATATAAATTGAGGAGGAATTTTCATGGGAAAAGCGTTGATCATTGGCTGTGGCGGTGTAGCAGGCGTTGCTATCCACAAATGCTGCCAAAATAGTGAGGAATTTGAGGAAATCTGCATTGCAAGCCGGACAAAAAGCAAATGCGATGCATTGAAGGCTGAGCTTGATGGCGGCAAGACGAAAATCACCACAGCACAAGTGGATGCGAATAATGTTGAGGCGCTCGTTGCGCTGATTCATGAGGTAAAGCCGGATGTTGTATTGAATCTGGCACTTCCGTATCAGGATCTGACCATTATGGATGCGTGCCTTGCAACGAAGACGAATTATGTCGATACGGCAAATTATGAGCCTGAGGATACGGCAAAATTTGAGTACAAATGGCAATGGGCTTATCGTGAGCGCTTTGAAAAGGCTGGGATAACAGCACTTTTAGGCAGCGGTTTTGATCCGGGGGTGACGGGGGTATTCAGTGCCTATGCCTTGAAGCATCAGTTTGATGAGATCAACTATATTGATATTCTGGACTGCAATGCAGGCGATCATGGCTATCCGTTTGCTACGAATTTCAATCCGGAAATCAATATACGTGAAGTTTCAGCAAAAGGAAGCTATTGGGAAAATGGCAAATGGATCGAGACGGAACCGATGGAAATCAAGCGTGTCTATGATTTCCCTGAAATCGGACCTAAGGACATGTATTTACTGCATCATGAAGAACTTGAGTCGTTAGGCCTCAATATGCCTGGCATCAAGCGTATTCGTTTTTTCATGACGTTTGGACAGAGCTACCTTACGCATCTCAAATGTCTGGAGAATGTCGGTATGACTTCAATCGAACCGATCGATTTTGAAGGCAAAAAAATTGTGCCGCTGCAATTTCTGAAGGCTGTATTGCCGGATCCGGCCAGCCTTGGACCGAGAACGAAGGGGAAAACGAATATTGGCTGTATTTTCCAAGGCAAGAAGGATGGCAGGGAGAAGACATATTATCTGTATAATGTCTGCGACCATCAGGAGTGCTATCGGGAAGTTGGCTCTCAGGCAATCTCTTATACGACAGGCGTACCGGCGATGATCGGTGCTATGCTGGTCATGAATGGCACATGGAGGAAGCCTGGTGTATTCAATATTGAGGAATTCGATCCGGATCCGTTCATGGCTGCACTCAATCGCTGGGGCCTGCCTTGGAAGGAAAGCTTCCATCCGGATTTGGTGGACTGAGTATGGAATATAAGCAGGAATGGCTGCAGGTTCCGACACCTGCCTATGTCGTGGAGGAAAGTCTGCTGCGCAGGAATTTGGAAATCCTTGCGGGGCTGCAGCGGGAAACCGGGGCGCACATTTTGCTTGCACAGAAGGCATTTTCCATGTTTCATTTTTATCCGCTCGTGGCGGAATATCTTTCCGGAGCAACGGCCAGCGGACTGTATGAGGCAAGGCTGGCTCATGAGGAAATGCCAGGCAGGGAAAATCATATTTTTTCTCCGGCATATCGTTCTGAAGATTTTGCGGAAATCGTGGAAATCTGTGACCATATTGTATTCAATTCTTTTGCACAATGGGAAAAGTTTGGCCCGATGGCTTTAGCAAAGGGGCGGGAATGCGGGCTGCGGATCAATCCGGAGCATTCGACACAGGATCATGCCATTTATGATCCATGTTCACCGGAGTCGAGGCTGGGCATACGCCGGGCGGCTTTCCAGCCAGAGAAGCTTGCGGGAATCAGCGGTCTGCACTTTCATACGCTTTGTGAGCAGAATGCTGATGCACTTGCGGAAACGCTGCAGGCGGTAGAGAGGGGATTCGGCGAGTTCCTGCCGCAGATGAAATGGATCAATTTTGGCGGCGGGCACCATATAACCCGCGAAGATTACGATCTTGAGCTCTTGAAATCCTGTATCGGGCATATGCAGGATACCTATGGGCTCGAGGTATATATCGAGCCGGGCGAGGCGGTTGCGCTCAATGCCGGCTGGCTTGTTTCTACCGTATTGGAGATCGTGGAAAACGAAAAGCCTGTGGCTGTTCTTGATACCTCTGCGGCCTGCCATATGCCGGATGTCATCGAGATGCCTTATCGTCCGCCTGTTGTCAGCAGTGCTGAGCCGGGAGTAAAGCCGTACACGTATATGCTGGCCGGACCTACGTGCCTTGCCGGAGATAACATCGGGGAATATTCCTTTGACCGGCCTCTGCAGGCTGGCGACCGGATCGTTTTTGGCGATATGGCAATTTACTCTATGGTCAAGAACAATACATTCAATGGCATGCCGCTGCCGGCAATTGTGGCTGTAGGCACAGGGAAGCAGTGGACAATCGTGCGGGAGTTTGGCTATGCAGATTTCAAGATGCGCTTATAAAAGACAAATGTATCATGGAGATGCAACGGTTTACAGTAAATCATTGTTTTAATAAAAACAATGATTGAGGTTGACATAATTCGCTGAGTTATGTATACTAAAGACAGCGAAGGCGCTCAGAATATTTTCGGATATTCTGAGCGCCTTTTGATTTTAAGGAGGTGGTTTTATGGAAGCATTGATACAGGAACATATCAATGAGCTTTTAGCCAGATATGGAGTAAAATTCGGCATCTATAAGGATCGTGTATTTCGTGAGCAGTTGTTCCCGTATGACGCTATCCCACGTGTGATTCAAAAAGATGATTTTTCTTATTTGAAACGTGGCCTGATTCAGCGTGTAGATGCATTGAATCTGTTTTTGGCAGATATCTACAATGAAAAGCATATTGTGAAGGATGGCACGCTGCCAGAGGAGTTTGTGTATCTATCCAAAGGATATCTGCCGCAATGTGAGAACATCAAACCGCCTAAAGGCATTTATGCGCACATTTCCGGTATCGATCTTGTTCAGGCGAAATCGGGAGAATGGTATATACTGGAGGATAATCTGAGAATTCCTTCAGGGGCTTCTTATCCGTTGATTGCGAGGGCACTCGCGCGTATTGCGAGTCCGGAAACTTTTGGGCGGACATCTATTGTGGACAATCGTGATTATGCGGAACTGTTGTCTATGACGATGGAGCATGTAAGCACGGGCGGAGTATCGGTCATCCTTACACCTGGGCGTTACAACGCGGCGTTTTTTGAACATTCGTATCTGGCGGAGAAAACGCATTCGATTCTTGCTATGCCGCACGATCTTTTTGTTGATAACAATACATTGTACTATCGTGATTATCTTGGCAGGGCGCAGCGGGTCGGCGTGGTTTATCGCCGGATTTCAGACGAGTTCCTTGATCCGATGTCCTTCCGCAGTGATTCCTGTATCGGTGTGCCGAATATTATGGCGGCGTATCGTGCGGGGAACGTTGCTCTCGTAAATGCGCCGGGCAACGGGATTGCTGACGATAAAGGAATTTACTATTTCGTGCCGAAAATGATCGAATATTATCTGGGCGAGGAACCTGTTCTAAAGAATGCTCCGACGTACCTGATGTTCTATCCGGAAGATCGTGCGTATGCTTTGGCACATATGACAGAACTGGTATTCAAGGATGTTTCAGAGGCCGGCGGATATGGTGTGGTGTTTGGCCGCGAACTCAGTGAAGAAAAAAGGGCCGAATTCAAGGCGCTGGTCGAAACTGAGCCGCGCCGCTTCATAGCGCAGGAGATTATTGATTTTATAGATCTGCCCATTATGGAGAACGGCCAGGAGGTAATGCGCAAAGCCGATTTGAGGGCGTTCGTGCTCAGCGGAGAAAGGACATGCGTATGGGCCAGCGGGCTGACCCGGTTTTCACGCAATCCAGATTCATTTGTTGTAAATTCATCACAGGGGGGAGGGTTCAAGGATACATGGGTATTATCTCACTAGAAAAAACGAACCATCTTTTTTGGCTGGGGCGTTATACAGAACGTGTTTTCACGACAGTAAAAACATTTTTGGTATGCTATGATAAAATGATCGATGGGGATGAGACGCTCTATCGGGGAATCTGCAGTGCCCTGGCGATTCCGGATGTATATGGCAGCAGGGAGGCGTTCCTGCAGAAATATCTTTTTGATGAAAAGAATGCGGATTCCGTATATACAAATCTTACACGTGCTTTCGATAACGCGGTTGTTCTGCGCGATGAAATCAGCAGCCAGACTTTGAGCTATATCCAGCTCGCACTCACGA
The DNA here is from genome assembly GCA_964611665.1 of uncultured Selenomonadaceae bacterium. Classification (GTDB taxonomy): domain Bacteria; phylum Bacillota; class Negativicutes; order Selenomonadales; family Selenomonadaceae; genus CAZTAP01. The sequence goes on along the minus strand of CAZTAP010000091.1, from coordinate 1,343 downwards.
CCATGGAAAAAGCAAAAGACAGTGCCACGCCGCTGATGGATTTAGAGAGCGTGCTGGATGATCTATTTGCATTCTGGGGCAGTGCGGATGATAATGTCTTGTCTGAGGATTGCCGTTGTATTATGAAGTGCGGCAAATATATCGAACGGCTGGACCTTTATATTGCACTGGGATATTCGCGTGAGGCTATTGTACATGAATTTCAAAAGCTGGATTATCGTCTGCATAGTACGGACTATCCAATCAATGAGGCAGCCTGCAGCCGGTTTAAACGCGCGATTCTTCGCGATGAGGATTTACATCCGGATGTAGAGGTGCTCAATCACATATTCGAGGTTGATTGATTTGAAAAGATTGAAATTTGAATATCAAATGCATCTGGCCCTGAATAACGAGGTCATACGACATAGCTTCGCCCTGCGCTGTGTACCGAAACAGACCGCAGATCAATGCGTCGGCGGTCTGACCTGCGAGTTCCGTCCAGTTACGTCTATTTCAAGGATTCGTGACTGCTTTGACAATACGGTATATATCGGCTATATTAGCGAAGCACACGACAACTTCAGCTTTTGCATCTCTGGGATCGTTGAGCGGAAAAGCACATATTTACGGGAGAGCTTGAATCCGCTCTTTTGTTATCCTTCTCATTATACGGAGCTGAAGTATCCATTGACAGCCTATTTTCCGGACTTTGTGGAGCCGGAGGGATCCGGGAAGGAAAAGGCGGTCTATTTGATGGAGCTTTTGCAGGAAAGTTTTCGCTACGCAGCAGGCAGCACAAACGTAGACACGACAGCAGAAGAAGCGCTGCAGGGGGGCTGCGGCGTATGTCAGGACTATGCACATATCTTTATTGCGATGTGCAGGAAGTGCAAAATTCCTGCACGGTATGCAGCCGGTTTCATGATTGGAGAAGGGGCGACACATGCCTGGGCCGAGATTTATACAGACGGTGTATGGATTGGCATTGACCCGACCAATCATAAGCTTGTTGACGAACTTTATATCAAATTGTCGGTAGGAAGGGATTTTGGTGATTGCATCATTGACCGCGGAATTTTCACGGGTAATGCCGTTCAGCGGCAAACGGTCAGTGTCAAAGTGGAAGAAGTTTCCTGATCATGTTTCAGAGACGGATAGCTCCGTCTCTTTTTTTTGTAAAAAGGTATTGACAGGCATAAGATAATCATGTAATATAATACAAGTCGCCGCGATGAACGGCAGCAGCCTGATAGAATGATTGAGAAATCATTTACAGGAACCTCAAATGTTTTTTTGAAGAAAATGTAAAAAAGTTCTTGACAAGCGAAACGTTCTGAGGTATTATAAATAAGCTACTTCAA
>CAZTAP010000090.1:6727-10936 GCA_964611665.1 uncultured Selenomonadaceae bacterium | reverse complement strand
CCTTTTCAAATCGTAATTTTCTTATTTAGCATCAAATTTCAGTATATAAAGATTATACTATTTCGTCAAGTTTTACGATTTTTCTGACAGAATAATAAAAAATATGTGCGCACACAGAAAAGATATGCTATAATGACAATAATGCACATAAGTGTAAACTTGTAAAGCTGAAATAAAGCAGATGAGCTGGCAGGGCGAGGCTTATCTGATAATTGTTAGAAAATTTACAACATGTGCAAAATTACAAAATACCATATAGGGGGGACTTTTATGGAAATAGAAATCGACCAGGCCAGGCTTTATCGAAAACGGCAGCTGCACATCATTTTACCGGTATTTCTTGTATCGGTCATTGCTTATCTGGATCGTGTGAATGTAGCCTATGCCGGCATGACGATGTCAAAGGATCTGTCGTGGCTGACACCTGAGATTTTCGGTGCCGGAGCAGGGGTGTTCTTTTTGGGATATTTTTTCTTTGAGGTGCCGGGCGCACTGATTGCTGCACGGTTCAATGCATGTACCTGGATCGCGCGGATCATGTTCACCTGGGGGCTTGTTTGCGGACTCATGGCGTTCATGCATTCTCAGACAGAATTTTATTTGTATCGTTTTTTGCTTGGGGCCTGTGAGGCCAGCCTTTATCCTGTTATTTATGCGGTGCTTTTCCCGAAATGGTTCATGGCCGGTGAAAGAGCCAAGGCGATTTCTGCTATGCTTACTTCCCTGCTGGTGGCGGCTATTCTTGGTGCGCCGACTGCCGGCTGGCTTCTCGAAATGAATCTTTTCGGCATGCATGGCTGGCAGACGCTGTTTATCCTGGAGGCACTGCCAGCGCTGCTGTTCACGTTTGTTTTCCTGTTCTGGGTCAAAGACCGGCCGGAAAAGGCCTCCTGGCTTACGCCGGCAGAGAAGGCATATTTGAAGGACGCTTATGAAAAGGAGCAGGCAAAGATTACAACCGTACGGAAATACACGGTATGGCAGGCACTTACCGATAAAAAAGTGCTGCGTCTCTGCCTGATTTATTTTCTTTGGATTGTGGGCTTCTGGGGCTTTAATTTCTGGATGCCGCAGGTCTTGAAGGGGCTTTCCGGCTGGTCTGCTTCGCTGGTCGGGTTTGCCATTGCGATTCCGATGGGTATTGCGCTCATCGCCCAGGTTGCCTGGGGAAATTCCTCATCACGTACGGGGGAAAAACGCTGGCATGTAGCTGCTGCAATGTTCATTGGTGCGTTCGGCCTTGGCATTACACCTTTTGTGCAGAACCCACTGCTGAGCCTTGGCTGCATCTGTATTGCGGCCGTTGGCGTTTATGCAGCAATGGGGGTCTGGTGGACGGTGCCGACGACGTTCCTGAGTGGTGCGGCAGCTGCCGGTGCAACGGCGCTGATCAATTCCATTGCGAATCTCGGGGGCTATTTTGGCCCGTATATGCTCGGGGTCATCAAGGGCCAGACAGGTTCCTATGATTATGGCTATTTTGCCTTGTCATTTTGTATGGTGCTTGCAGGTGCAGTGATGCTCACTTTGAAGAAAGAAGCGGTACAGCCCACGGAAGATCCAATCGCTGGTGAGTATGAGGCGGGTACAGCATCTACGAAATAAATCGTGCAGCCGGGCCGCGGATATGCTATGATGCAGGTAAAGATTTTCCCGGTGGGGAAATGGAGGCGGATAGCATGAGACGGATTTGGGTTCAGGGGATTTTGCTGCTGGTTCTGCTGCTGACGGTCAGTGGTACGGTATCGGCGCAGCCGCAGCTGATTACGGCGACCGGCGAGTATACGATGGGTGAGGGCGAGACGCCTGCTGCGGCCAAGGAGCGCGCAAGACTGGAAGCCATGCGCAGTGCGACGGAGCAGGCGGGAATTTATCTGGAAAGCAGCTCGGTTGTGAAGGATATGCAGCTCACGCAGGATGAAGTGCATACGATGGCGGGCAGCGTGCTGCAGGTGCAGTCTGCGAGCTATACAAAGAAGCTTGCGGCAGATAATGACAGTATTACGTTCACGGCGCAGATTACGGCGCTTGTCGATCCGGTGGATGTGACAGCACTGCGGCAGCGCCTGCAGGATAAGAGCGTGAAGGAAGAGTATGAGCGCCTGCAGCAGAGTTATGCGAAGACGCAGCAGGAATACGAGCGCTTACAGGCTGAGGTAAAGGAACTGAAAAACCAGTTGTCCGAGGTGGAGGCGCCTGCACAGAAGACCGAGATCCAGAAGGAAATCGCACGCAATGAGGAGCAGGTCGCGGCTTCGGGCTGGCTGGCAGAAGGGAACCGGCTGCTTTGGAAGCGCAACTATTATGGTGCAGTCGATGCCTATACGCAGGCAATCCGTGTGATGCCTTCTTCGGCAGATGCCTATATTGGGCGTGCACAGGCGCATAAGGGCAAGGGTGAGACGAGCCTGGCCATGGCAGACTTCACGAAGGCCATTGAGCTGGCGCCGGAAGCGGCAGCCGGCTGGCTGGGGCGCGGCAGGCTCTATGAAGAGCGGCGGCTCTATGCTGAGGCGGTGGCAGACTATACCCAGGGCATTGCGGCCGATCCATCGCGTGCTGCCTCTTATCTGAGCCGTGCGGAGCTTTACCGTCAGCGGCAGGATGCCGCATCTGCTCTTTCGGACTACAGGACAGCCATTTCGCTGGACGACAGCCTGGCTGATGCCTGGTATGGTGCAGCAAAATGCCAGGAGGCACTAGGGGATAAGGAGGCTGCAATCAGCGGCTATACGAACTATCTGAGCCGTGCAGATAAAAAGAGCTATAGCTATAAACTGCTCGATGCAAAGAAACGGCTGGATTTCCTGCAGGGGAAACCAGATCAGGAGGAATAAAAAAGGCTGCCCGCAGGCAGCCTCTTTTTTATTCATTTTCCAAAGCGATTTCCTTTGCGTCGATGGCCGTGTTGATATCCTCCGGCAGGTCTTTTTCCCAATGGGCGACGACGACAGATGCGATACAGTTGCCCGTCACGTTGCAGAAGGTGCGTGCCATGTCGAGCACACGGTCAACACCGAGGATGATCGCGATGCCCTCTACTGGCAGGCCAAAGGCTGCCGCAGTACCGGCAATGACGATGAGTGAGGCGCCAGGAACGGCTGCGATGCCCTTGGTGGAAAGCATAAGCGTTATGAGCATGAGAATCTGTGTCTCAAGAGGGAACGGCACGCCATAGACCTGAGCGATAAAGACCGTAGCGAGTGCACTGTAGAGCGTCGAGCCGTCAAGGTTGAAGGTATAGCCGAGCGGCAGGACAAAACTTACGATATGTTTCGGCACGCCGAATTTCTCGAGCTTCTCCATGGCAATCGGCAGTGCAGCTTCGCTGGCAGCTGTTGTAAAGGCCAGCAGCAATGGCTCCTTCAGCGAGCGCAGCAGATGGAACATATTGACCTTGGTCACGGCCGAGGCGATTGCAAGCATGATCACGAGGAACAGGACCAAAGCGGCATAGAGGGACAGGATCAGTTTACCGAGCGGCAGCAGCATGCCCAGACCATAGGTTCCTACGGTATAGGCGATGGAGCCAAAGATGCCGTAAGGGGCTGCATACATGACGTAATGCGTGAATTTGAACATGATGTGTGCGATGGATTTCGCGAGATTGATGACGGACTCGCCTTCTTTGCCGCAGCCTGCCGCGGCGACTGCGAAGAAGCAGGAGAAGAAAATGATCTGCAGCATATCCTGCCGGGCCATAGCATCCACGATATTGGTCGGTACGATATTGACGAGCATGGCAACATGGTCAATGCCCTTTTTGGCTGCATCTGCGATGGCCGTGCTGTCTCCGGCCTGAACGGCAACGCCGACACCAGGTTCGAGCACGTTGACCACGATGAGGCCCACGATGAGTGCGATGGTCGTGGCGAATTCGAACCACAGGATAGACTTGCCGCCAAGACGGCCGAGTTTTTTGAAATCGCCTGTGCCTGCGATGCCCATGACGAGTGAACTAAAGATGAGTGGTACGACAATCATCTTGATCATGCGGATAAAGATGTCACCGAGCGGCTTCAGGCTTTTGCCAAGCTCCGGAAAGGCACCGCCGACGATGATACCGAGGACGAGGCCAAGGAAAATCTGGGCTGCGAGCCCAGGCATTTTAAGTTTAACGTTCATAAGAGGTTCTCCTTTGCGGTAATGTTCGTATTATGTACTGCTTGAATACTTAGTATGTATAATAATATATAGTAACAGGCTATG
>CAZTAP010000090.1:4854-6627 GCA_964611665.1 uncultured Selenomonadaceae bacterium | reverse complement strand
ATTATGTACTGCTTGAATACTTAGTATGTATAATAATATATAGTAACAGGCTATGGTTTGTCAATGTGTAAAGTACATAATCTATGTATGTATACAAAATAATTTCAATTTTACTAGCTAAAATGAATATTTATCGTTTCAAATAAAATGTATAGATAAAAATAATGACAACAAGAGCAGGAAGCCGGAAACCGGAGCAGAATTTACTTATAGTAGGGAGGCGAGGAAAAACCTTATGGCGAATATGGGGGGAGTAACCATGTGGGGAAATAGACTTAAAATTTTGATTTTTACCAGACGGGCAGGGCTTCGGGAGAGCCTGCAGGGGGTATCGGCAGGTGAATCTTGTCTGATCGAGTTCCTGCCGGAGCAGAAGGCTGTTTCAGAGCAGGCCTGTGCAGAGGCAGATATTGTTCTGCTGGATCTCGGGCTTGAGGAGATCCCGCTGTCTGTTCGCAGTTATTGCAAGTCCGCAGCAACACAGCTGGTTTTGCTTGATCCATCCGGCCTGGGAGCTGAGCTGGATGAATCTGGATTGCTGGCTGTGCTGGATGGCATATGGCAGCCGCCGTTTACAGAGAAACGGCTGGCCTTTTATTTTCAACAGACCGTGCGCCGGGCCTGTGCGCAGCAGAAGCTCTGGCGCATGGAGCATTTGCTCGATGCACTCATTGACAGTGTGCCTGATCTGATCTGGTTCAAAGACACCAGGGGTGCGCATTTGAAGGTCAACGATGGTTTTTGTCAGATGGTGCATAAGACGAAGCAGCAGTGTGAGGGACGCAGTCATTACTATATCTGGGATATCGATCCCGAGGAATATCAAAAAGGGGAATTTGTCTGCATGGAGTCAGAGGAACAGGTCATGCAGGAGAAAAAGACGTGTGTTTTTGATGAGAAAATCAAGGGCCTGGATGGACATATGATGCAGTTCAGGACGTATAAGTCACCAATTTTCGATTTTGATGGAACTTTGCTGGGAACCATGGGCGTAGCGCATGATGTAACCGACTGGAAAAATAAAAGTGCGGAGCTCAATGTCATGCTGAATACGCTGCGCGAGCCTGCAATGGTCATTGGCGCTGCCGGCAATATCTTCACGGTCAATCAGTGCTTCTGCGAGTTCTTTCAGAAGGAAAAGGCCGAATTTCTGGGGCTTCCTTATGCTGTCTGGAAAACGGAGACCCTGCACAGCAGTGTCCGGGTGCAGCCGGGAGAAAAAATGTGCATTGCGTATAAGTCTTCTCGGGGAAAGTTTATCCTGGAATTTATGGAAGAGCCTATTTTTGATGTGTTCCATCAAAAACTTGGATACTTTTGTATTTTCCGGGATATCACTGAGCATGAGAATCATCGTAAGCTGCAGGAGAACTACAAACGGCAGCTGGAAACAGATGTCCGGCTGAAAACGAGAACGATCCATGATATCCAGAAGCAGATCTATATCGGCTTTGCGGATTTGCTGACCAGCCGTGATCATCTGACCGGCGATCATATTCGGAACACCAGCCTTTTCGTGGATATCCTGCTGGAGGAACTGAAGCGGGAGGACCGGCTGCCCGAGATGCGGGATGAGATTTTCTGCGAGGCGGTATCACGCTCGGTGCCGCTGCATGATATCGGCAAGCTCGGCGTGCCGGATGCTGTGCTCTATAAGCAGGGGAAATATACGGCGGAAGAGTACAGCATCATGCGGCAGCATGCGCTGAAGGGGAAACAAATCATCGATAAGACCCTTGCCCATATCGAGACCTTTAAGTTCTACCGTACTGC
>CAZTAP010000090.1:0-4754 GCA_964611665.1 uncultured Selenomonadaceae bacterium | reverse complement strand
AAAGCCGTCAGGATTTTTGCAGGGATTTTGTCACAGAAGGCGAATAAATAGAATAGGTTTCTTATTTTGGACAGTGTTATTTTGAACGGGCAGAGAGCCTTTGGGGGTGCAGTTCAATGTTATACAGCGGCATAGATATTCCAAAAGATGCTTTGCTGCAGAATATCCTGGATACAACGCAGGCCATGCTGTTCTGGAAGGATGCACAGCGTCGTTTTGTCGGAGTGAATCAGGCCTTTTTGGATTATTATGGTTTTGCTGATCAAAGTGTATTGCTGGGCAAGACGGATGAAGAAATGGGCTGGTTTTCCGATGGCTATCAGAACGATGAATGGCAGGTGCTGCGCCAGGGGGTTACGACGCATATGGTGCCTGGGAAATGCCGGGCAAAGGGAGAAGTGCGTGATATTTTATCCAGCAAGCGGCCTTTATACAATGAGGGGAAAATCATTGGTCTGGTCGGAAGCTTTCTGGATATGACGGAACTCCTGCGTCAAAAGGATGAGATTGCCCAGCTGAACCGTAAGCTGGACAGCATTCCGGGCGGCATTGCGGTGTTCGAGCGCTGCGCGGGGGAATCCAGATGTATCAGTGTCAATGAATGTTTGGAAAAGCATCTGGGGATAGCACATGGTTCTGCACTTGGAGAATCTTTACACAGCCTGCTTGAGCATTATATGACGGCCGAGGATCATGAACGCTTTGTGCGTGAGTATCCTGTTCTGACAAGGGAAACTTCACGTTTTGAAGGAACGTTTCAATTCTGCAACTGTCAGACGAAGCAGAAGCTCTGGATGCATGTTGTATGTCAGCTTGTTCTGGAGCCGATGGGGCAGGAGCTTATTTATTGTACCTATACTGATGTGAACAAGCTGGTCTATTATGAGCGGGAGTCCAGGGTTAATCGCCGGCTGGCAGAAGAACGTTATGCGCATACCATGGATGCCATCACTGCAGAGGGCAAGCGGCAAAATGTCTTAGCGGAGGGGCATTATAATCTTACCCAGGGTAAGGTATTGAGCTATGAGACTTATCTGGATGAATTGTATCATGTGCAGGGGACAACGAGCTATGATGAGGCTTTTGCAGGGATGATGCGCTTGTCTTATACCGAGGCGGATGGGAAACTGCTGCGGGAGACGCTCGACCGGCAGAATATCCTGCGCAGTTTTGCGCAGGGCGAGACGCAGCTGCGCGTGCGCTATCGCCGGCTGCTGCATGACGATGAGCCGCTCTGGCTGTCCATTGTCATGAATACCTTTATGCATCCGGACAGCGGTGAAATCGAGGGCTTTTCCTATGCGTATGATATTACGGAGCAGGTTCTCAAGGAGGCTATCATTGATAAGCTTGGCGGGCTGGGCTATGATGAGCTGGGGCTTGTGTATTCGGGCAGCGGGTTCTGGCGCTGTTATCAGTATGCGGAGCGCCAGCAATGGCTGCGTTCGCTGACGCATACGCATGGCTCCTGGGCGGCTGAAATCGAGCGTTATGCAAAAGAAAATGTCATCGAAGAGCAGCAAGAACAGGCCAGAGAGAATCTGCGCCTCTTTGTTATCCTGCAGCAGCTTGCGGAACATGATACGTATACTGTTCGACAGACGATTCGGCTGGAAAATGGTGTAATACGGCAGAAAGAGCTGAAATTTTCTTATCTGAATGAGGTGCGGGAAACGATTTTCTACTGCATGAGCGATATCACGGAGCAGTTCGAGCATGAACATGCACAGATTGAGGCTTTGAAGCGGGCCAAGCAGGAGGCAGAGACGGCAAATGAATCAAGGTCGATGTTCTTTGCCAGCATCAGCCATGATATGCGTACGCCGCTGAACGGGGTCATTGGCTATACGCAGCTTGCTTTGGAAGCGAATGAACCTGAGCTCATGCGTAATTATCTTGCCAAGATCCGTATTTCGGGGAATTTGCTGCTTGATCTGATCAATGATGTATTGGATTTTGGCAAATACATCAGCCATAAAATCAAACTGCAGGAGGAGCCTGTAACCGTCCAGGATATTTGTGAACGAGTGGAGACAGTGATCCGTCCGCTTGCGGCAGATCGTGGGCTGTCGTTTACGATGCAGCGCGTATCGCCGTATGATGGGGTGGTTCTCGCGGATCCGCTGCGTATGCAGCAGGTTTTCGTTAATCTGCTTTCGAATTCGGCGAAGTTTACCAATGCCGGAGGCTGGGTCAAAAATATCCTGATGGAGCAGGAGCAGGATGACTTTTTGGCGTGTACGGTTGTGATTCAGGACAATGGCATCGGGATGAGCGAAGATTTCCTGCCCAGGATTTTCGATGCGTATGCCCAGGAAGAGCGGCGCACGGCTTCCAAGGCAATCGGCACAGGACTCGGTATGGCAATCGTGAAGCAGATTCTGGAGCTCATTGGCGGAACAATCCGTGTGGAAAGCAGGGAAAATGAAGGTACGACCTTTACGATACAGTTGAGATTGAAAAAGTATAAGGGAAAGGCTGCGGTAAGCCCGAAGAAAAGCGGTCAATTTCGAATGGGGCTGCTTCGGGGCAAATGTGTGCTGCTTTGTGAGGATAATGAGCTGAATGCTGAAATCATTCAGCTGATTCTGGAACAATGGGGCATGAAGGTTGTCTGGGCGAGGGATGGACAGCAGGGGATCGAAAAGCTCGAGATCCCGGATACCGTCTGTGATATCGTGCTCATGGACCGTCGGATGCCGGTCATGGACGGACTGCAGGCGACAGCAGCCATTCGCCGGCGGGAGGATGGTACGGGCAGGCATATTCCAATCCTGGCCATGACCGGCGATGTGGATGAGGCTTCAATTGCATCCTGCCTGGCTGCAGGCATGGACGGGCATGTGGGCAAGCCTATCGACCGGGAACTGCTGGCCCGTGCTATGATCAGCCTGCTGGAGGCTCATTGAACGATGCTGTGTGTCCGTTTTCCGCAGATTTCTGATGTATGCTCAGGGTGTATAGAAAAGGGATGTGATAAAATGATTTTTCATTTTGTCACATCCCCGATTTTATTTTTTGTCGAAATCTTTGTCACGGTAGTAATTCGTTCCTTTGACTGCAAGCTCGGCAGCAAGGCCTTTGGTGGTCATTTGGTAGATCCAGACACCTGGTGCAATCTGTACCGCACCTTCCAGGGAGCCGCCGTTGGCGCCGTCATCTGCGGCAGCAGTTGCCTGAGCGCCGAAGTTCCAGCCTTTTTCTACGAAATTTGTCCATGCCTCCTCGGTGCTAAAGACGAAAATTACGGCATATTCCTTGATGCCGATGCCCAAGCCGGCCTGGTATTCCTGCATGCGCATGAATACTTCCTGACCGGTCTGGCGATTTATGGCCATGCCGCGGCCATGTGAACTGCCGAGGATACCGAGCTTAAAGCCGGTATTGTTGAAGACTGCATAGCCGGCAGACCTTTCAATCGCGTTTTGTGCCGAGGGCTGCTTTTGGTACAGCCGCTGCAGTGTATCCGTTGTTTTCTGGCGCAGCTCGGTCTTGCGCTCTTCGATGCTTGCCGCTGATGCAGCAGAGATGAATACTGTGCATAAGAGCAGCAGGCACAGGGTGATACGTCCAAGGTGTTTTCCCATAGAGAACATCCTTTCTGTTATGAAATAATAAAATCTTCTATCAACATATATCGTTATTTTTTGTCCGGAGATTAAGCTTTTTTGTAGAAAACCTTGAACAATGGCGTTATAATAAACATAGCGTAAAAATACCGCCGGGTAACGCCTTAACTCATTTCGTCAGGCCATTGCAGAAATGAGCTAGGGCGTTTTTTTGTCTGGCAGGAAGAGGTGCAGGATGTTTAGAGAAATGCGCAGAAAACGTCAGCTTTTGGCTGAGGAAGAAAGCCGCAAGATTTTGGAGCAATGTACAGCGGGGGTGCTGGCGGTTGCAGGAGATGATGACTATCCCTATGCCGTACCCATAAGCTATGTCTATCGGGAAGGCAGGCTTTATGTTCATTCGGCTCTTACCGGTCATAAGATTGACGGGCTGAAGCGGAATCCCAGGGTATCTTTTTGCATCGTGGCACAGGATGAAATCGTGCCGCAGAAGTTTACGACCTGTTTTCGCAGTGTCATTGTCTTCGGCAAAGCGCGCATCGTCGAGGATGAGCAGGAATGCCGGCAGATCCTTCGCTGGCTTGGTGCGAAATATGCTCCGGGGCAGGAAGAGAACTGTGAAGAGGAAATCCGTCAGCAGATTGCACGTACTGCGGTCATTGAGATCACAGCCGAGCACATCACGGGCAAAGAAGCCATCGAAATTGTGCGTGCAAGGGAAGAGAAGGCCACGGTATGATACAGGCGATTCTGGATGAGAAATGGCTGGTGCTTGGCTCGCTCGAGGTCGCTGCCTGGAGCGTGACCTTTGCAATGCTGTATGCGCGCTATAAATTGCGCTCTGCCCGCTGGTTCCGTATGCTTACGGTGCTGTTTTTCCTTACGGGAGTCATTCCGCAGGTGCTGCTTGGGGTATTGAATTTCCTGGCAGCAGGTGAGGTGGATTTGTTTACGCTGGTCATTGTACTGCTGCTTGTCTATGGCAGTACCCTGGGAAAACGGCAGGTGCAAAGACTGGATGCATGGGCCAAAAAGAAATTTGCGTGAGCCGGAGAAATGAAAAAAACTGTCGCATGTCAGGCGTGATGCTGCATGCGGCAGTTTTTTATTTCAGGATATATTCGGTAGGAGTCAGGTTCATGACGGAGCGGAAAGCCCGGCTGAAATGTGAGGGTGAAGAGTAGC
>CAZTAP010000089.1:0-10981 GCA_964611665.1 uncultured Selenomonadaceae bacterium | reverse complement strand
CCTCGGAAAAGGCTGTCGTCCAAGCGCAGCGCGTTTAAGCCTTTTTCGATGATGAATTGAGGGGCCAAATATTTTTTTAGCAGGTTGGTTCCGCGGAATGTTGGATGCCCTCTGGCTCGGCGGCGTCAACCTCATCGAAAAACAAACTCCCTGACAAACTGTAATTTCTAACCATCTTCCTGGCTGCTGATCTTCATCCAATAAAAAATCAGATAAATTCGAATAAAACGATTGACAGCAAAACCATCCCGTGCTATTCTTTTATCATGCAAATGTGCTCAAGCACACAATGAATTGCACCCAAGCTAATTCATAATAAACTAAAGGAGCTGCTTTTTCATGTCGATGAACAACCTTCCAAAAGTAAAATGCGGCATTATATCCGTAAGCCGCGACTGCTTCATCATCTCGCTCTCCGAAAACCGCCGCAAGGCGATTGTCGATGCCTATGCCAAATACGGCACACTTTATGAAGTAAAGAAAACCGTCGAGAACGAAACCGACATGCTTGCTGCTGTCGACGAAGCCAAAAAAGCCGGCTGCAATGCGCTCGTCGTATTCCTCGGCAATTTCGGTCCGGAAACACCGGAAACACTCATCGCACAAAACTTTGACGGTCCGGTCATGTTTGCCGCAGCCGCTGAAGAAACAGGCAAAAACCTCATCAATGGACGCGGCGATGCTTACTGCGGTATGCTGAACTGTTCCTACAACCTCGGCCTGCGCAAAATCAAAGCCTTTATCCCGGAATATCCGGTCGGCACAGCCGGGGATCTTGCAGATATGATTGCCGAGTTCCAGCCAGTTGCGCGCACCCTGCTCGGGCTTAAAGGGCTCAAAATCATCACCTTCGGACCCCGCCCGCAGGATTTCTTCGCCTGCAACGCTCCGATCAAGCCGCTGTATGACCTCGGCGTAGAAGTCGAGGAAAATTCCGAGCTTGATCTTCTCGTCTCTTATCGTGCACACAAAGGCGACAAACGCATTCCTTCCGTCATTGAAGATATGGCCGAAGAGCTCGGCAAAGAAGGCAATCCTTATCCGGACCTCCTGGAGCGCATGGCTCAATATGAGCTCACCCTGCTCGACTGGATGGAAGCACACAAGGGCGCACGCAAATACGTGGCCTTTGCGAACAAATGCTGGCCGGCATTCCCGACAGAGTTCGGTTTCGAGCCATGCTATGTAAACAGCCGCATGGTATCCCGTGGGATCCCGGTTGCCTGTGAGGTCGATATCTACGGTGCCCTGAGCGAATACATCGGTCTCTGCGTAAGCGGTGACGCCGTGACCCTGCTGGATATCAACAACTCCGTGCCAAAGGATCTCTACGAAGAAAACATCAAACCAAAGACTTCCTACCAGCTCGAAGACACCTTCATGGGCTTCCACTGCGGCAACACACCGCTCTGCAAGCTCAAAAAAGGCGGCGTAAAATATCAGCTGATCCAGAACCGTCTGCTCGAAAACGGCGGCACGCCGGATATCACGCGCGGTACGCTGGAAGGCGATATTGCCGCAGGCGACATCACCTTCTTCCGCCTGCAGAGCACGGCGGCCGGCGAGCTTCGCTCTTACATTGCACAGGGTGAAGTACTCCCGGCTGCCACGAACTCCTTTGGCGGCATCGGCATCTTTGCCATCCCGGAAATGGGCCGTTTCTACCGTCATGTGCTCATTGCCAAACAGTATCCGCATCACGGCGCAGTAGCCTTTGGACACTTCGGCAAAGCACTCTATGATATATTCCAGTATCTTGGCATCAAAGATATTGCTTTCAATCAGCCAAAAGGCATGCTCTATCCGGACGAAAATCCGTTTGCCTGACTATATGCTGTTTGATCCTGCAAAATAAAAACAAAGCATTCCCTTGAAAGTATATTTCTCTCCATAAAAAATTCCGCTGCACCCCCTGCAGCGGAATTTTTCTTTCCTTATTCAGTTCCTATTTAACAACCAATACCGGACATTTCGACTGCTCGACAATGTACTGGCTTACACTGCCCAGCAAAACGCCTTTAACTACCCCGAGGCCGCGGCTGCCCATGACAATCATATCGACATGGTTGTTCGTCGCAAAATCAAGGATGACCACCGCAGGAGAGCCTGTCTCCGAAAAAGCCTCCTTATCGATCCCCGTCGGTACCATCTCCATGGCACGATCCAGGATGACATTGCCAGCCTTGGTCACAGCCTCCAGGATGGCATCCGACAAACAGGCATTAATGGCAAGCTGATTGATATTCGCCACATACAGGAAACTGAGCTTCGCCTCACAAGCCTCTGCCATCACGATCGCCTGCGCTGCTGCGCGGTCCGATCCCTCAGAACCATCTACCGGAACAAGAATATTTCTTACCATAATATTACCTCCTTAAGTCTGCATATCTACAGGGCCTGCCTTGACCAGCACAACCGGACACTTTGCATGTTCCAGTACATAGCTGCTCACGCTGCCCAGGATTGCTGCCCGGAAAGCACCAAGTCCCCGGCTCCCCATCACAATCATATCTGCCTGGTCTTCTGTCGCTGCCTTCAGGATTGCCTTTGCAGCACTGCCGCTGATGCAGCGTCCCCGGGCAGGCAGGCCGACAGGTGTACGGTCGAGCGCCTGGTCAAGGACTGCCTTGCCGGCCTCCACAGCCTCCTCCAGCACGGAGTTTCCCTGCACGGCCTCACGGTTCGCCAAAACCCCTTCCAAATCTACAACATAAAGATATTCCAGCTCTGCCCCATAGACTGCCGCAATCTCCAAAGCCTGTTCCGCGGCCCGAAGCGAGCTGTCAGAACCATCCATCGGCACAAGAATCTTTCTGCAATCCATGGCATCACCTCCCTCAACGTTCATTTCACAATAAGAACTGTACCCTTTGCCGACTCCATGACCTCCTGGCTCACACTCCCGAGCAGGAATCCTTCGACAAGTCCGAGCCCCCGTCCTCCAACGACAATCAGCTCTTTATCGTGCGTATCGGAAAACTCGACGATTTTACGCGCGGGCACTCCGGTTTCTGCATGAAGTTCCACCTGTATGCTGTCCGGAATGCGCTTGCGCGCCCGCTCCAAAATATCTGCGGATGCCCTGGCACTTGAGCCCATGACGCTGTCCGGCAGCCAGGAAACCTGCCCCAGCGCATCATCCGTCCCACTATCAAAATAAGAAACATAGAGCAAATCAATGGCTGCCCCGCTTGCCTCAGCCAGCAGCACCGCCGTATCCACGGCCTTATCCGAGCCGGCAGAGCCATCCACCGGCACAAGAATGCGTGCTAGTTCTTTCATATGACGCCCCCCTCAGCCAAGATAAGATCAGAAAAAGCCGTTCGCTTTGTGCAGGACTTCACTGATTCTTTATACGTTATATTTCGTTGCAGGGCACGAAAAATCCTGTCAAAATTCTAAAAACTTCCACAAAATTTTTCCTTTTTTCTCCAATATATTTTTATTGACAGTCCTGTCAGATAATGATAAACTTTATTAAACATTTTACGATACTTTTTCTTAATTAACAGGTTATTTTGTAAACATCAGACCTTTATAGTTTCACCCGAAAAACACATAAATACATTGAAGGAGGCTCTTCCCATGCCTGACGAACAAAAAAATACCATCCAGACCATCCTGGAAAACACAACCATCGCTGACGTATACCGTGCAGCCAAACAGCTGCATAATGTTGCCAAAAAAACACAGCTCATCGAAAGTCCTTTTTTTTCTGCCTTTTCCGGGAACCAGGTCTATCTGAAACCAGAAAATCTGCAAAACACCGGTTCATTCAAACTGCGTGGTGCATACAATAAAATCAGCCAGCTCACAGAAGACGAAAAGAAAAAAGGCGTGATCACTTCGTCAGCCGGCAACCATGCCCAGGGTGTCGCGCTCGCAGCGCAGAAGCTCGGCGTCAAGGCCGTAATCTGCATGCCTGCCACAACCCCGATTCTGAAGGTAGAAGCGACACGAGCCTATGGTGCCGAGGTCGTACTCTTCGGCGACACCTTTGATGATGCCTACGCCAAATCCCGTGAGCTGCAGAAAGAACACGGCTATGTCTACGTCCACCCCTTCGACGACGTCCAGGTCCTGCTCGGTCAGGGAACCACTGCTCTGGAAATCATCGACGAGCTCAAGGATGTCGATGCCATCCTCGTGCCGATCGGCGGCGGCGGCTTCGCAAGCGGTGTGGCCTTTGCCACGAAATCCGTGAATCCGAACGTCAAGGTCATCGGCGTCGAGCCTGCCGGTGCAGCCTGCATGAAAAACGCCTTTGCCAAAGGAAAGGTATCGACGCTGCGCAGTGTCGATACCGTAGCCGACGGCTGTGCGGTCAAGACACCGGGCAAACTTACCTATGCCTTCTGCCAGAAATATCTGGATGATATCATCACCGTCTCGGAAATGGAAATCATGTCCGCACTCCTCTCCCTCATCGAAAAGCATAAACTTATTGCGGAAGGAGCGGGCGTTCTTTCCCTCGCAGCACTCGACAAGCTGCCGTTCAAAAACAAAAAGGTCGCTGCCATCGTAAGCGGCGGCAATATCGATATTTCCACGATATCAGCGCTCATCGATAAAGCGCTCATCGCGCGCGGCCGCGTATTCTGCTTTGCCGTTCAGCTGCCGGACAAGCCAGGCCAGCTCCTGAAGGTCTCTCAGATTTTGGCCGAACAAAACGCCAACGTCATCAAGCTCGATCACAATCAGGCCAAGGTCACGGACAGCTTCAAAAAAGTGCAGCTCGAGGTCACCGTCGAAACGCACAATCCGGAACATATCAGCAAGATCACCGAAGCCCTTACGCAAAGCGGCTTCCATGTAACGAAAATCTATTGAGAAAATAAAAATCAGCCAGATCATCAGGATCTGGCTGATTTTTATTTTCCTTCTTTTTCTATCTTATTCAATACAAATTCACGCAGCAAATTCAAATGCATCGTCATGAAATAATGCGCATTATTGATATTGCCATCCTGGATGGCCTTCAGGATCTTACGGTGATAATAGATCGTATTATTTTCGCGCTGCGTATCAAGCGTGATCTCAATATTTTTCGATACTGAAGAATTCAGGATATGTGTGAGATTGCCGATGACGCGGTTATCGCTGGCCTCCGCAATCAAACGATGGAAGCGGCTGTCTGCCTGCGCATATGGCTCGCCGCGGCTGATGCAGTTTTCCAGTTCCTGCGCCTGTTCTGCCAGTGCCTGCTTCTGCTCCGGTGTCGCATTGACAGCTGCAAGCTCAGCTACCCGCGGCTCGAACATGAGCCTGACCTCCAGCATATCAAGCACCAGACGATTATCATCATAGATAAAGGTAAGGCCAAGCGGATCATCCGGTATTCCTTTTTTATAGGAAATGAAGGTGCCTGCACCCTGCCGGATCTCCAAAATATTTCTTGCCACGAGCACCTTGAACGCCTCGCGCAGCGTACCACGGCTTACCTCCATTTTTTCCAGGAATTCCACCTCGGTCGGCAGCTGATCGCCGGGCATCATCTTATGATCAATAATATAGCTGATGATTCTCTGTGACGTCATTTCTACCAAAGTCATTGTACGTTTTTCTATCATACATTCTTCCTCCATATCAGCGGGCTCTCTGCACCCGCTATTTCATTATAACGCCATTGTTCAGGATTCCGCAACGCGAAATAGAAACTGTTCCCAGCTTCATCGACAAAACAAAATCCCCCGGATCAGAAGTACTTCTTATTTATTCAGCGTATTAGCAATCGAATTGATTAAACGTCTTATATTTATTTTGTTTTAGAATTCCCATCATAAAATAATTCATCTAATCTTTTTCGCACTGTCTCAGATTTTTATAGGACTAGAATCCAATTTTCTTCACATATTAATTATTTATATTTATCAATATATTATTTACGATTATCTTTCGATATTCTTCTTTGCCGATTATTTTTATGACATTCTGCATTTTCATTGATGGTAAAGGATTTTCAGCACATTCAGGAAATATTGCCCTCTTCTTTTTCTATCATTTCTTATGATAGAATAAAAAATTTTTATCATCAGTCCTATTAGAAAAGTTGACATTTTCAGAATTCAATAATATAATATGAATCAATAAATTCATTAGATGAATTTTATTCAAGGGGGGCAATTTAAATGGAAAAGGTATGCAAAAACTGGCCGGCAGAGGCATTTGATGATGCTTTAGTCAATGCCAGCTACTGGGGCGCATTCGAAGAAAACGCAAAAGCAGCTTCGGCTGAGATCGTCCGCGTACGGAACTACGCTGAAGCACAAGCAAAAGTGGATGAACTCATCCATTCCCTGAAAGCAAAAAAAGTCGTTGCTGTAGGCGGCGACGAAAATCCGGCACTCCGGAGCCTTTACAAGGGCATTGGCTCCAACGAGACCACGGTTTACACAGAAAAATTTGCAATTGCAGAGAACGCTCCTACTGCGGATCTCGGCATTTCCTGCGCAGAGTTCGGAGTTGGGGAAACCGGAAGCGTCTGCGTCGACACCTATTCCTATGAAGCACGTGTTGTCGGCATGCTGCCGCCTGTGCATGTTGTTTTTCTGAACGCAGCCCATACGGTGCGTGATGTCACCACGGCCTTTCAGGTCATTTCCCGCGTTTTCCACCGCGGCTACATGGGCTTCATCACAGGCCCAAGCCGTACAGCAGACATCGAGCGCGTACTCAGCCTCGGTGTACATGGTCCAAGCCGTTTCATTATCATGGCAATCGATGATGTATCTGATGTATCTGATGGGAGGGTTCACTAATGGCAGAGGCAGCACGTAACTTACGCAAAGAAATCCACGAAAAACTTCAGGACGGCATCATGCGCGACGCGCTTTCCCGTTTTGTTGACCAATATCCTGCAGCTCGTCTGCATGCCTACGACAACGTAGCCAGCATCGACGCACTGCGCAATGACCTGCGCGACATGAAGCGCTGGACAGTCAATCATATCGATGAAATTGCAGACCAGTTCGAGGCCTCCGTCAGCGAACGCGGCGGTGTTCTCTACCGTGCCAAAGATGGCGACGACCTCAAGCAGAAGCTGCTGCAGATTTGCAAAGAAAATGGTATTCACCGTATCGTAAAATCAAAATCCATGGCCACGGAGGAAATCCACCTCAACGGCTACCTGGAAGAAAAAGGCCTGCATGTCCGGGAAACAGACCTCGGCGAATGGATGCTTTCCGTTGCCGGACAGCGTCCGTCCCATATGGTCATGCCGGCCATCCATCTGAACCGTGAACAATGTGCCGAATTCTTCTCGGAAGAACTGCATGAAGATATTCCAAGCGATATCCCGTTCATGATCCAGACGGCCCGCCGCGTGCTGCGCGAGGAATTCCTCTCCGCTGACCTGGGCATTTCCGGTGCTAATTTCGGCATCGCAGAAAACGGCGCCATCGGCCTCGTCACCAACGAAGGCAATGCACGCCTCGTCACGACGCTGCCGCGCGTCCATGTCGTCATCATGGGCTATGAAAAGCTCATCCCGAAAATCGAGGATGCTTCCAAAATCCTGCGTCTGCTGCCGCGCAACGGCACCTGCCAGCGCATGACCAGCTATATGACGATGGTCGACGGTCCGACGCCTGTCATGTACAAAAAAGATGGCAAATGGATTGAAGAAAACCGCAAGGTTTACGTCATCCTGCTCGATAACGGCCGTCTCAAAGCTGCCGCTGATCCAAAGCTCAAAGAAGTCTACCAGTGCGTACGCTGTGCCTCCTGCCTCAACGTCTGCCCGATCTGGACACTCGTCGGCGGCCATGTCTATGGACACATTTACTCTGGCGGCATCGGCGCGATCCTCACAGGTCTGCTGAACAGCATGGATGACTTCTCCAAGTTCAGCGATCTCTGTATCGGCTGCCGCAAATGCGTAAGCATCTGCCCGGGCAAGATCCATATCCCGGATCTCATCGACGAGCTTCGTTCACGCTATGTCAAGCAGCACGGCCTTGCACTGCCGGAAAAAACAGCGTTCCAGAACATTCTCACCAACCGCAAGGTATTCCATACACTTCTGCGCATCGGTGCGATTGCCCAGAAACCGGTCAAATCCGGCAAATTCATCCGGCATCTGCCGCTCTTCTTCGCCGGCATGACCAAAGGACGCAGTCTTCCGGCCATCGCCGCAGAGCCGTTCCGTGATCGCGCAGAGAAGCTCTTCCAGAAAAATCCGAAACAGCCGGTACTTCGTGCAGCATTCTTCAGTGGCTGCAACCTCGACTTCGTCTTCCCGGAAACCGGCGAATCCGTTGTCAAGGTCCTGCAGGATCTCAATGTTGCCGTATCCTACCCGCAGGCCCAAAGCTGCTGCGGCAAACCTGCTCTCGGCATGGGAGACCGGGAAACAGGCAAAAAGATTGCCAAACAGAACATCGAAGCCTTCGAAAAGGATGGTGCAGACGTCATTATTTGTGCCTGCCCGACCTGTGCAGAAACACTGCATAAGACCTATGCCGAGCTCTTTGCTGACGATGAAGAATGGAGCCGCCGTGTAGAAGCCTTCTGCAGCAAGATCCGCGAATTCACCAGCTTCGTTGCCGATGCTTACCAGAAAGCCGGCCGCCTGGCGCCTACCGCTGGCAGCCACAAGATTACCTATCATGATTCCTGCCATATGAAGCGCGGACTCGGCATCTACGAACAGCCGCGTGCACTTCTGGAAGCAGCGAACGGTACAGAATTCGTTGAGATGAAGAACTGCGATAAATGCTGCGGCATGGCCGGCGCCTTTGGCGTGAAATACAGCGAGATCTCGCTGCCGATTCTCAAGGAAAAAATCGATAACATCAAGGCTACTGGTGCTGAAACAGTCGCTGTTGCCTGCCCGGCCTGCATGATGCAGCTGCGCGGCGGCCTCGACCAGCAGGCACCATCCATCAACGTAAAGCATGTAGCAGATATCCTTGCTGAACAGCTTTCCTGATGCCTTGTGTTCATATAAATCTATAGTGCATTTAAAAGTGTCCCCCTTTTAAATGAATAAGGAGTGCCCCGGTTTCCCCCTGCGGCACTCCTTATTTTTATCTATTTTCTTAATTTACCTGTAATTGGATATTTGATTGACTTTTTTAGTACCTGCTTATATAATGAGAAAATACTTATCAAATAAAGTAAATTTTGTTTTACGGTCGCGCTGAACAAATCCGCTCAGCACATCCCCGAAAACACTTCTCAGGAAAGGATGACTATCTTTGTTTCTCATCGCACTATCTCCAATTCTCTGGCTTGTCATCGCGCTCAGCGTACTGAAAATGCCTGGACACAAGGCCTGTCCGCTCGCATTGATCATCGCTCTGCTCGCTGCTCTCTTCGTTGAGCATATGGCTCCGCTGAATGCCTTCACTGCAGTACTCGAAGGTGTGGCGCTCGCCTGCTGGCCGATCCTGCTTGTCATCATCGCAGCAATCTTTACGTACAACCTTTCTCTGCATACCAAGGGCATGGACACGATCAAGCGCATGCTTACCGCAGTAAGCGCAGACCGTCGTATCCTTGTGCTCCTCATCGGCTGGGGATTTGGCGGCTTCCTCGAAGGCATGGCCGGCTTCGGTACTGCCATCGCAATTCCTGCCGGCATGCTTGCCGGAATCGGTATCAACCCGATCCTTTCCGCTTCCGTCTGCCTCATTGCCAACTCCGTACCGACAGCCTACGGCTCCATCGGTATCCCGCTTGTGACCCTCGGCAATGTAACCGGCGTGGATGCCATGCTGCTTGCCAAATACACCTGCCTGCAGCTCGCACCGCTCACGCTGGTCTGCCCGTTCCTCATGGTCATCGTGACCGGCAAATCCCTTAAGGCACTCAAAGATGTCTGGATGATCGCACTGGCTGCCGGCCTTGCTTTCCTCATTCCGGAATTCATCATTGCCAGCTTCATGGGACCTGACCTCGCCGTAGTTGCCGGTTCCATCGGCTCCATGGCCGCAATCGTCGGCTGCGCGAAATTCTTCCGGATCGACAACGAAGAATACCGCATGAGTCTGCCGGAAAACACAGGCGACAGGATCACCGCCAGCAAGGGCTTCATTGCCTGCCTGCCGTTCATCCTCATCTTCTGCCTGCTGCTCATCACGTCCAAGCTGATTCCGGCTATCCACGACCCGCTGACCATGATCAAGACTTCAGTCCAGATCTACAGCGGTGCAGGCGGCAAGCCTTACACCTTTACCTGGGTTGCTACACCAGGTGTGCTCATCTTCATCTCAGCCTTCATCGGCGGCAGTGTACAGGGTGCCGGCTTCGGCGAGATGCTCGGCGTGCTGCGCAAGACCATCATCAACCTGCGCTTCACGATCCTCACCATCATCAGCGTCATCGCTACCGCTGAAGTCATGAACTTCAGCGGCATGACCTCGGAAATCGCTGCCACAGCAGTCAGCGCCACCGGCACGGGCTACCCGGCAATTTCCGCGTTCATCGGCTCCATCGGTACCTTCATTACAGGCTCAGCTACATCAAGCTGCGTGCTCTTCGGCAAACTGCAGACAGACTCTGCTACCGCCATCAACGCGAATGCAGCCTGGGTCGCAGCCTCCAATGCAACCGGCGCCTGCGCGGGCAAGATGATCTCACCGCAGAGCATCGCGATTGCTGTTGCAGCGATTGCAGCTCCTGGTTCTGACAGCCAGCTCCTGAAATTCGCGGTAAAGGTCTATCTCCCTTACATCATTGTCATGGGCTGCATCGTCTACTTCGGCCAGGCCTTCGTCGGCTAAAAGCCAAAACGATTCCTGAACAAAGATATCCACAGCTGTGCATAACTTATCTGCACAGCTGTGGATTTTTTTCCCTTTTCTTTCCTGCGCTCAGAGCTTCCGACGAAAGTTATCCACATTTTTATCCACAATTCGGCAAAAAAGTGCACAAATTTGTGGATAAATCTTCTTTTTTAAAATTCACTGACACTTCCATTTCTACGCAAAAAGATATTTTCAAAATCCTTTTTTTGACGTATACTAAAATAATAGAGTAA
>CAZTAP010000088.1:0-11090 GCA_964611665.1 uncultured Selenomonadaceae bacterium | reverse complement strand
CCTCCTTCCATTTCCGGTACCGGCGCAATGAAATCCTTGCGCAGCGGGTGGCCTGGGAAGTCTTCCGGCAGAAAAATCCGGTGCAGAGCCGGATGCTGCAGAAAGCATATCCCCATGAGATCATATACCTCACGCTCCTCGAATTCCACCGCTGGCCACAAAGCCGTAAGCGAAGCAATCGACGGCTGCTCATGCGGCAGTTTCACCTTGACCACGACTGCCTGCCGCAGCCGTCCCGACCAAAGATGATAGACCATGCAGAAGCTCTCCTTCTCATCGACAGCCGTCAGATTGATGACGCGCTCAAAGGCAAACGAAGCTGTATTCTTCAGAAAGCCAAGAATATCCAGCAGCTCTTCCGGCTGCGGATACAGCACTGCCCCGCCTGCTCCTACAGAATAGCGGCATGCAGGAAAATGCTCCTGCACAAGCTCCAGGGACCTTTCGGTAAGGAAGTCCATCATGCCGGACACCTCCCGGCGCTTTGCGCTGCCTCAGGATGACGGATCTTCGCACGCAGCTTCAGCATGCCGTCAATAAGTGCCTCGGGGCGCGGCGGACAGCCGGGAATATACACATCGACAGGCAGTACCGTATCAAGGCCCCGCACGACCGAATAAGAATCTGCAAAGGGACCGCCGCCGATATTGCAGCCCCCCATGGCAATGACGTATTTCGGCTCCGGCATCTGCTCATACAGCCGCAGAAGCGGAGGGGTCATCTTCCAGGTCAGCGTGCCTGCGACGATCAGCAAATCTGCCTGTCTCGGGCAGGCCCGGAACACCTCATAACCGAACCGTGCCAGATCGAACCGCGAGGCCGCTGCACTCATCATCTCAATGGAACAACAGGCCAGTCCGGAAGACAGCGGCCAGATGGAATTGCTGCGTGCCCATTTGAACAATCCGTCCACACTCGTTACCAGCACATTATGTTTCAAGGCTGGCGGCACAAGATCTACGATTTCCATGACAAAGCCCCCTTTCTCCAGGCATAGCCCAGACCAATCGACAAAATGCCGAGGAAAACAAACAGCTCCAGCAGGGAAAACAGCCCCAGTTCCCGAAACTTCACCGCCCAGGGATAGAGAAGCACGGTCTCCATATCAAAGAGCAAAAAAATCAACGCATAGAGAAAATAACCGATATGATACTGTACCGTATTGCGCCCGACGGTATCCACGCCGCATTCATAAGGTACTCGCTTTTGCCCTCCGGGCTGGCGCGGCTGCAGCTTCCAGGACGGCAGCAGAGCCAGCAGCGGGAAAATAAGGGCGATGATAAAAAATACGCCCACTTTGGTAAACTCTCCCATACAACGCACCCCTTTCATAAAATATTGATTCTGCTATGAATTTTCCGAACTTTTATTGCCTCCCTTCGGTATCGTTTATGTTATGATAAACGTTGATAATCATGAGTATAAAACGATATTTCGTTTCTGTCAATGAATTTTCGTAACATTCTTCCGAAAAAGACAAAAATATTTTTATATTCCACAAAATACGTAATTTTATCATTAAATCGATAAAATTACGTAATAATATTGTTATATATGCATATTTTTTATTTATCATTTCATAATTCATTGATTTTAGGGCAAAAAAAAGATGCTGCCTGCGCAGCACCCCTGTTTTATTCGTTTGTTTTTGCATCCTCAAGATCATGCAGACGACGATTGATCGAGCTCAGGCCACGATATACCGTATTGATATCGACATCCTCACCGCGATTATCCATATACTTCTCAAGCTTCCGCTTTACCCGCTGCAAAGCATTATCAATGGATTTCACGTGCCGGTCCAGATCAACGGCAATCTCCTGGTAGGACTTGCCATCAAGATAAGACATGAGCACCTTCCACTCAAGGTCGCTGAGGATTTCCTCCATACGCGCCTCGATGTCCACAAACTCCTCACGGCTGATCACGAGTTCTTCCGGATCGGATACCTTGGCCCCGGAAAGGACATCGAGCAAGGTACGGTCCGAATCCTCATCATAAATCGGCTTGTTCAAAGAAATATAGGAATTAAGCGGAATATGCTTCTGTCTCGTCGCCGTCTTGATTGCCGTAATAATCTGACGCGTAACACAAAGCTCAGCAAAAGCGCGAAAGGATGACAGCTTGTCATTTCGAAAATCACGTATTGCCTTATATAATCCGATCATGCCCTCCTGGATAATATCTTCCCGATCCGCACCGATTAAAAAATAAGAGCGCGCCTTAGCCCGCACAAAGTTCCGATACTTATTGATCAGATAATCCAGTGCGACACTATTACAATTATCCTTGATCTCAAGAATAACCTCTTCATCTGTCAGACCTTCAAAATCGTTAAACGATTCCTCGCCCCTGTTTACATTTGCTTCTGCTTCCATCGCACTGACCCCCGTCAAATGAAAAACGCCGCTTCACCGGCGTCTCATTGCTTCTATCAAGGAAAATTATACCCCACGCGCCCAGCAATAGTCAAGCCTGCGCCGTTCTTTTACTGAAATAAGCACTATTTGTGTATTATCCTTGATGTTTTTTGCGCAATTCATCGAGTTTGGCCGCTGTCTCACCATCGATACGCGACCCTACTTCGTTGCGCACAAGCGGCAGCGTCACCTTGCCCAGATATTCCTCACGGATTTTTTTCTTCGTCTTTTTCACTGTCCGGCGAAATTCCAGCGACGAGATGCGATAGGCCCCGGCTCCCAGTATCACGGACTGCTCCGCACCATCGGAAGTCACGACATGGACCTCACGCCCGCGCCGCACAGAGTCATAGGCCAGCCGCTCGATATAGCTGTCTGCGGTCTCACCCTCGCCTGTATAGATGGTCTCCAGATGATCACTGACCTTCTCATAATGCATCTCATCCGAAGTGAACAGAGCATCAAAGACAATCGTCACATCGTACTTCTCATACGCCCCGTACTCTGCCAGGACATGAATGAGCCTGTCCCTGGCCTCGGAAAGATCCTTCTGCAAGGCAATAAGCTCTGGCCAGGCATTGATGACGTTATACCCATCTACAATAAAATGCTCCCGCTGCCTTCTCATAACTCCACATCCTTTTCCCAGAAGCAGGCCTGTCCAGCCTGCTGGCTGCTTACTTTCTTTTTCCTTTCAGCCGCTGACGCATCGCTTCATACATGAGGATCGAGCCAGCCACTGAGGCATTCAGCGAATTGATGCGGCCCTTCATCGGCAGCCTTACGAGGAAGTCACAGTTCTCCTTTGTGAGCCGGCCAATGCCATGGCCCTCGCCGCCGACGACCAATACCAGCGGTCCGGTAAGATTCGCCTCATCATAGTCGCACTCCCCATCCATGTCCGCTCCGACGACCCACATCCCCTGCTCCTTGAGCTTCCGGATGGTCTGGGCAATATTGCCAATACGCGCAACCGGCACATACTCTACCGCACCAGCTGAGGTCTTGGCAACCGTCGAGGACAGCGGACAGCTGCGGCGCTTCGGTATGAGCACGCCATGCACACCTGCCGCATCGGCAGTACGCAGCAGTGCTCCAAGATTATGCGGGTCCTCCAGTTCATCCAGCAGCAGCAGGAAAGGCGGCTCTTCCTTTTCCGCTGCCTTCTGCAGAATGTCCTCAAGTTCAGCATACTCCACGGGTGCAACATAGGCAAGCACGCCCTGATGCCTGAGACCTCCGGCAATGGCCTCGATCTTGCTGCGCTCGACATTCTGCACGATGAGCCCATTTTCCCGGGCCAGTGCGAGGATTTCCGTAATGGAGCCTTCACGATCACCATTTGCCACGAGCAGCCTGTTGATTCCGCGTCCGCTCTTCAGCGCCTCGGTCACCGCATTGCGGCCAATGAGTACATCCTCCGGCAGTTCCCGCTCTGTCAGCGGCTCAGGATTCCTGGTCTGCGCATGCTTTGCAAACGGTCCGCGCGCAGGGCGCTCTGCCTTTTCCTGTACATGCGGTCGTGCCTCGAGCGGACGTCTGCCGCTGCCGCCATGCTTCTTCTTCTCTTCACCGGCAGCTGGCAGGCTGCCTTTTCTTTTCTTTTCCATACCCGGTCCTTTCTTAATCGACACGCAGCTTGATCATTTCGCTGAATTTTCCACAGGTCATATCGCCCTCCGGACAGCGTCCCGTATTCACGCAGGAAGCCCCGGCATTTTTGAACAGCGTCGGTGCTATGGTCCTGACCTGAGCGAGCATCTGGTTCGCCATCTCGCGGATTTCCCATTGTGCACGATTGCAGCAGCGCAGGTTGAAGAAATGCAGCAAAGAGCGTGCATTCATCGTGACCAGGATCTTCGTCTCAGCCGCATTGGCCAGCACATAACGCGCATCCTCTTTCGGAATGCCCGCCTCGGTAAGCTCATCATACGTCTGACGGATCTGCTGCATAAGCGCTTCGAATTTCGCTTTGGCTTCCGGCTTTGCCGCAATGGTCGGCGGCAGGATATACTCGAAATCATGCTCAGCCACATAGCGCTGCGACTGCTGGTCATAGGAAGCAATACGATGACGTACGAGCTGATGTGTGAGCACACGCGAAACGCCCTCGATGCCGAACGTGAACGAAACATGTTCGATGGTTGAAGCATGTCCGAGCTTCACCATCTTCCCAACCAATTTCTTTACCTGCTCATCACTGAGCTTCTCGCTGAGCTCCTCTGCTCCGATTGGCGAATAGCAGAGCCGCGCGGCCATTGCCACGACGCGCTCCGGATTCGGTGTATATTCCAGTAATTTGACTTTGATCATGCACAAACCTCACTTCTTTGTTTCTTCCATCATCGCTTCCGAAATCACCCGGAAGGATGCCTCCGCCACCTCATAAAGGCGGTCATATTTTTCTTCAAGATACAGCTGTCCGAGCAGGGCCTCAAAACCCGTACTCATATGGTACTCGCCTACCGTCGCCTTGCGCGGTGCATGGCTCTTCGCATTGCGCCCGCGGCGGAAGATCGCCTTTTCCTCCTCAGTCAGCATATCCTCGATGCCGATATAGGCCTTCGCCTGCCAGACGGCAGACACAATCTGCGCGCTGAACTGGTTCAGTACCTGCACCTTGCTCTGCTCATAGGACAGGATGCGCCCGCGCACAAAAAGATGAAAATACGCATCCCCGATGTACGCGAGCACCAGAGGATTCAGATTCTTCGCGTCGACGCCCTCGTAGCGCTGCAGCACACCGCCGCTGCCATCGGGCACAAACATGCTGTCGACGAGCTTTTTGAAATGATCGAACTTCATGCTTTTTTCCACCGTGCGCCAGCCGGGGAATCCTCGATCACAATGCCAAGCTCCTTAAGATCATCACGGATTTTATCTGCCAGCGCCCAGTTCTTCTGCTGACGCGCTTCCTGACGGATGCCGATGATGAGCTCCATGAGGCCGTCCGTAAGACCGTCATCTGCTGCCTGCTCAGGCTTCACCTCGAAAATGCCGATGATCCCGGCCATTTCCTCATAGACAGCTTTTGCCTTGGCAAAGCCCTGTGCATCAAAAGCCGCGCCATTGTTTACGACCTCGTTATAGTAAATATTGATTTCCTTGGACAAAGCAAAGAGATGGCTGATTGCCAGTGCCGTATTGAAATCGTCGTCCATCGCCTCGTAGAAAGCACGCCTGAGATCTGCTGCCGTATCTGCAAGTCCCCTGGCCGTATCTGACGTGCCAGCCATTTTCTCCAGCTCCTGCGCATAGTCATAGGAATTCTGCAGACGTGCAAGGCTCGTCTGTGCTTCCTGCAGGCGTTCATCTGCAAAATCCAGCGGACTGCGGTAATGTGTCTGCAGAATAAAGAAGCGGATGACCTCACCCGGATATTTGGCAAGAATGTCCTTTACCGTAAAGAAATTATTCTTGGACTTGCTCATCTTCTCATCATGGATCGTAATAAAGCCGTTATGCAGCCAATACCGCGCAAAACAGCTGTCACTGCCGATGCAGGCCTGCGACTGGGCAATCTCGTTCTCATGATGCGGGAAGATCAGGTCGCTTCCGCCGCCATGGAAGTCGAAGGTTTCCCCCAGGTATTTCAGTGACATCGCCGAACACTCGATATGCCAGCCTGGCCGTCCCTTGCCCCATGGACTGTCCCAGGCAGGCTCGCCCGGCTTCGCCGACTTCCAGAGTGCGAAATCCATCGGATGATGCTTGCGCTCATCCACCTCAATACGCGCACCAGCCTGCATATCCTCGAGCTTGCGGCCGCTCAGCTTGCCATACCCTGCAAATTTCTCCACGCTGTAGTACACATCGCCATCAAGCGGATAAGCATAGCCTTTGTCCACGAGTGTCTGTACCATGGCAACGATGTCCGGGATATGATCCGATACCCGCGGATAAACATCAGCACGGCGCACATTGAGCGCATCCATCGCCTCGAAATAAGCCTTGATATAACGGTCTGCAATATCCTTCCAGGTCACCTTTTCTTCATTGGCCGTACGAATGATTTTATCATCCACATCCGTGAAGTTCTGGATGTACTTCACCTGATAGCCCGTCCTGGCAAAATAACGGCGGATGACATCCCAGGTCACGAACGGACGCGCATTGCCGATATGCGGATGATTGTATGGTGTTACACCGCAGACATAGATACCGACCTCGCCAGCCTTCAGCGGTTTGAATTCTTCTTTCTTTTTCGTAAGCGTATTATAAACTTTCAGCATGTTTATCCTCCAATTGCTTTTCCAGCTCATTTACTTTTTTCTCTAAACGCTGCATATTGCGCAGCATGCACTGAATCATTTCCTCCTCCGGATCCGGCAGTTTGTCATGGCAGAGATCGACATCATTTTCTTCTTCGATCTCGCGGATCTCCGCATCCACGGAAATCCGCGCATCCTTCAGCTGCAGGTCATGCACGCGTTTGCCGTTCATCACGACGATGCGGCCCGGAATACCGACTACCGTCGCATACGCCGGTACAGGCTTCAGCACAACAGAGCCTGCACCGATCTTCGCATGATCACCAACCGTAAAAGAGCCCAGCACCTTCGCGCCAGAAGCCACAACGACATTATTGCCGATGGTTGGATGACGTTTGCCCTTTTCCTTGCCCGTGCCGCCCAATGTCACGCCCTGATAGAGCGTGACATTCTTCCCAAGCTCCGCCGTCTCACCGATGACGATACCCGTGCCATGGTCAATGAAGAGCCCTTCACCGATCGTGGCTCCGGGATGGATCTCAATACCCGTGAGGAAACGGCAGAAATTCGAGATCATGCGCGGCAGCAGCACCCAGCCGCGCAAATACAGCGCATGCGATATGCGATGCATCCAGATCGCATGCAGCCCCGAATAACAAAAGATGACCTCCCATACACTGCGTGCGGCCGGATCCCGCTCGAATACGACGCGGATATCCTTTTTGAGCCGCGAAAAAAGCTTCATAAACTCCTACCTCCCTAAACATAAAAAGCCTGCGTCCCATGCAGAGACGCAGACCCGTGGTTCCACTCTGTTTAAACGGCGGCCAGTACACTACACCGTTTCACTCAAAAATATAACGCATTCCTGCGTCAGCACCTACGCCAAAAGCTTCGGCACCGCAGCTCCCGGGTGCATTTCCCATACCATCCCTGCAGTCCTCTCGCAGCAAGTGAAGACCTCTCTGCAGCAGCTCCTGTATCGTACTCTCCCGTTCATTGCCTTTTCATATACCGTCTATTTTAGCAGAAAACGCGCCAGGCTTCAATGCTATTTTCTTTCCAGTACAGCGTACACGAAATAACTGGGCCAGAAGTACGCAGGATGAATTTTCAGCTGCAAGGCGGAGGAGTGAGGCATAGCGGTGGCTATGCCGATTGACGACAACGCGGCAGATGGAAATTCAGACAAGTAATTCGCCTAGGTATTTCGTGCACGCTGTACTAATCCTGCCACAGCATAAGCAGAGATTCCCTGCTCACTGCCCGTAAAGCCCAGCCGTTCCTCTGTCGTAGCCTTTACATTGACCTGATCCGGCGCAATGCCGAGCGTGCGCGCAATATTTTCATTCATCTGCTGGATATAAGGTGCAAGCTTCGGTTTCTGTGCAACGATGGTCGCATCCACATTGCCTGTGCAATAGCCTTTTTCTGCCAGCAAGGACGCCACATGGCCCAGAAGCAGCAGGCTCGATATGCCCTCATACTTCGGATCCGTATCCGGGAAATGGCGCCCGATATCGCCAAGTGCCGCCGCTCCCAGCAGTGCATCCGCAATCGCATGCAGCAGCACATCCGCATCCGAATGCCCCAGGAGTCCCAGCGTATGCGGCACTTCGACGCCCCCAAGGATCAGTTTCCTTCCTTCGACAAGCTGATGTACATCATAGCCCATACCAAATCTCGTCATTTCATTTCCCTCCGCTTATGATTTCTTCTTCCATCTGGCCTTAAGACCGGCAGCCGCAAAAGAAAGCGCCGTGCCTGCAGCCTGTTTCGCCTGATGAAGCCTGCCCTCACGCAGGAAAGCTTCAGCAATCAAAAGATCCTCCGGTGTCGTGACCTTGATATTGCGATAATCACTCTCCACCACCTTCACCGGAACGCCGAGCCGCTCCACAAGACTGGAATCATCCGTGCCGAGGAAGTCATCTTCGGCCGCCTTGCGGTAAGCCTCCAGCAGGATATCCTTCCGGAAGCCCTGCGGTGTCTGTACCTCCCAAAGCTCCGCACGATTCGGTGTCTTGCGCACGACACCATTCGAGTCCACAACCTTTACCGTATTCTTCTCACGCACCGCAGCGATTGCCGCACCGCCGGAAGCCGCCTCCGCAATCACACGCTCGATCGTATCCACGGTCACCATAGGACGCGCCGCATCATGCACGAGCACAACATCCGTCCCCGGACTCATGGCCTTCAAACCATTTGCAATCGAATACTGCCGTTCAGAGCCGCCTGCAACCACCGCATACGGCTTCAGTCCGGGCACCAGACTCAGCACACGCTGAATCTGGGAAACCTCATCGGCCGCGACAACCGCAACGAGCCGGTCTACGGAAGGGCACTGAGAAAATCGCAGCAGGGTGCGCACAAGAATAGGCTTTCCGGAAAGCTCTAAGAACACCTTATTGACACCAGCCTGCATGCGCCTGCCCTGGCCTGCCGCTGGGAAAACCACTGTTACCATGCAAAAAAGCCTCCGCTCCATAATCATGTTATCCTATCGCAAAAAGTGCTGTACCCGCTACAGGCACAGCACCTTATTTCAATTTTTGGGCTTCGCAAAAATCATACGCCCTGCAGCAGTCTGCAGTGCCGAAGTCACCTCGACATCAATGGTCGCATTCATATGACGACGTCCGCCCTCAATGACGATCATCGTACCATCGTCCAGATAAGCAACTCCCTGTCCCTGCTCCTTGCCGTCCTTCACAACGGTAACGCGCATAGACTCACCCGGGATGACGACCGGCTTCACCGCATTGGAAAGCTCATTGATATTGAGCACGGTAACCCCGCGCAGCTCAGCGACCTTGTTCAGGTTGTAGTCATTCGTGACCAGCTTGCCGCCGACTTCCTGCGCCAGACGCACCAGCTTCGAGTCAACCTCAGGAATATCATCGAAATCCTGATTCGTAATTTCGACGACCATATGCCCGTCCGTACGGATCTTCTGCAGGATATCCAGACCACGGCGGCCTCGTGTACGCTTCAAAAGATCAGACGAATCAGCGATATGCTGCAGCTCCTCCAAAACGAATTCCGGAATGAGCAATACGCCCTCAATAAAACCTGTCGTACAGATATCTGCAATACGTCCGTCAATGATGACACTCGTATCAAGCAGCTTGTAAAGCTTCTCGGGCTTTACCTCCGGTACCGGAACAACGACCGGCGGAGCACTCTTGGCCTCCCGGTTCCGGCTGATTTCCTTCAGGACATGCGGCAGAAAATCAAATAATCCGGCAATCTCCTTGCGCTTCTTAATCGTGATATGAATCCCGAGATAGCCAAGCACAATACTGAAAATAACCGGAATATAGTCACCAACGATTGGAATCTTGGAGAAAGCTTCCCCGAGCAGATTCGCTAGAATAAGTCCGATTGCAAGACCACATGCACCTGCAATAACATCATGGATCGGCATCTTGTTCAGCTGCTGCTCTACCCATACCGAAAAGCGCTTGAGCTTCCGTACAAAGAACGGGGATGAGAAAAAGCCAATCAAGGCACCGATGACAGCACCGATGAGAATACAAAGAAGATTCGCCATGGTCATCCTGAAGATTCCCATATCCATCTTCAAAACCTCAGTACTGATAAAAAACGTCAACAGCGGACTCGCGAGCTGCATGAGCGCGGCACCCGCAATTGCCAAAAAAGTAGTGATAAAAAATCGTAAGACTCTGTCCAGCAATAAACATCCCTCCTTCCAAAATAATACAAACACGAGCACCCCCATCATACTAAATATGATTGACTTTGTCAATTTAGACGAACCGACTAAGCCAGATGCTCGTGTAAGACACAACATTGTGCCTTTCTTTCTGATGTTCTGAGATCAGTTGAAACCATTCTCCGCCAAAAGGCCATCCATCCACGTTTCAACCTCCTGCGGCGATTTGCTGCAGGCGTAGACGAGTTCACTTACAAGAATCTGTTTTGCCAGATCCAGCAGGCGGCGTTCTCCGCTTGAAATCTTACGCAGCCTGTCCTGCAAGATAAGATTGCGCGCAACTGCGGCCACATCACAGATATCTCCGGACTTCATGCGGTCAAGATTTGCATGGAACCGCTTGTTCCAGCTCCCGAGCACACGCTCAGGTTTTTCCTGCAGCACATCCTTCACCTGATCTACACCCGTTTCAGGAATAACATCCCGCAAGCCGATATTCTCCACATTATCCGTTGGGATCATGACCTTCATATTCCCCAATGGCATTTGCAGAATATAGTACGACTTACCTTCACCCAGAACCTCACAATCTTCAATCCCGGAGATCACACCAGCGCCATGCATTGGATAGACCACCTTATCACCTACGTGCAGCAAACACACACCCCCTAGAAAAAATTCATCTGACATAGCTTTATTATACCACAAATAATTTTTTTCTAAAAGTCATTATTTTATCACGTATAAAAATAACTGTCAACAACTATTTGCTGAAATCTG
>CAZTAP010000087.1:0-11162 GCA_964611665.1 uncultured Selenomonadaceae bacterium | reverse complement strand
ATGGCAGTGTCGTATTCATTGCCGGGAACCTGCCGTATGAGACGGAGATTGCGCCGCTGCTGATCATGGCAAAGCTG
Organism: uncultured Selenomonadaceae bacterium; assembly: GCA_964611665.1. Classification (GTDB taxonomy): domain Bacteria; phylum Bacillota; class Negativicutes; order Selenomonadales; family Selenomonadaceae; genus CAZTAP01. The sequence continues at coordinate 11,085 of CAZTAP010000087.1, read as the reverse complement.
GAGCAGTTCGATTATCAGGCGGCAGCGGCCATTGCTATCGTGCTGATGGCAGTATCTTTCCTGATTCTGCTGGGGATTAATGGTTATCAGCGGTATCGTTTGAAGCGGATGGGGGTGTGAGTCATGCATAGTCAGAAAAAATCGTGGCACAGCTGGCTGCTGATCAGCCTGGCGGCAGCTTTCCTGCTGGTTATGCTGGTTCTGCCGCTGCTGCTGGTGGCGACCGAAGCTTTGCGCAAGGGCTGGGGTGCTTATGCGGCTGCGCTTACGGAGCCGTTTGCGGTCAGGGCGTTATACCTTACGCTGGAGGCAGCAGTTCTGGCGATTGTTGGCAATACCTTGTTCGGGCTGGCTTCGGCCTGGCTGCTTACGAAGTATGATTTTCGCGGCAAAGCCTGGCTGGGGGCGCTCATCGATCTGCCATTTGCGATTTCACCGGTGGTTGCTGGTTTGTTCTTCATCATGCTGTTCGGGCGGATGAGCCCGCTGTATCCCTTCCTGCGGGCGGAGCATCTGATGATTGTCTTTGCGGTGCCGGGCATTATCCTGGCGACCATCTTCGTGACGCTTCCGTTCATTACCCGGGAGCTGGTGCCGGTGATGGAGGCACAGGGGCGCAGTGAGGAAGAGGCAGCGGCGACCATGGGGGCTGGCGGCTGGACGATATTCCGCAGGGTAACTTTGCCGAATATCCGCTGGGCGCTGCTGTACAGCATTATCCTGTGTACGGCCCGTGCCCTGGGCGAGTTCGGTGCGGTATCGGTTGTATCCGGGCATATCCGGGGAAAGACGAATACCTTGCCGCTGCATATTGAGATCTTGTATAACGAGTATAATTTTACGGCAGCTTTTGCAGTGGCCTCTATCCTGGTTATGCTGGCTATCGTGATTCTGGTCTTGCGTAATCTGGTGGAATGGCATGCGAAACGGGGGAATGGAAATGTCGATTGAAGTAGAGTTGAAACATATAGGGAAGATGTTTGGTTCGTTCCGGGCTTCCGATGATATCAATCTGACGGTAGAGAAAGGGCAGCTGGTTGGTTTGCTTGGGCCATCCGGCAGTGGTAAGACGACCATCCTGCGTATGATCGCAGGGCTGGAGATGCCGGACGAAGGCGATATCCTGATTGGTGGCCGGCGCGTCAATGATCTGCCGCCGGGCAAGCGTGGTATTGGCTTTGTATTTCAGAATTATGCGTTGTTCCGGCATCTGACCGTGCGCGAAAATATCGCGTTCGGATTGAAGGTACAGAACCAGCCTGCGGTGGAGAGCAGGGCACGGGTGGATGAACTGATCGATCTGATCGGGTTGAAGGAGTTCGGCAATCGGTATCCGATGCAGCTGTCCGGCGGGCAGCGTCAACGGGTAGCTTTTGCCCGGGCGCTGGCCCCGCAGCCGGAACTGCTTCTGCTTGATGAGCCCTTTGCGGCCATTGATGCGAAAGTTCGTAAAGAACTGCGCCAATGGCTGCGGCAGACCATCCATCAGCTGGGCGTCACGAGTATTTTCGTGACCCATGATCAGGATGAGGCGGTGGAGGCAGCCGATGCCATCCTGATTGTGAGCCAGGGACGTATCGAGCAGAGTGGGACGCCGGTCGAGATCTATCAGCATCCGCAGACGCCATTCGTAGCTGATTTTATCGGGGAGTCTGTGCATGTGCCGGATTATACGATCTTCAAGGGATTTGGGAATGGTGAGGGGACGCACGAAGGCATCATCCGGCCGGAATTTCTGGAGGTTGGAGCCGATGCCCGCGAGCTTCTCATGCCGCTGGCAGCGGAGCGGGGCATTGTCCGTGGAACGTATTTCCGGGGCAATAATATCCAGGTGGATATCGAGGTGCGCGGGCAGCTGCTCAGAGCCTGGCGGAGTCTGGAGAAACGGCCGCTGCGGGAAGGTGATGAAGCGTTGGTGCTGATCCACCGGATCTATAGTTTTGCGCATGGGCAGACGCAAATCATTGAAAATCAGGCAAAGAGAGAAGATTCCGTAGTCATTTGACAGAAAGGAGCATGACATGCAGAAGATAGAGAAGTCAGCCGATATTTTGATTATCGGCGGTGGTGCAGCCGGCTGCTTTGCAGCGATTACGCTTGCTGACCGGCATCCGGACCTGAAGGTCTTGTTGGTGGACAAGGCAAATATTCGGCGCAGCGGCTGTCTGGCGGCCGGGGTCAATGCGCTCAATGCTTATATTGCGCCGGGCTATACGCCGGAAGATTATGTGGACTATGCGGCAGCTGATGCGGCCGGCATCGTGCGCGAAGACCTGCTGCTGTCGATGGCTGAGGGACTCAATGCGGTTACACAGCAGATTGAGCATCTTGGGCTGGTCATCCTGAAAGACTCCGCAGGAAATTATGTGTCCCGCGGCTGGCGCAACATCAAGATCAATGGGGAAAACATCAAGCCTCTGCTGGCAGCAGCTGTCCGACAGGCATCATCTGTCGAGGTGCTGGAACATGTGGATGTTGTGGATTATCTGCAGGCTGAGGACGGGGATAAAGTGACAGGTGCCTGGGGAATCGGAATTCAGAAGGATGCCGTGTATTTTCTGGATGCAAAGGCAGTCATCTGTGCGACGGGAGGAGCATCCGGGCTTTACCGGCCCAATCATCCGGGAAATGCCCGGCATACCATGTGGTACAGTCCGTTCAATACCGGAGCTGGCTATGCAATGGGGCTGCGGGCCGGCGCAGAGATGACCACCTTTGAGATGCGGTTCATTGCGCTTCGCTGCAAGGATACGATTGCGCCGACAGGGACGCTGGCGCAGGGCATAGGAGCAGAGCAGGTCAATGCGCGGGGCGGTCATTATCAGGCCGCGTATGGTAATACAACATCTGAGCGGCTCTATGCCGTGGTCAGCGAGAACCTGGCCGGACGCGGTCCCTGCTATCTCGAAACGCATGGAATTACGGCAGAGCAGCAGGAATCGCTCGAGAAGGCTTATCTCAATATGGCACCAGCGCAGACCATGCGCTGGCGTGAGACCGGATTGGGGCCGGCAGTGTCTGATGTGGAGATCGAGGGAACTGAGCCTTATGTGGTCGGCGGGCATACAGCCAGCGGCTACTGGATTGATGATCAGCGGGCAACCACGCTGCCGGGACTCTTTGCCGCCGGTGATGCAGCCGGCGGCTGCCCACAGAAATATGTGACCGGGGCCTTTGTTGAGGGCCGCATTGCTGCCTGTTCTGCGGCTGACTATGCAGGACGCAGCGTGGAAACCATCGTGTCAGAATCTGTCCGGCAGCAGATTATGGAAAGGGTCAGGCAGCTGCGGACAGTCCCGCCGCAAGCAGCATTATTCACAACGGAGATGCTGGAGGAAGCGATGCAGCAGGTCATGGATGAGTATGCCGGCGGCATTACGACCAGCTATCGGTATACCGGACAGCAGCTTCGGCTGGCTCGTGCGCATATCGCCCGGTTGAGCAGACTCAGTGAGGGATTGCGGGCGGGGGAAGCATATGATCTCCTGAAGGTGTTTGAGCTGCAGGAGCGGCTGCTGGTTTGCCGGGTGCTTATCGAGCATTTGCTGGCCCGACGGGAAACGCGCTGGCACAGCTTTGCAGAAAATCTGGATTATCCCGGGCGCAGCCGGGCTTTTGATAAATATGTCAATTCCCGTCTGGAGCATGGCAGGGTCCGGATCATTTATCGTAACCTGGTGAAACGAGGTGAACACTATGAGCATCAGCATTGATCCGGCGCGCTGTATCGGTTGCGGCAGCTGCGGCGAGGTGTGCCCCGGCAATCTGCTGCAGCTGCGGCAGGGACGGATGGTCATCCGTGATGCCCGGGACTGCTGGGGATGTACGGCATGTGTCAAGGCCTGTCCTCGGGATGCCATTTGTTATTATCTGGCGGCAGAACTCGGCGGGGGCGGCGGCAGGCTGTATGCGGACGATGGCCCGCAGCAGCTCATCTGGCGGCTGGAACTGGCCGATGGTTCGCCGCAGCGTATCATTGTAGATAAGTCTGATGCCAATCGATATTGATTGACGGTTTGAAGATAGGAGAGTGTGCAAATGGCAATGGATCATTTGGATCAATTGGAAGCAGAAAGTGTCTATATTCTGCGGGAAGCATATAAGAAACTCGGTAAACTCGGGATGCTCTGGTCGATTGGAAAAGATTCGACTGTGCTGCTGTGGCTGGCGAAGAAGGCCTTCTATGGTCATGTGCCATTTCCGTTCATTCATGTGGATACGAAACATAAGATTCCGGCGATGATCGAATATCGCGATCGTGTAGCTAAAGAACTGGGGATCGACCTCATCGTGCATACAAACTGGGATGCTATCCATGCAGGTATGGGGCCGGACAAAGGCCGGCTTGCCTGCTGTAAAGCACTCAAGACGGAAGGTCTGCGCCAGGTTGTCAGGGAGTATGGATTTGATGGCCTGATTGTCGGCGTGCGCCGCGATGAGGAAGGCTCTCGTTCTAAGGAACGGGTATTCAGCGAGCGTACCCGGGATGACAGCTGGGACTATACGAATCAGCCGCCGGAGCTATGGGATCAGTTCAAGACGGACTTCCCGAAGGGCAATCATATCCGGGTTCATCCAATTCTGGCCTGGAGCGAGGTAGATATCTGGGAATACATCCGTCGGGAGCAGATTCCAATCATCGATCTGTATTTTGCCAAAAAAGGCAAGCGTTATCGCAGCCTGGGCTGTGCCTGCTGTACAGGGATGATCGATTCGGAAGCGGATACGCTGGATAAAATAATCGAGGAGCTCAAACATACGAAGACCGGCGAGCGGGCAGGCCGCAAGCAGGATCAGGAGGATGCCTATGCGATGCAGAAGCTGCGTAAGGAGGGGTATATGTGATGGAACAGAAAAGAAAAGAAGAAGGGCTGCGCATCGTTGTGGTCGGTCATGTGGATCACGGGAAATCAACGGTTATCGGCCGCCTGCTCTATGATACGGAGTCTTTGCCGGAAGGAGCTGTAGACAAGGTCCGGCGCATTGCCAAAGAGACGGGAAAGCCGTTTGAGTATGCGTATCTGCTGGATGCCTTCGAGGAAGAGCAGAAGCAGGGCATTACCATCGACACGACGCAGATCCAGTTCGCGACGGCTAAGCGTGAATACGTCATCATCGATGCACCAGGGCATAAGGAATTCCTCAAAAATATGATTTCCGGTGCAGCGAATGCCAATGCAGCCATGCTTATCGTCGATGCACAGCAGGGTGTGCAGGAGCAGTCCCGGCGGCATGGTTACATGCTGAGCCTGCTGGGCATTCGCAAGGTCTATGTCATCATCAACAAGATGGATCTGGTTGGTTACTCCGAGAACGTATTCCGTCAGGTAGCCGATGATATGAAAGACTTTCTGGAAGGGCTGGACGTGCATCCACTGAACTATATACCGGTATCTGGTTTTCTGGGGGACAATATTGCATCGAAATCAGATAATATGCCCTGGTATGCTGGCGTCAACCTGCTCGATTCACTGGACTTGCTGGAGGGCGAGACTGGCATCACTGACAAGGCGCTGCGGCTGCCGATACAGGATGTGTTCAAGTTTGACGAGCGACGCATCATTGCCGGTCGCGTTGAGTCCGGCCAACTGAATGTGGGCGATGAGATTGCGATCTATCCCTCCGGACGGCGTACAAGGATTAGCGGGATTGCCTGCTGGCGGGAACAGGACAGGCGAATGACGGCCACAGCTGGTGAATCGACCGGCATCATTGTGAAGGATGAGTTCTTCAACCAGCGCGGTGAGATTATCACGCATGCGGCGGATGAGCCGCCTGCAGTATCGAACCGTCTGCGGGCTTCGCTGTTCTGGATGGGAAAGGAACCATTGCGGCTGAATAAGACTTATAAACTGAAACTGGCTACGCAGGAAGTCGGGGCCGAGGTCGAGAGCATTGTCAAGACGATTGATGCGTCAAACCTTGACAGTCGTGAAGGCGCGAGTGAGATAAAGCTGAATGATGTGGCGGAGGTCATCCTTCGGCTAAAAGCTTCGATTGCTTTTGATGTATTCCAGGCCCATCAGGCCACCGGACGTTTTGTGCTTGTGGATGGTTATGATGTGGCCGGCGGCGGTATCGTGGTGGCTGCTGAAGCAGCAGCTGAGGAACAGGAGCCGGTGTTCATTGGCGAGCGGGTGACAGCCCGCGGAGATATCTTTGATGAGTTTTACTATGATGTGGAGCGCTATGCTGTGACAAAAGTAGCTGCAGCTCCACAGAAAACCTATCAGGTCGGTGATGTGATCCCGACCCGGGGCCTGAGCTATGAGTACCCGGAGAATTTCGATATTCTGGTCTTGCGTGACCAGGCAGCTGTTTCCGTCCGCAATCGACGGATTATCGATATTCAGCCGTTGGCAGATTATCGGTACAGCGGCCACCCCGTCGTCAATGGCCGGGGATTTGGGCTGAAGGTGCACGAGTCAGGGCTTCTTTGCCAGTTGCTGGCAGAGTATGCTGCTTTGGCTGCTGGTCAGGCATCTCCGAAGGAAAAGGCGGATTTTGCGAACCGCTATTATTTCCTCAATCAATATCGTACGTTGAAATTTTACTTCGATTATGTGATTTGATTTGACCAATCAATCGATTTTATTCAGGAAAGGCAGGCAGAAATAATGAAATTAGCGGTGAATGGAGAGACGTTGGAATTAGAGCAGTCAATCAATCTCAGGAATCTATTGGTGATTGCTGAGGCTGATCAGCCAGACTATGTGACGGTGCAGCTTAACGGTGAATTTATTGATCATGCCAGATTTGAGGATACGTTCGTCAAGGATGGCGATACGGTAGAATTCCTGTATTTTATGGGAGGCGGTGCGCGATGAGCAGCCTGACGAATGAACAACTGGAGCGCTATTCGCGCCATATCCTGCTGCAGCAGGTCGGCGGCAAGGGACAGAAAAAACTGCTGGCTGGCAAGGTGCTGGTCATTGGGACAGGCGGCCTGGGTGCACCAGCAGCAATGTATCTGGCAGCAGCTGGCGTCGGTCAGATCGGGCTGGTAGATTTTGATGTTGTGGATTTATCAAACCTGCAGCGTCAGATCATCCATCAGACCAGGGATGTCGGCAAGCTGAAAATAGAATCCGGGCGTGAGACCATTCAGGAGATGAATCCGGATGTGCAGGTCCATACGTATCGTGAAATGGTCCGTGCGGACAATATCCGGGATATCATACGTGATCAGGACTATGATTTCATTATTGATGGTACGGATAATTTCCCTGCCAAGTTTCTGATCAATGATGCCTGTGTCTTTGAGAAAAAACCATATTCTCATGCCGGAATTATCCGTTTTCAGGGACAGACGATGACCTATGTGCCGGGTAAAGGGCCATGCTATCGCTGCGTATTCCCGACGATGCCGCCGAAGGATGCAGTGCCGACCTGCCGTCAGGCAGGGGTGCTTGGTGTTATGGGCGGTGTCATTGGCACTTTGCAGGCAGCGGAAGCACTCAAATATCTGCTCGGTATCGGGGAATTGCTCACGGGTTATCTTCTGACGTATGATGCACTTACGATGAGCTTCCGTAAAATTCGTCTGCCGAAGAACCAGCATTGTGCAGTGTGCGGGGATAGCCCCACAATCACTGAGCTCATCGATTATGAACAGCCTGCGTGCGACTTGCGCAAGCAGGCGAATATCGCAGGATGAGGGGATGAGTCTGTGCAGGTCTTATTGGAACAGGAAGATTATGAAAAAATGATTGCCTATGCAGAGAAGCAGGCACCCATCGAAGCTTGCGGCCTGCTTGGCGGCAGAATCGAAGGGGACGTCAAGATCATAAAGAAGGTTTTTTATCTGACGAATACCGATCACAGCCCGGAACACTTCTCCCTTGCTCCGCAGGAACAGTTTGCGGTGGTGCGTGAACTGCGTGCTGAGGGATGGGTGCTGCTGGGCAACTGGCACAGCCATCCGGCCAGCCCTTCGCGGCCGAGCGAAGAGGATAAGCGTCTGGCGTTCGATCCAAGGGCCAGCTATCTGATTCTGTCACTTGCTGCGGAAAAGCCGGTGCTGCATAGCTTTCGGGTTGATTCGGAAAAAAAGGTGACAAGAGAAGAGCTTCAGATTCAATGACATATAGGAGGGAAAATGATGACGGTAGATTATAAAGAACTAAAAAAAGGCGGCTTTATGCGCCAGAAGCAAAAGGACAACTTTTCCATGCGTCTGAAATCGGTGGGGGGTCATTTTACTGCGCAGCAGCTCGGGACAATCCAGCAGGTTGCTGAGCAGTTTGGCAAGGGCTATGTCCATCTGACATCGCGTCAGGGCATCGAGGTTCCCTTCATTCAGCTGAAGGATATTGAAAAAGTCAAAGAGACACTGCTGGCTGGTGGTGTTCAGGTCGGTGTATGCGGGCCGCGCGTGCGCACGATTACGGCCTGTCAGGGAAATGCGGTCTGTGCTTCCGGGCTCATTGATACGGTGCATCTGGCGGATGAGTTCGATCGCCGCTATGGGGGACGTGAATTGCCGCATAAATTCAAATTCGGTTTTACGGGCTGTCACAATAATTGTCTGAAGACTGAAGAAAATGATCTCGGGGTCAAAGGGGGGACTTTGCCTGCCTGGAAACCGTCTGCCTGCAGTTATTGCGGTGTTTGTGAAGCGGTCTGCCCGGAAAAAGCCATCCATGTGGATAAGAAGGCAAAGGCCGTGCACCTTGATCTTGAACAGTGCGTCTATTGCGGCAAATGCATCAAGAGCTGTCCGACAGATTCCTGGACAGGAGAAAATGGTTTCGTGCTTTCCTTTGGCGGACTTTATGGCAACCGCATTGCCGTAGGACGTCATTTTTTGCCGATTATTTTTGAAGAGAAAAAGGTCTATGAAATTGTCGATGTGACCCTGGCCTTTTTTGAAAAATATGCGAAGCCGAGTGAGCGCTTCTGCAGCTGTTTGGACCGTGTGGGATGGGATAAATTTCAACGGGAAGTGGAGGCCGTTTTATGAAGATAAAAGCAGATGATTCACTGGATATCACGGATGTCGTCTGTCCGATGACTTTTGTCAAAACAAAGATGAGCCTGGAGGAACTGGCAGATGGACAGATTCTGTCCGTACATCTGAACGATGGCGAGCCAATCCAGAATGTACCGCGCAGCCTTAAGGACGAGGGCCACAAGGTGATTTCTGTTGAACAGCAGGCTGACGGCAGCTATGAACTGCTGGTGAAAAAGGGCGGGCTGGAAATATGAGATTTACAACCCGCCTGCTGCATGATCATTTTGCACCGGATGCAGCCTCTGGTGCGACAACTCAGCCAATTTACCAAACGTCAGCTTATTATCAGGCGAGTGCTGAGGAAATGGAAAAAGTTTTTGCCGGGCGAAAGCCTGGTTTTGTTTATACACGTGTAAATAATCCGACGATTGCCGGCTTTGAGCAGCGCATCAATGCATTGGAGGGCGGCGTGGGAGCCGCTGCGTGTGCCTCCGGCATGGCTGCGATTATGCAGGCTGTTTTGAATGTCGTGTCCTCTGGGGATGAGATTGTGGCAGCTGGCGGACTTTATGGCGGCACCAGCTCGATTTTCCGGGATCTGGCATCCTATGGGATTCGGGTACGCTATGCGGCAGATAGCAGTGTTGAGGCTTTTGCAGCATGCATGACAGAAAAAACCCGGCTCGTCTACGTAGAAAGCATTGGCAATCCAAAGCTTGATGTACCGGATATTGCAGCACTGGCCAGCATGGTGCATCAGCATGAGGTACCACTTTTTGTCGATAATACGGTTACGACGCCTTATCTTTTGCAGCCGATTTCTTTGGGGGCAGATGTGGTGATCCATTCTACCTCGAAGGCAATCAATGGCAATGGAAATTCCATTGGCGGCATTGTGGTGAGCGGCGGCAAATTTCGATGGGATGCGGCGAAGTTTCCAAAATTCAAGGACTATGCGTTTGGACCGCTGAGTTTTATCGTGCGCATGCGGATGAGGATGGTGACCGACTATGGAGGCTGCATGGCTCCATTTAATGCGTATCTTACCGGGATCGGCCTCGATACACTGGCCTTGCGGCTGGAACGGATCTGTGCAAATGCACAGCATTTGGCCGAATTCTGCAGTCAGCAAAGCGGTATTCTTGTAAATTACCCGGGACTGCATTCAAGTCCCTGGCATGCACTGGCAAAGCAGCAGTTCCATGAGCGCTATGGTGCAATGCTGACGCTGCGTCTTGGCAGCAGGGAAAAAGCCTATGCGTTCATTGACAGCCTGCATTATGCATTGAATGTTTCCAATATTGGAGATGCCAGGACATTGGTGATCCATCCGGCATCGACGATTTTTGTACATTCCAGTAAGCAGGAAAAGGAAAATGCAGGGGTCACCGATGATCTGGTACGGGTCAATGTGGGACTCGAGGATATCGAGGATTTGCAGGAGGATGTTGAACAAGCGCTGAAAAAATTGCAATTGTAGCGATACAAAAATAAGAGAATGGTTCATTGGACTTGCAGTTGGTTTTTCTTTTTGCTAAAATAAGGAAAATTTATCGCAAGTCTTATTTTTTATTTGAAAGGGGATAGATCATGTCATCTGTTGTTTCTGTACGAACGCTCTGTAGAACCGCTGTAATGGCGGCTTTGATCTGCATCCTTACCATGGTGCCGCGCATTCCTATTCCTTTGGGGTATGCTCATCTTGGTGATGCAGCGATTTTTCTGGTCGTTCTGTTTGCAGGAAGGAAGGAGGGGGCTATGGCGGCGAGCATAGGCTCGGCTTTTGCAGACTTCCTGGGCGGCTTTCCCATCTGGATCGTGCCGACTTTACTGATTAAATTCGGCATGGCGGAAATTCTCTGGCGCATAGCAGGGGAGCAGACCAAGCTCTTTACACTAAAGACGTTCAGCGGTATGTTTTTGTCAGCGGCCTGGATGGTTCTTGGCTATACGCTTGCCGGGGCTCTTCTCTATGGCGGCCTGGCGGTCGGGCTTACTTCAACGCCGGGCCTTGCACTGGAAGGCGGCGTGAACCTCCTCGCAGCTTATGCTGCAGGAATTGTTCTGGAGCGTTCGGGCTGTTTCAACTTTTTTCAAAAATAGTGTTGACAAGCAGGATGAAAGCGTGTAAT
>CAZTAP010000086.1:0-11368 GCA_964611665.1 uncultured Selenomonadaceae bacterium | reverse complement strand
TTAAGATGAAGAAAATGATCGGCGAGGGTGATGATGATGAAAGAGTCCTCATGTGCAGCCTGTATCTGCAGCTCATGCAGCCGCAGAAGCAGTCTGCAATGCAAAAGCTGTCCGTATTGCGGCGGCTGCGAAGCTGCCTGGTGCGGCAATACGGCAGAGCCTGGACATGATGTGAAGAAATCTGTCTGGCGCAAGTGGCTGGAGCGCTGGACTTCATGAGCAGATTCTGTTATTCTGGAAAAAGAATATTTGACAGGGGAGAGAATGCGCTATGGATTATCGTGCACAGCAGTATTATAAAATCAATCGCCAGATCAAGAAGGCCTATCATCAAAAGGTACGGGGCGGAGGCAGTGAAGAAGATATGGTGATTTTCAGGGAAATCAACGCACATATCGTCGCGAGCTTCGCGCATGACGGGCTGATCAGCCACGAGTGGGCAGCGGCTTTAGGGCATTCGTGTCATCATGAAGACTGAATAAAAAGCGCTTATCAAAATGCTTCTTTTTTACGATAGTAAGAGTAAGAGGAGGGGCGAAAAGATGAGCGATACGATTCGAGGCGTCAGCGGAACTTCAGCAGTTTCAGCGATAACTGCAGCGGCGAAAAAGAAGGATGAAAATACACAGGATATCTTTGCTAAGATGGTAAGCAATCTGCAGCAGGGAGCACCTGCGACCGGCTATGGTGACGAGAACGGGACGACGATGCCGGATGGAACGAAGATTACCATTATGCGGCAGACCATGTCGGATGGTTCTGTGCTGATTACGGTGCGGGCAGGAGAAAAAATCGTTTCTCAGACACGTACACACCCTGTGCAAAAAGAAGAAAAACCGCAGATTCTGAAGACGAGTCTGGACACCAATGATCCTGCACAGCATGATCGGAGCATTACTTCCATCGTTTCCGATGGCTCAGGTGTATCGGAGACACTGGCGGAGCGGTTCAATGATACGTCTGCAAGTATTACGGTTGGAGGTTCCTTTGATAGCGAAGGATGAAACGAAACAAGAAGGCCCGGCGATTTTGCCGGGCCTTCTTGTTTTTAAAACAGCCGGAAGATTTGTGTGACTGTTTGTTCCAGGTTCTTTTGGGCAATTGCTGGCTGCATGGCTTCTGCCGTGGTACAAGGAAGATGCAGGATTGGAAAATAGGCATCGATGCCATGCTGATTCACGGCTTCTGCCTCAGCTGCAGCACAACCGCATACGGCAAGCACACGAACTTTTGGATTTATTTTTTTTGCGAGCTGGGCAATGCCGACTGGTGCCTTGCCCATAGCGGTTTGGAAATCCATCCGGCCTTCGCCTGTGATGACGATATCCGCCGTCTGTAAAGACTTGCGAATCTTGATGGCATCGAGAATCAAAGCGATGCCCGGCTCCAGTGTACTGCCCAGAAAGGTATGGAAGGCATAGCCGAGCCCGCCAGCAGCACCCGCACCGGAGATGTCTGCGCTGTCTATGCCGAGCTGATCTTGTATCCTGTCGGCGAATGTATGGATTGCCTGATCCATATGCCGTATGATTTCCGGGCTGGCACCTTTTTGCGGACCATAGACAGCAGAGCAGCCGTTAGGACCATAGAGCGGATTCGTTACATCACAGGCAATGCGAAAATGACATTCTTTCAGAACAGGCTGGAGCTCATCCGGATCAATGCTGACGATATCTGCAAGATCACGTCCATAAATACCGGCAGCAGAACCGTCTGCCTTTCGGAATTTGATGCCCAATGCACTCAGCATGCCGAGACCGCAGTCGTTCGTGGCACTGCCGCCGATACCAATAATGAAATTACGGCAGCCATGGGCAGCAGCGTGCAGAATCAGCTCGCCAAGACCGTAGGTCGTGGTATTGAGCGGGTTGCGTTTTTCTTCGGGAACCAGGGTAATGCCAGCAGCATCAGCCATTTCGATGACTGCCGTGTGCGTTTCATCAAGCTGGCAGTAACGGCTGGTAATCTTTTCTCCCAGGGGTCCCGTGACTTCAGCGGCTATGATTTTGCCGCCCAGGCCAGCAGCCAGGGCATCCACGGTCCCTTCACCGCCATCGGCAAGCGGGAAAACGTCGCAGACGGCATCAGGCCAAAGCTTCAGGATTGCACCAGCCGCGATATTTCCTGCCTCAATCGAGGAGAGACTTCCTTTAAAGGAATCAATAGCTAAAACAATATGCATAGAATTCGCCTCATTTCAAATTACAGAAGAACCAGAGATGCAGTAAAAATAGCCAGAATAGAAACTACACCAACAATGAATGTCATGATTGTGTGTGTGCGGTAACCATCCTGCGGGGTCATACCACTAAAATTCGTTACTACCCAGAAGTAACTGTCATTTGCATGGGATACGGTCATCGCGCCTGCACCGATTGCCATGACAGTCAATAAAGCGGCTGTGGGAGAGGTAAGACCAAGTGCTGTCATCATGGAAGCTGAATCGGAATACATGCCCATAATGCCTGCTGTTGTGGTAATCGCAACGGTAGAAGATCCCTGGGCAGTTTTGAGTATAGCGGAGATCAGGAAGGGGAAGAAAATCCCGATACTGGAAATAAAGGCTGCATTTGCTTTGATGAATTCAACAAAGCCTGCAGCAGTAATGACTTTGCCAAGTACGCCGCCTGCAGCAGTAATGAACAGGATTGGCCCTACGGTTTTTAATGTTTCATCAGTAATCGAATAGAATTCATCCATATGTTTTGTCGAAACAAGTACACCAATGGCAAACAGTACACCGACAGCTAAAGCAATGATAGGTGTGCCGAGAAAATTCAACAGGGAAGGGACAACGCCTTTTGCTCCGGTCATGGCGACAACAGAGCCAACGCCCATGAGCAGAATTGGAACGACAATAGGAGCCAGAGAAGCAGCTGCTCCCGGGATTTCCCCATATTCAGCAACCAGTTCTTCATAGGTTTTAGTATCCTGTGAGTCGTCTTCAAGATCTTCGGAAGATTGAACATGTTTGCTGATATAGAGCACAAAAAGATATGCTGCTAAAAGTGCAGGGATGGAGGTGATGGCGCCAATCAGAATGACTCCGGCAAGATTATCGGCAATCCCCAGTGAACCAGCTGCGGCAATTGGTCCTGGTGTAGGCGGAATGAATACATGAGAGGTATAAAGGCCGGCAGAAAGTGCGACAGCCATGCCAACAGCAGAGGTCTTGATTTTCTTCCGCAGAGCCTTGCGGATTGGGTTGAGGATAACGAAGCCGCTGTCACAAAAAACCGGGATAGATACAATCCAGCCCATGAGCATGATGGCTAGCTGTGGATGTTTTTCACCGACACAGCGGATCACGACATCCGCCAGGCGAAGTGCACCACCAGTTTTTTCCAAAATAAGCCCAATGAGTGCACCGAGGATAATGACAATACCTATGCTTGCAAAAGTTCCTGAAAATCCGGCACCGATAATTCCAGGAATTTGCTCCAGAGAAAGTCCGACGACAATTGCAAGCAGCAGGGAAGTTCCCATCAGGGAAAGAAATGGGTGGATGTTGAATTTTGAGATTGCTGTAATCATTAGGACAATGGCAAAGAAAAATGTAATCAGAAGTGGGATGCCTGTCATGTTAAAACCTCCTGTAGATGAATTTTGTTTACAGTGAAAATTCTAACAGATGGAAAAGCAAAAGGATATATTACAGGAAACCTATATCGCAGTATTTTTATGGTATACATACCATATCTGGCTAAACTTTGTAGCCATTATTTAAAAGATCATGATAAAAATAGATGACAATATAAAAAACGGCCGTGTCACGCAGCGAACGCGGATCATAACCGGTACGTGCAGCGATTTTTTTCAGGTGCTGCTGTAAGGTGTTTTTATGGATAAAAAGCCGGGCTGCTGTTTTGCTGATCGAACCATCATGCTCATAAAAAAGCTCCAAAAGATGAATGGCATCCTGTAATTCAGGATTGTCATAGTCACAAAAGATTTTTTTGATATATTGCAGCTTTGTCGTATCGGGAACCTCGTCGGCAAAGATTTCCATATTGATTTCATCATAAAATTTAATTGTTGTTTTTTGCATGCGAAGGCAAGATTGTAAGGCTTTCTGGGCTTGCAGATAAGCCGTATGGGCATGCAGGTAATCTGCGGCCGGATTATCTATGCCGATAGTGACTTGGACAGGAATGAGCTTTTCCACGGTGTCTTTAAGATGCTGAGCAAATTCACGCAGGAGGTCAGTATCTGCAATACTGACCAATACAATGATTTCGGTCATAGTTTTACAGAGCAGGCTGTGATAGTCAAGTGACTTCAGCTGGTGTTCAAGGATTTCCTCGGCATTGTTCCGGTCGAAGTCCGGCAGGTCAGAACGCAGGTCAATGGCAAGGATGCGGCGGGGAAGACGCAAGTCAATATTGAGCTTCATGCCGCGCTCTAAAAAGCTTTTGTTTACAAACGTTTCGTTATGAGTGAGCCACTCAATCAGGAAACGTGCACGGCTGCTTTCAATGAGTTCGTGCCGGTGCTGCAAATCTTGTTCCTTTACCAGGATTTCGGTCATCTTCTTTATGACACGGGCAATCGAAAGGATTTCTTCATAGGGGCCGGTTATGCCGAGTACGCCAATGGGCTCACCATAGACGCGCAGCAGAAAATTCGTGCCGGGCAGTGTGCCTGTGTAACCGCTGTCAGGATAAATACGCAGTTCATCCAGATTTTCCGTAATGATTTTGGCAGCAGCCTCATGAAAGGTACCGATGCGATTGGGATCTGTACTTGCAATGATGATGCCGTGTTTATTCATCAAGTTGATTTTTTGCGGCAGGACACTGTTGATTTCCTGCACAATTTGCACAGCACTATGCTTTGAGAGCTCCATGAATGTGCCTCCTTTGCTGAGATATTCTTATCGTAACATATTTTTTTGATTTTTGCCGGACATTATTGTTTCGTCGTATACGAAGGGAGAAATTAAGATAAAATCATCTTTATTTTTATTGAATGATATTGACTTTTCAAAAGAATAGTAGTATGCTACATACATAGAGAATACAGGGAGGTGAAAAAATGATTAATAAGACATCCTATAAGGATCAGGTCTATGAGTATTTGAAATCCGCGATTATCAAAGGGGATTTGCAGCCGGGGGAGATTTACTCTGAGCAGATGTTCGCTGAACGGCTGAATGTTTCACGTACACCGGTGCGTGAGGCTGTGCTGCAGCTTAAGCATGAAAATATGATTGAGGTATTCAATAACCGGGGACTTAGTGTGAAGCCAATCCTATTTGAAGATATCCAGCAGATCATTCAGGCACGTATGGCAATCGAAGGCTTTAGCGTACGTTATCTCGCGCAGCAGATCGATACGGCGGAAGGAAAGGAAACGCTGAAGAAACTGGAAGCCTGTATGGGTCAGGAACGTGAATTTTCCTCGAGTGAAGCCCATTATGAGTTTATGAAGGCGGATATCAGTTTTCATGAGGTCATTGTGGCATTCACGAAAAACCCTTATTTCATCCGTACTTCTGATATGATGCATACACGACTGGAGCAGGTTGTGGTGAATTCTTTGGCATCTGAGGATCGTCATATGGCGGCTCTGCAGGAGCATGAGGATATTCTGGAGGCTATTCGTTCAGGCGATGCAGTTCAGGCACAGAAGGCTTTTGAGGCGCATATGCTGATTACCGAACGGATTTTGAGCAAGACCGTGCAGAAGCAGTCCGCGTAAAAACAATAGAATGGTCAGGCTGGTCATTCTGTTGTTTTTACACTAACTGGTATGCTACATACTAATTAGTGGTATGCTACACACTAATAAAATTTACAGGGGGAGTTTAAATGTCAAAGGTAGGATTTATCGGTTTAGGAATCATGGGAAAACCAATGGTGAAAAATTTATTGAAGGCCGGCATAGATACAACGGTCTATGATATCAACGCAGCGGCAGTTGCGGCACTTGCGGCGGAGGGCGCGAAAGCGGCAAAGTCAGCGAAGGAAGCTGCTGAGGATAAAGATGTTGTCATTACCATGGTACCGAATGCGAAAATCGTAGAATCTTTGCTGGCGGGTGAGGATGGCATCCTGGCCGGTGTCAATCCGGGAACGATCCTTGCGGATATGAGCTCGGTTTCGCCTGTAGATTCGAAGCATTTTGCTGAAATGGCAGCGACAAAGGACTGTCCTTTCCTGGACTCTCCCGTCAGCGGCGGTGAGCCGGGGGCAGTCAATGGAACGCTGGCTTTCATGATCGGCGGCGATGAGGCTGTCGTTGAAAAGATGAAGGATGTCTATGATGCTATGGGTTCTTCGATTACGGTCGTCGGTCCAAATGGCAGCGGCTCAGTGGCCAAGCTTGCCAATCAGGTCATGGTCAATTTGAATATTGCAGCGGTTTCTGAGGCATTGGTGCTGGCGCAGAAAGCCGGAGCTGACCCGAAGAAGGTCTATGAGGCTGTGCGCGGTGGTCTGGCGGGCAGTACGGTTCTTGATGCGAAGGCACCGATGATGTACAGCCGCAATTTCAAACCGGGCGGAACGCTGGCCATCAATCTCAAGGATATCACGAATGTCATGGATACGGCGAAAAGCCTTGAAGTGCCGTTGATTTTGACAAGTGAACTGCAGCAGATTATGCTGAGTCTGAAGGCGGGCGGCCATATCATGGATGATCATAGCGGCATTGTCCAGTTCTATGAGAAGATTGCCGGAGTAGAAGTCAAGGCTGCAGAGTAATGGTTGGGGAGCGGCTTGCCGCTCCTGGTTACTAAAAAGATAGGGGATAGGCACATGACAAAGATATTGAAAAAAGAACGTTTTGATAAAATTCCGTCAATCGATGAAGCACAGGCAGATCAGAAGCTGAAGAACTTATTGAAGGATTTCCATAGAAAGATTGTAGTATTGGATGACGATCCGACAGGTGTGCAGACGGTACATGATATTTCTGTTTATACAGACTGGTCGGAGGATAGTATCGCCGCTGGTTTTGCCGAAGAAAACAGCATGTTTTTCATCCTGACCAATTCCCGTGCCTTTACGGCAGAGTATACGCAGCAGGTGCATCAGACCATTGCAGAGCGCGTGGCAGCAGAAGCAAAAAAATGCGGCAAAGATTTCATGATCATCAGCCGCAGCGATTCGACCCTGCGCGGACATTATCCACTGGAAACGATTACCCTGCGGGATACCCTGGAAAAAGCAGGTTCACCAGTCATTGATGGTGAGGTCCTCATGCCGTTTTTCAAGGAAGGCGGCCGTTTTACGATTGATAATGTCCATTATGTGCAGGAAGATGACGATCTTGTTCCGGCAGCAGAAACGGAATTTGCCAAGGATAAAACGTTTGGCTATACGTCTTCTGAAATGGGCGGTTATATTGAGGAAAAAACGCATGGTGCATATAAGGCAGCGGATACAACGTATATTTCGTTGGAGGATCTGCGCTCCTGCAGCGTAGAGAAGATTGCGGATCAGCTTTGTGGCGTCAACGGCTTCAATAAGGTTATCGTGAATGCCGTGGACTATGTGGATGTCAAGGTGTTTTCCATTGCGCTGCTGCAGGCTATGGCAAAAGGAAAAACGTTCATGTTCCGTACAGCAGCTGCGTTTACCAAGGTCATCGGCGGCGTTCCGGATCAGCCTCTCTTACAGAAAGCAGATCTTATCGATGCGGGAAATAAAAATGGCGGACTGATCATCATTGGTTCTCATGTGAAGAAGACGACACAGCAGCTTGAGGAATTGAAAAAAAGCAGCGATGTCAAATTTATAGCGTTCAATCATTTGCTGGTTCTGGAGCCGGAAAAACTGGAAACTGAGCTTGCGCGTATCATTGCGGAAACAGAAGACGCAATCTGTCAGGGGCAGACGGTAGCTGTCTTTACCGGACGCAAGCGCCTGGATGTTGGCTCAGAAGAAGAATCCCTGAAGGTATCGGTAAAGATTTCTGAAGCGATTACAAGCATTGTACATCGCTTGAGCGTTAAACCTGCATTCCTCATTGCCAAGGGCGGGATTACCTCGAGCGATGTGGGAACGAAGGGGCTTGGGGTAAAGAAAGCTCTTGTCCTTGGGCAGGCAGCTCCGGGAATCCCTGTATGGAAGACCGGGAAGGAAAGCAAGTTCCCGGATATGGCCTATGTTATTTTCCCTGGCAATGTAGGCGGTATCGACACGCTGCGCAAGGTTGTCGATATGCTCAATGACCGCTGAGGGCTGCCATGCTGATCAATTTACAGGAGATGCTGCAATATGCAGCAGAAAAAAAGATTGCAGTTGGCTCGTTTAATGTTTATAATGTAGAATCCCTGCAGGCTGTTGTGCATACCGCGCAGCACCTGCAGAGCCCGGTCATTATTTCCTTTGGCGAAGCTTATGACAGGCATATGCCGCTGGAGGCCATGGCAGAGCTTGTGAAGTTCTATACGGCAGGTGCTGATGTACCTATGGTTCTTCATCTGGATCATAGCAAGGAAACGAAGGTCATTTTCCGTGCACTGCGTGCGGGCTTTACTTCGGTCATGTTTGATGGCTCGAAGGCTCCGCTGGAGGAAAATATCCGGATGACATGCCAGATCGCAGATATTGCGCATGCGCTGGATGTAAGTGTCGAAGGTGAGCTGGGCTATATGAATCCGGAAGATGGTTCAGACAGCAGCGGACAACCGGAGGAAAAGAGCTATACAACCGTGGCTGCAGCAAAAGCATATGCTGCTTCTTCCGGCGCTGATGCACTTGCGATTGCCATAGGCAATGCCCATGGTATTTATCAGGGGACGCCAAGGCTGGACTTTGTGCGCCTGGCAGAAATCCGGCAGGCAGTGGAGATTCCTCTGGTACTGCACGGCAGCTCCGGGATTCCTGCAGAGCTTTTACAAAAGGCCATTCGGCTGGGGATTCGCAAGATCAATATCAACACGGAGGTTTCAACGGCAGGGATTGCTGCGGCACGTGAATTCCTTGCGGTGCATAAGGATAAGAATACACGCTTTGAAACCATGGCAAAAGCGGCAGAAGAGGCCATGATGACCGTCATTCAGGAAGATATCCAGTGTTTTTCACTGGTCAAATAGCAGGAGGATGAACTATGGAAACAGCTTTTCTGGTAGGTACATTGATTACAGCAATTCTGCTGGTCGTTCTTTTGATCATGAAGTTTCATTTGCATGCGTTTGTCAGTCTCATCGTAGTTTGCTTTTATGTTGGCTTTATGACCAGCATGCCATTGACGAAAATCTGCGCTTCCATTGAGGCGGGTATGGGCGGAACTCTGGGGTTTCTTGCGACGGTGCTGGGGATGGGCAGCATTCTCGGCAAGATGCTGGAGACTTCCGGTGGAGCGGAACGGCTGGCGCGTACGCTGATCCAAAGGTTTGGCAAGCAGCGTGCGAACTGGGCGATGATGGTGGTAGGCCTTATCACGGGTATTCCGGTATTTTTTCAGGTAGGTTTTGTTTTGCTCATCCCGCTGGTTCTCAGTGTAGCGAGAGCTACAGGGATGTCGATCGTTGCCATCGGGGTTCCGATGGGGGTATCTCTGCAGATCGTCCATTGTATGCTGCCGCCGCATCCGGCCGCAATGGCGATTGCGTCTACGTTGAATGCTGATGTAGGCAAGGTGATCATGCTTGGTCTTCTCGTTTGTATCATTTCTGCTGCAGTCGCAGGTCCAATCTGGACGAAATTCATCAAACGCGGCATCCGTTCGAGTCTGACGAATCTGAATGAACCGGTCAAAGAGGTTCCGGATGAAGAGCTGCCAAAATTTGGCATTACATTGTTTACGATTTTACTGCCGATGCTGATCATGGTCGGCAAGACGATTTTTGAACTTACTGCGGGCAAAGCCTCTCCTTATACAGAAATCGTGAACTTCATCGGCAATCCGATTACCGCACTGCTCATTTCTGCCTTTTTTGCGTATTGGTCCCTGGGGCTGCGCCGTGGGATCAGCATGCAGGAACTTTTGAAATTTACGGATCAGTCCTTTGCTCCGGTTGCAGGCATTTTGCTGATCATCGGCGCGGGTGGTGCATTCAACCGTATTTTGCTGGACAGCGGACTGGGTACGCAGCTTGGTGCAGTGCTTACCTCGCTGAATATGAATCCGCTGCTCCTGGCCTGGGTGGTAGCTGCCATCATGCGTTTCTCGGTCGGTTCAGCTACCGTTTCGATGATGACCTCTGCCGGTATCGTTTTGCCAATGCTCGGACAGTATCCGCAGCTTGATCCGGCTATCGTAGCACTGGCCGTGGGTGCCGGAGCCATCTGTTTTTCCCATGTCACGGATTCCGGCTTCTGGATTGTAAAGGAGTATTTTGGCCTGAGTGTGCAGGACGCGCTGAAATCCTATACCCTTGCGACCTGTGTGGCTTCGCTTACCGCAATCAGTCTGACCTTTTTCATTGATAAAGTTATTGGTTAGGGGGAAAAGCAATGAAATATCGTGTAACACTTACTGCTATTGGTGACTTTGCTTTGCAGCTTCTGCAGACGCGCGGCAGTATGATCATATTTGATAAAGATGTCCCTTATGCTTATGCCAATATGGTGGTGTCCCATACCAGGGCGGAAGTAAAGCAGGACATTGCCCCGGGAGATACCGTGATCCTTGCAGATCGTGAGTACAGGGTTACTGGTGTCGGCGAGGAGGCAAATAAAAACTTGCGCGAACATGGTCATTGTACGCTGAGCTTCGGCGAAGAGCGTACGGTGGAGCAGCCGGGAGAAATTGTTCTGGCCGGGGATCGTACACCCAGGGTCATGGTTGGCGATATCATAGAAATATTCAAGGATGCAGAAGTATGAGCATCATGGAAGAGCTTTTTGCAGCCAATGAAAACTTTTGTGCGCAGGAGCCTCCTGCGTGCAAAACTGTCTGCAGCAGCAGGCCAACGCGGCATTTTGCTGTATTGACCTGCATGGATACAAGACTTGTTGAGTTTTTGGAGCCAGCCTTGGGAATCCAGCGGGGGGAAGCAAAAATCCTCAAAAATGCAGGGAATTGTGTGACCGGGATGTTTGACAGCATGGTGCAGAGCCTTTTGATTTGTGTTTTCCAAATGGGTGTGCAGGAAGTGTTTGTCATCGGGCATGATTCCTGCGGCATGGAGAAGACGACATCCGGAGAGCTGATGGAAAAAATGCTGCAGCGAGGAATCGCTCCAGAGGCAATTGCCATGGTCAGGGATGAATTGAGCCATTGGACCGATCGCTTTGAATCAGCGGAAAAGAATGTTGTCCGTACCGTACAGGCGCTTTCCCATCATCCGCTTCTTCCCGGGGATATCCAGATTCACGGTTTGATGTTCCATCCACAGACCGGCAGGTTGCGGCATGTCATCGCATAGGACCGCCAGCAAAAAACAGGCTGTTGTATAAAGAGAAAATTCTTTGTA
>CAZTAP010000085.1:0-11377 GCA_964611665.1 uncultured Selenomonadaceae bacterium | reverse complement strand
AGGAATCGAGCTCGAAGAGCGAAGATGATTGGCTGACGTTGACCGTTAGATGAAGCACTTGCTGAGGCAGGTGCTTTTTTCGTATGCTCTTTTAAATCTTGAACAGTGGCGTTATAATATGATTAAAGACGTTTGTACTAGGAAGTGATGGAGATGGAGAACCAGCAGGCGATTCTTGCAGTTAGACGAAAAATGGAAAAGAAATTAGAGCGGCAGCGTTGTCAGATTGAGATTATGCTTCAGCATTTGCCAGGAGGAATGGTTATTTGCCATCAGGAATCCGGACATCCTGCGAAGTGGGTGAGCAATTCTTTTTGTCAGATGCTGGGGTATAACGATTGGCCGGATTTTTATGAAGGAACCAGAAACTATGCACGTGGGATGATTTATGCAGAGGATTATCCTGAAGTCTGTGAGCAGCAGGAACTCCAGCTAAATCAGGGAGATACGTATACGCTGGAATATCGTGCGGTATGCAAGGATGGGAGCCTGATCTGGGCTGCAGACTTCGGCAAAAAAGGGCAGGATGCTGATGGTGAGCCGGTGCTCTATTCCTTTGTTACGGATATTACCCAGCGGAAAAAACAGGAAGAACGGATTGCAAAGAAAAATCATGAGGTTGAACTTTTGCGGCGGGCACAGGAGCAGGAACAGTTTCTTGATAATCATTTATTGCGTGCAGCAGTCGGGGCAGCATATATTTGTATGTTGAAAATCAATTTGTCGCAAAATATTTACCGCTATATTCTGAATGACAGCAAATATTATATGCATGCAGTCAGTGGAGAGTATGATATGCTGATTCAGGAACTCACGGCTTTGACGATAGGGTCGCAGAAAGAAAAGGTGTGCCACCTTTTTGACCGGCAAAATGTCTTGCAGGAATTTCGTTCGGGCAAACCGGAGGTCTATCTGGAGTTTCAATATAAAGCCAAGGACGAAGTCTATCACTGGATTTCTATTCTTCTTGTGCATGTTGCTGATCCAATCCAGCATGATGTCCTTGCGGTTGCCATGATCAAGGTGCTGGATGAGCAGCGGCGTGAACAGGCCAGGCAGGAGAAACTTTTGCGTGATGCACTGGCTTCGGCACGTGCGGCGAATCAGGCGAAATCTGATTTTTTGTCCCGGATGAGCCATGATATCCGTACACCGCTCAATGCAATCATGGGCATGAGTACGATTGGCCAGATGCAGCTGGAAGATGCAGAGCATGTACATGATTGTTTTGAAAAAATCGATATGTCATCAAGCTATTTGCTTTCCCTGATCAACAATATCCTGGATATGGCGAAGATTGAAGCTGGGAAGATGGTCTTGGATCATAGTGTATTTTCGCTTGAAGAATTGCTGCAGCAGATTACAACAATCATCGAGCCACAGACACAAAAGAAGGGAATTCATTTTCGTGTGCAGAGGCAAAAGAATCTGGAGAAGTTTTTTCTGGGGGATGTTTTGCGCTTGAAGCAGGTGCTCATGAATCTGCTTTCCAATGCAGTCAAGTTTACCCCGGAGAGTGGTGAGATCGTTTTGGATATTGCAGCGGTCGAACGCCGTAATGGCTATGCACATCTTC
Organism: uncultured Selenomonadaceae bacterium; assembly: GCA_964611665.1. GTDB lineage: Bacteria > Bacillota > Negativicutes > Selenomonadales > Selenomonadaceae > CAZTAP01. The sequence continues at coordinate 9,801 of CAZTAP010000085.1, read as the reverse complement.
GGTTTGTCCTATCCGATACCGGGGTTGGGATATCTGAGGACTTCATGCACCGCCTCTTTCATCCTTTTGAGCAGGAAAATAAAGAAACTTCGCGCAATAATATCGGCAGTGGTCTTGGTCTTTCTATTGTATATAATCTGGTACGTATGATGGGCGGCTCAATCTCGGTGAAGAGCCGTAAACGTCGTGGTACGAGCTTCACGGTGCTTTTGCCGCTTGAGGTTCAGCTGGATATGGATGATGGACTGGATGTCCGGGAGAAAAGGGAATCCTGGAGACAGGCACGACTGCGGGGCAAGCGTGTTCTTCTTGTCGAAGACAATGAAATCAACATGGAGATTGCCAAGACCTTGCTGGAAGCAGGGGGCTTGCTCGTGGATACAGCTGCAGATGGCCTACAGGCTTTGCGCAAGGCAGCAAAGGCTGAGCCCTACCGGTATTATGCAATTCTTATGGATATCCGTATGCCGCGCCTGGATGGTCTGGAAGCTGCGCGTACAATCCGCAAACTGCCACGGGATGATGCGAAGACGGTACCGATTATTGCGATGACTGCAAACGCTTTTGAAGAGGACCGCAGCCTTGCCTATGAAGCAGGGATGAATGGTTATCTTACAAAGCCGGTGGATCCGCAGCTGCTGTTCGATGAATTGGAGAAAATATAAAAGTATGGTAGAATGAAGGGAACGAAGGAAAACGGAGGGGAATCTATGGGAAGAATCTTAGGATTTTTTCGGCTGTTTCGTCGCGATCTCATTCTGATGTTTATTGCCATGCGTGATCCGCGAACACCGAAGACGGTCAAAGGGCTTTTGGCACTGGCCGCGCTTTATCTGATCAGTCCGGTGGATCTGATTCCGGACACGATACCGCTGCTCGGAATGATGGATGATGTCGTAATCATTCCGGCAGCCGTCTGCGGTCTGATGAATCTGCTGCCGCCGGCGGTAAGACGTGAGAGCGAGGAAAAGGCTGCGCGTGCAGCACGTCGTATGCCCTATATTCTTCTGGCGGCTTCGTTTATGATTTTCCTTTGGGTGATGTTCATTATCTGGGCGATTTATGCGTTGATTTTTAAGTAAACTGGGGTGTAAGCTTTGAGATTATATATTGCCGAAAAACCGAGCATGGGAGCTGAGATTGCAAAATGTCTCACCGGGCCGGTTGTACGGCGTGATGGTTATCTGGAGACCAGGGATGGCATCGTGACCTGGGGATTCGGTCATATTTTGCGGCAGGCCGAGCCGAATGAGTACGATGAAAAGTATAAAATGTGGCGGGCTGAGGATTTGCCGATTGTTCCGGCCAGCTGGAAACTGTTGGTGGATGAATCCTGTGTAAAGCAGTTCAATATCATTAAAGGCCTTATCGCACGTGCTGATGAAATCATACATGCCGGAGACCCGGATCGCGAGGGGCAGCTTTTGATTGATGAGGTTTTGGATTATGTTGGGAATACGAAACCTGTCCGGCGCATTTTGCTGAATGCACTGGATGAAAAAAGCATCAAGAAGGCGAATGCGTCCCTGCGTGATAACAGGGACTTTTTTAATCTGAAGCAGTCAGCACTGGCCCGGGCCCGCGCTGACTGGCTCATTGGTATGAATCTTTCCCGTGCATACACACTTGCAGCACGCAGAGCAGGACATCGTGTGGTTTTGCCAATCGGACGTGTGAAGACACCTACCCTGGCTCTTGTCGTACGCAGGGAACGGGAAATCGAGAAGTTCAAACCAGTGGATTATTATACGATCAAGGCGGATTTTGCACATGCCAATGGAACTTTTCAGGCTGTATGGAAGCCCAAAGAGGATCAGCCTGGCCTTGATGCGGAAGGGCGTCTGCTTGATCAGAAGCTGGCGGAGGAAAAGCTGGCTTTGTTTGCAGCAGAGCCAAGGGAAGGATTTGTTTCAGAATATCAGAGGGCGAAGAAGAAGGAAAGCCAGCGTCTGCCGTTTTCCCTATCTTCGCTGCAGGTATTGGCCGGAAAACGTTATGGATATGATCCGCAGCTTGTTCTGGATACGGCACAAAAGCTTTATGAACACAAACTTACGACTTATCCACGTTCGGACTGTGAATATCTTCCGCTGAATCAATTCGGTGATGCAAAGACAATCCTGGGGAATCTTTCCAGTACTGCAGAGCAGCAGCTGTCCGGCTGGGCAAAAGGTGCAGATGCGAAAATCAAGAGCCGTGCCTGGAATGACAAAAAGATTTCCGCCCATCATGCCATTATTCCAACGACGGTCCGGGTCAAGCTGGAGACATTGTCTGAGACGGAACGCAATCTTTATTTTCTGATTGCACAGGCCTATATTGCACAGTTCTATCCGGTCCATGTCTATGATCAGACAAAGATTGGCATTGCCTATAAAGATGAACTTTTCACTGCAAGCGGACGTGTGATCGTAGACCCGGGCTGGAAGGCGCTCTATATGGCAAATGGCGGCAAGGCGGACAAGGATGAGAGCGATAACACAGAGGACGAGGACAGCGGTTCTTTGCCTGCGATGAAGAAAAAGGATACGGTGCAGTATGAAAAAGGCAGACTTGATCAGAAAGCGACCAAGCCGCCTGTGCGTTTTACACCGGCGACCCTGCTGGCAGGGATGAAGGAGATCCATAAGTATGTAAAGGACCCGGAATCCAGAAAAAAGCTCAGGGATGTTTATGGTATTGGTACGGAGGCAACGCGTGCGACGATCATCGATGATCTCATTAAGCGGAAATTCTTGAAGCAGCAGGGGAAAAAGAAGTACTTGCTGCCGACACCGGCAGCCTATCTTCTTGTGGATGCATTGCCGGATGAGATGATCTATCCGGATTCTACGGCTATTTGGGAGGATCATTTGCATTCCATGGCAGACGGCGATGGTACGCTGGAGGAATTTCTTCAGGCGCAGATTTCCTTTACGAAGCTTTTATGCCAGAAGGCTTTTGGCGTAAAGATGGAAGTCAAGGGAGAACATCCCTGCCCACGCTGCAAGAATGGCGTATTGGTTAAGCGTCAAGGAAAAAATGGTGCGTTCTGGGGCTGCTCAAACTATCCACGCTGCCGTATGAGCTGTGATGATAAGGAGGGCAAGCCGGATCTGACAGCAGCCAGAGCCCGGAAGCCGGTACCGGCCAGTGCGGCACGCTCTGCGCAGGGGAGCTCTGCACGTCAGGCTGTTCCAGTGTATAGCAGTCCGTATTTGTCGGCAGAGGAAATGGCAGCTTTTCGTGCGGAGTATCAGCCTACGGTCTCAGCACAGCAGATGATCGCGCAAAAGCGCGCTGCTAATCAGGCAGGCGGCTTTAACCGCTGGGGGGATCAGCCGAAGTATTCGGCCAGTCCGTTGGAACATATGGATCATGCTCCTGCTAAGCCTGCGACTGAAGGAAAATATCTTTGTCCGCGCTGCCGTGAGGGGCAGCTGCGGCGCATCCATGGGAAAAATGGAGCCTTCTGGGGCTGCACGAACTATCCGCACTGTACGGCGACCTTTGATGATGACAAGGGAAAACCGGCACTGAGCTGACGATAAAAATTACCGGCATATTGCTGGGATGAAGGAGAAATTATGACAGATTTTAAGACCCTGGGACTTGAGGATAACATTGCAGAGGCGGCGAAAAAGCTGGGCTTTGCCAAACCAACGGATATACAGGCACAGGCTGTGCCGAAAATTCTGGCGGGCACGAATCTCGTGGGACAGGCTCCGACGGGGACAGGAAAGACCATGGCCTATCTTTTGCCGCTGGTACAGCGCATTGATACGGAAAGTCAGGCGGTGCAGACTGTTGTGCTCGCGCCGACTTATGAGCTCGCAATGCAGATTGCTGATGAACTTACGCGGCTTACTGAGGCGGGCAGTCTGCCAGTGCGCTCTTTGGCTCTGATCGGTGGTGCCAACATTGCGCGCCAGATCGACCGGCTGAAAAAGAAGCCGCAGATTGTTGTTGGTTCGGCAGGGCGTATGATTGAGCTCATGCGGAAAGGAAAACTCAAGCTTGCAAGAGTCAGTACGCTTGTGCTGGATGAGTTTGATCGTCTGTTGGACGACCAGAACCAGAAGTCTATTGCCGAGCTGGTCAAGGCATTGCAGCAGGAGACACAGTACCTGTTATTTTCCGCCACAGCACCGAAAAAAGCTCTGGAACGTGCTGATTTTCTGGCTGATCCGGAGGTCATCCGGGTTGAAGCAGGAGAAATTGAGCCTTCGTCGATAGAAAACTTCTATGTAATTACGCCATTCCGTGATAAAATAGAGACATTACGGAAACTTGTGCATAGTTTGCCCGTAAAAAGAGGACTGGTGTTCATCAATCGTTCCTTTGATGCGGAGAAGACACTGGAAAAACTGCAGTTTGAGGGAATCCGTGCAGCATCGCTTTTGGGGTCGAACAACAAGCTGGCACGTAAGAATGCTGTTGCGGCATTTCGGCGCGGCCAGGTTCAGCTTCTCGTATCGACAGATCTGGCAGCCCGTGGTCTTGATATCGAAGGAATCGATTATGTATTCAACCTGGATCTGCCGGATACGGCACAGATTTATCTGCACAGGGCAGGACGTACCGGCCGGGCTGGCGCAAAAGGTGCAGCTGTCACACTGGCCGATATCAAAGAGGCGTATAAGCTCGAGCAGCTTGAGAAAAAGCTGGGGCGGAAGTTTTCTGCGCTGAAGTGGGCGAGGAAGCAGAAAAAAGGAAAACCGAAGAAGAAATAAATTTGGAGGGTTAATTTTTGGAAGATCCGTTAGCGATTGTTATGAAAATGGCAATTGTGTTTTTGTTGATTTTTGTTAATGCATTTTTCGTAGCTGCAGAATTTGCAATTGTCAAGATGCGCAGCTCAAGGCTTGAGACGCTTATTCAGGATGGAAACCGGCGGGCTGGCTATGCAAAGGAAATCATCGATCATATCGATGTGGCTTTGTCTGTCACGCAGCTTGGCATTACGCTGGCTTCTCTTGGATTGGGCTGGCTTGGTGAGCCGGTGGTTTCAGCTGTCATTCAGCCCTTGTTTGCGATGCTTGGCATTGGCGGCAGTCTGAGGGATACGATTTCCTTCCTGCTGGCTTTTTCTCTGATTACAGCTTTTCAGATCGTTCTGGGCGAGCTGATTCCGAAGAATGTGGCAATCCGTCATGTTGAACGCGTGATGCTGGCCGTAGCACTTCCGCTGGTGATCTTTCAGCGGATCATGTATCCGTTTGTCTGGCTTTTGAATCATGTGGCGAACTGGGTTGCTCATAAGATGGGCTTTGAGGTCGCTTCGGGCGGTGATGCGGCACATACAGAGGATGAAATCCGCATCCTTATGGAGGAGAGCCACAAGCAGGGCTATATCGATAAGACAGAGCTTGATTTTGTGGATAATGTCTTTGACTTTTCGGAGCTCAGCGTGCGTGAAATCATGATACCGCGTACGGATATGATCTGTCTCTACCTTGAAGACAGCATGGAAGAAAATATTGCAACGGCTTTGAAAATGCATCCTACACGCTATCCAATCTGTGGTGAGGATAAGGATGATATCATTGGCTTTCTGCATATCAAGGATCTTTTGCAGGCGCTTTATACAGGACGCAGGCCGAATCTGCGCAAACTGGCCCGCAAGGCCCTGGTGGTGCCGGAGACGATGGCGGTGAGCCGTCTGCTCAAGATGATGCAGAAAAACCGTTCACAGCTGGCTATCGTAGTGGATGAGTACGGTGGTACAGCAGGAATGGTGACCATCGAGGACATTGTTGAGGAAATCGTCGGGGATATCCAGGATGAGTTTGATCAGGAACGGCCGCTGGTGGAAAAACGCGGTACTTGCCTTTATTCGGTAGATGCGAGAATGCTGCTGGAGGAATTGGCGGATATTCTTGAGGTCAGGATTGAAGAGGAAAATGTGGATACGGTGGGAGGCTGGCTGTATGCACAGGTTGAAAGCCCGCCGCTTGTAGGGCAGAAAGCTGTTTATGCGGGAAATGAATTCTTTGTAGAGGAAGTCGATCATGTACGCATTACACGCGTATTGATCAAGCTCTTACAGGAACCGCAGGAAGAGCATGAGGAAATTGCAGATCTGCATGGCGGCAAATAATCAGAATGACAGGAAGAGCTAAATGATTTTAACGATAGAAAATTTGACAAAAAGCTACGGAGAAAAACTGCTGTTTGATAACGTAAGCATGGGCATCGATGAGGGAGATAAAATCGGTATTGTCGGTGTGAATGGTACGGGAAAGTCGACTTTTTTGAAGACTGTTGCTGGCATGGCTCAGCCGGATTCCGGCAATTTTGTTTCCATGCGCAATCTGCGCATGGAATATCTGGCGCAGGATAAGGTTTTTGTGCCGGAGAATACGGTGCTTATGGAGGTATTCCGAGGTACTACGCCGCTCATGGATGCTTTGCGCGGCTATGAGATGGCATTGTCTGCTTCAGAAAAACGGCCGGAGGATAAGTCTTTGCAGCAAAAGCTGCTTCAGTATAGCAGCCGCATCGATGAGCTGGACGGCTGGCAGGTGGAAAGTGATGCAAAGGCTGTTCTCACGCGTCTGGGAATCCGGGAGTTCACGGCAAAGGCCGGTACACTTTCGGGCGGGCAGCAGAAACGGCTGGCACTTGCTACGGCGTTGATCCAGCCCTGTGATCTGCTGCTTCTTGATGAACCGACAAATCATCTGGATAGTGAGACCATTGTCTGGCTGGAGGAATATCTGCACGCACGCAAGGGCGCGCTGCTTATGGTTACGCATGATCGCTACTTTCTTGACCATGTCGCGACGAAAATCCTTGAGCTGGACAAGGGAAAGGCCTATACGTATACGGGAAATTATACGGAATTCCTTGAGCTCAAGGCTGCGCGTATTGAACGGGCTGAGTCGAGTGAGCGCAAACGCCAGAACTTCCTGCGCAATGAGCTGGCCTGGATGCGCCGCGGCGCACAGGCAAGGTCGACGAAGCAGCGTGCGCGCATTGAGCGCTATGAAGAAACAAAAAACCAAAAGCCGGATCTGGAGCGCGCACAGGTGGAGATCGGTCTGGCCGGCAGCCGCCTCGGACGTACGGTCATTGAGCTTGATCATGTGAATTATGCCGTGGATGGTGAGACCATTGTGCGGGACTTTTCGTATGTTGTACTGCGCAATGACCGGGTCGGTATCCTGGGGGCGAATGGCACCGGCAAGACAACACTGCTCAACCTCATTGCGGGGCGCTTGCAGCCGTCTGGTGGTACGATTACCATCGGACAGACGGTGAAAATCGGTTATTTTACGCAGGGAAACGTGGATATGGACGAGCGGCTGCGGGCAATTGAGTACATTCAGGAAGAGGCACATTTTATTACGCTGGCAGATGGTACGAAGATTTCAGCCAGCCAGCTCATGGAGCGCTTTCTCTTTCCGGGGGACCTGCAGTGGGCGCCGATTGCCAAACTGTCTGGTGGAGAGAAACGCCGGCTGTTCTTGCTGCGCATTCTCATGAGTGAGCCGAATGTGCTGCTTCTGGATGAGCCGACGAATGATCTGGATTTGGAAACTATGGCTATCCTGGAAGACTTCATCGATCAATTCAATGGAGCCATTCTGTTTGTTTCGCATGACCGGTTTTTCGTAGATCGGCTGGCCAAAAGGGTCTTCGTCTATGAGCCGGATGGCAGCCTGCGGCAGTATACGGGCGGCTATTCCTACTATAAGGCACAGGCTGAGGCCGAGGCTGCGGCCTTGGCACCACAGTCCCAAAAGCCTGCAGAGGCAAAGCCGGAGCCTGCGGCACGGGAAAAGCCTGCAGAGAAAAAACGGCGGTTTACCTTCAAGGAACAGAAGGAGTACGAAGAAATCGATGCAATCATTGCAAGCACCGAGGGCGAGCTGAAAGTCGTACGCCTGCAGATGGCAGAGAATGCTGCGGACTATGGCCGTCTCAATGAGCTCAGCAAGGAAGAAGCGCGGCTTGCTGCCCGTCTGGATGAGCTCACGGAACGCTGGGCCTATCTGGAGGAAATCGCTGAGGCAATGGACTAAGCAATGGAAGTGTGTAGATGAAAGAGGTGTGTGGAAGATGAAATTCAAATTTTTACATAACAATCTGAATGTGGTTGATTTGCAGCGTTCACTGGATTTTTACGATAAAGCACTGGGCCTGAAGGAGGTCCGTCGTATGGATGGGCCTGGTTTTACCCTGGTCTATCTTGGCGATGGCGGTCAGACACCACATGAGCTGGAGCTGACTTATCTGGCAGATCGCAAGGAAAAGTATAATCTGGGAGATAACGAGTTCCATCTGGCTTTTGCTGTCGATGATTTCGCTGCAGCGCATCAGCTGCACGAGAAAATGGGCTGCATTTGCTATGAAAATAAGGAAATGGGCATTTATTTCATCAATGATCCGGATGGCTACTGGCTGGAAATCCTGCCGCATGACCATGCATCCATGAGAAAATGAAATAAAGCTTTTTCAAAATAATTTTGTATTTGGGGGAATAGAAGATTATGTCATTCAACAAGGAAAAATTTCAACAGGTGAAAGATGCTTTTATCGTGGACAGTACGGTACTCAGGGAAATCGCTGCGGCTTTTCGTTACGATATCCGCAAAGGGCTGGATGGCTCGGATGAATCGTCGCTGCGCATGCTGAAGTCCTATGTAGGACTTCCGAGCGGCAAGGAAACAGGGGAGTTCCTCGCCCTGGATTTTGGCGGTACCAATGTACGTGTTTTGCGCATCAGACTTTTGGGCCAGGGAAAATTCGAGGTGCTCAAAAAGGTTGCAAAACCGCTGCGCGTCGATGGTGTCTATGATTATGTCGGTGCAGGCTCTGCGGCAAAGGATATGTTTGATTTCATCGCTGGTCTGGTGGATGAGGCAATCGAGGGAAATCATGAAACAAAATATCTGTTGGGACATACATTTTCCTTCCCATCAGAGCAGACGAATCTATATAATGCAAAACTCATCATCTGGACGAAGGAATTTGCTACGGCTGGCGTAGAGGGTGAGGTTGTCAACGATTTGCTGAAGGAGGCTCTTGTACGCATCGGGGCTGTGAATGTAGAACCGACGGCGGTCATCAATGATACGGTTGCTGTTTTGCTGGCTGCGGCTTACAAGCAGGAAGATACGTTCATTGGTTCCATTTATGCGACGGGGCACAATACCTGCTATCTTGAGCCTTATGCAGGCAAGGCAGATGAGCCGATGATCATCAACATGGAATCCGGCAACTTCTCTAAGCTCATTCCGAACAAGTATGACCAGATCATTGATGAGAGCTCGGAGAAACCGGGGGAACAACGCCTGGAGAAAATGGTTTCAGGACGCTATATGGGCGAGCTTTTCGGACTTGCTCTGGCAGAAATCCTTGGGAGCAATAAGAAATATGCGTTTACCAGCATTGATATGTCGAACATTGTGCTGGATGAGACGGATGCTTATACCACAGCAGCAGGCATCATCGCGGAAAAAACAGGCGAGAAGCTTGCAGCCGCTGACTGTGCTCTGGTACAGGAGCTCGCATTTTCGATCATCGTTCGTTCTGCGCGCATCGTGACTTCGACTTTTGCAGGCATTATCTGGCACCTTACGGGCGATGGCAAGGTGAAGAAACAGCATATTGCCATTGATGGCTCTGTTTATGAAAAAATGCCGCGCGTCAAGGAAAATGTCATGAAGGCCCTTTATGATATTCTCGGTGAGGATGCAGCACTCGTTGATACGGTGCTGGAAAATGGCGGCTCCGGTCTTGGTGCCGCGATTGCGGCGTCCATGTCACAGCAGTAAAAAGCAACAAAAAGACAGATTTGAGGAAGCATGATGGAAC
>CAZTAP010000084.1:0-11380 GCA_964611665.1 uncultured Selenomonadaceae bacterium | reverse complement strand
AGGCCATTTATCATCCGGAGCAGTGCCTGATCCGGACAGAAGGCGTAGAATGTGCGAATTGCTTATTGCATTGCCCGACGGGAGCCATTACGATGGAGGAAAAGGATGGCAGAAAACTGCCCCGGGTGCATCATGCAAAATGCATCGGCTGCGGTTCCTGTACCTATCACTGTCCTGCACAGCCCACAGCTATGCAGGTTATTGGTACGGCTGAACAAAAGAGGATTAGTATTTGAAATCATTGACCTGAAGCTGACTTTAGGTTGTATAATTAAGGAAATGCTGATGCATAAGGTAATCAGTGTTTCCTTGAGATGCATTTATGAAAATGGGAGGGTTAAGCATGAACAAAACATTAGTAGCTTATTTTTCGGCCAGCGGTGTAACGGCAAAGGTCGCCAGGAATCTGGCGGCGGTGACTGACGCGGATCTTTATGAGATCAAGCCTGAAGTGCCTTATACGCGCGACGATTTGAACTGGACGGATAAGCAGGCACGCAGTACGCTGGAAATGCAGGATAAGGAGTCACGTCCAAAGCTGGCTGCGCATGATGCGAAGCTGGCAGATTATGATACGGTTTTTCTGGGCTTTCCGATTTGGTGGTATGTAGCACCGCATATTATCAACACGTTCCTGGAAACATATGATTTCAGCGGCAAGACGATAGTTGTATTTGCAACTTCAGGCGGCAGCGGCTTTGGCAAGACGATCGAGGCATTGCGTTCCAGCTGTGCGTCAGATGTGAAGTGGATCGAGGGCAAAATCCTCAACCGGGCACCATCGCAGGAACAGCTGCGGGATTTTGTGAAGGAGCTGGGAATTTAAGTGAAGCTGCACGGTAAAAAATAGAATAAACTTTTTGGATGCAGACGACGCTGTTTCTGGGGGAATTTATGCTATAATGTCGATATAAATGATATGAGATATGTTGGCTCGTTTCCCTGGGAATAGACAAAAAGCATTGGGATTTACACCATTAGGGCCATTTAGCGGAGATGTGAATTTCAATGCTTTATTTTTTCGGCCTGCACTAAATGATTCTGTGGTAGGAAAGCAGCGGTATCGTCATCCGGAAGTCGAAGCGAGAGAGCTGTTTTTTGCTGGTTATTTCATACATAACAGGCAGAATAAAGGGATAAGAGAGGTGTAAAAAATGGCAAGAAAATCTTTTTTGGAGCATGCTGCAGTTACTGTGCAGGATATTGAATGGAGTATTCATTTTTTTGCGGATACACTCGGCATGAAGGTAAAGCGTCGTAAGGAAAAGGATGGCAGACTTGAGCAGGTCTGGCTGGAGGGCGGCATACAGCTGATTGCATCACCGAATGATTATCAATGCGGGCAGGGAGCGCATCTGGGGATTGTTGTACAGGATTTTTCGGCGGTATTATCAGATATGCTGGCCTATGAAGGTGTACATGCGATTGAAGGCAAACCGGAAAAATGGGTGCAGCTTCCAGATGGTCTGACACTGGAGCTTTTTCAGGAAAATCCGGGTGCGGTTGAGCAGGTATTGTCTGTTGCAGTAAAGTAAAAGGTAAATCAAAAAAGCGAGGCCGTTCCTTTTGTGGGGAATGACCTCGCTTTTGCCTGCAATCATGGCTCAGCAGTGTGCTGCTTTTGTATGTACCCAGCGGAACCAGATCGCGATGCCAAGAAATATCATGAATGGGCCGGTAAAGAGAAAGACATCACGTATTCCAAGCGTTGCACTGATAAAGCTGCCGATCAGCGGACCGACCATGGAGCCGGATTGGCTGGCTGTCGTATATAGTCCGAATACACGTGCACGGAAATTTGCCGGAGTAAGATTGACCAGCATTGCACTGACCGCCGGATTAGCACCAACGAAGAAAAGGCCAAATAAGAACTGCAGTACAGCAAAGCCCAAAATTGATTCCGGCAAATATTGCAGCAGGTTAAAAAAGCCTGCACCAAAGAAGGCAAGTGCCATGACGAAGAAATATCCATGTTTTTGTCCATAGGTACCCCAGAAAGCAGTGGTGAGCACACCGGCTATTCCGCCCAGGCTGAAGACCAGGCCGGAGGTGAATTCTACATTTGTCATGCTATGCTGCAGTTGTGCGATATAAAGACTGATGACCGGCTGTAAAATCATATTGGACATACTGATAACAAAAGAAAGTCCTAACATTAACAATAAGGTCCGATTTGCAGCTGCGTACTGCAAATCTTTCCAAATGCTGTCGGTTTTTTGGGTTTCTGCCTGTGGCGCAGCTGTTTTTGGAAGGGCAGGCTCAGCAACAGCAAAAACCACAAGCAGAGTCACGATGAAAAGGAAGGATCCTGCCAGAAAAAATGAAGCACGCATGCCTACGCATGAGGAAATAATGCCGCCAGCCAATGGGCCGAGTACACCGCCGATGATCTGACCGGTCTGCACAATCCCCAGAGAATAGCCCAGCTTTTCTTTTGGTGCGCTCATGGATGTGATTGCCAGAGCCGCGGGCAGGAAGCCGTTGGCTAATCCCTGCAGCGCGCGCATACCGAAAAGTTCAGCAGGAGAGGTGACGAGTCCGCCGAGAATATAGGCAATAGAGAGCCCGATACAGGCACGGATTGCCATGGGTTTCTTTCCGTGCTGATCAGCGATTTTCCCCCAGATCGGAGCCATGATTGCAGCAATAAGAAACGTGATGGAAAACACGGCGCCCGAATACAGGGCAACCTGGTTTTGTTCAACGCCAAGCTCTAATAGATAAAGCGGCAAAAAGGGGACCAGCATGGTATAACTGGCTGCTGCACAGGCGTTGGCAAAGGCCAGCACAAAAACATTTCTTTTCCAATGAAAAATTTTCATAAAGTAAATGAACCTTCTATCTTATTTGTTTACAGACAGCTGCAGTCTGATGTGGGAGCAGGGCAATTTGTTCTGGTGCAGCAGTCATACCAGGTGGAAGCATAAGAGTCCGGAATCATATTCGTTCATAGATTTTCTTTCATCCAGGCAGTGAATGCCTGGATGTTTTCTTCGTTGCGGTGGAAGTAGGTGTATTGATCAAGCTTTTGTGATTTGACAAGACCGGCACCTTCCAGGCAGGACATAAAGGTTGATATGGTCGACTGGGAAATCTGACAGCGTCGTTTTATGCTGCCGACACAGGCTCCCCCCTGGAATTCGGGCTGAAAGTTTGCATGAAGCTGTGGCCCAAAATTCTTTATCGGGTCCTTCAACCATTCCAGAATTTGAAAGCGGGTCGGATTTGCCAGGGCCTTCAGTATTTTTAAATGTTTACCGGATAGTTCAGGCACGGATGATCATCCTCTATTCATATTTTACGATTAACGATTTAATTAATCTGTATTTGTCGATGAATTAAACGGTATCACGATACCTTGGCTTTGTCAACAGAAAACGGCTGTGCTATGGGGGGACTCATAACACAGCCTTTTCATGATAAGCGTATATTTTTTCAGCAGCACAGATATTTCCCTGGGAGGTTATGGAATTATCTGCTTTGGCAGGGGACTGACTGTTTGCTTTTATGAACTGCTTTATATGCGAAAAATATCATTACGAGTGTCAATGCCAATAACAGGAAAAAGGCAGTTTGCGTTCCGAGCATCGTTCCTGCAGCTGTATTGCCTGGCAGGCTTTGCTGAGCGGAAGCAACGATGGTTGAGACTACAGAAGTGCCAACAGCACCTGCTAATTGCTGACAAGTACTGAAAACTGCGTTGCCGTCAGCATTCAGCTGATTTGGCAGGCTGCGCAGCCCGTTTGTCATGATATTTCCTACGGTGAATCCCTGCGCAATTGCAAAGAAGATGTAAATTCCTGTCAAGCCGGCAGTGGAAGCAGCTGCGATAAACATAGCAAACATAAATGAAGCAGCCAGAGCAAAAGCAGAGCCAATTAAAATCGGTACTGCGGCTCCGCAGCGATCTAACAATCTTCCGGTAAAAGGATTCAGCACAGCGCCGATAATACAGCCAGGCAAAAGAATGCAGCCTGCAGTCAGCGCATTTTCATTCATAACCAACTGCGAATAATTCGGCAGGAGGAAACCGATACCCAGGCAAATGAACTGAAGCAGAATGAGGTATAGTACACTGAAGGTAAAGGTGTTTTTTTGAAAAATGCACAGGTTGATGAGCGGTTTTGCTGTTTTGCCGGTATGCTGCGCGAAAAAGAACAGCGCGGCCAGACAAACCAGGAACAGCAATATGACACGCGTACTGAGCCAGCCTTCGCTGCTGGCGGAATTGATTGCGAAGATAAAACAGATAAAGCCAATAATCAGCATCAGATACCCCGACACATCAAAGGAAACAGGTTCTGTTGCAGATGACTGCCGGATTGCGTAGATGCCGAGTACGGTAGAAACCAGCAGAAGTGGCAGAAGAAAGGCAAAAATCATTCGCCAGCCGAGCGTGTTGACAACGAGGCCGCCGAAGGACGGGCCTACCGCAGGTGCGATTGCAGCAATTAGTGAGGCGATTCCCATCATGAAGCCCATTTTTTCAAAAGGGGCCTGTTCCAGTACAATATTGAACATGAGGGGTAAGGCAATACCGGCGCCAATTCCCTGCAGCAATCGTCCAAGCAATAAAACCATAAAATTTGGCGAAACCATGCACATCACGGTTGCGATGATAAAAACGATATTGGCAAAGAGGAACAATTGCTTCATGCGGAAGCGTTTTTTCAGGAAAGAGGACAACGGTATGATGATGGACAGCATAAGAAGATAGCCTGTTGTAATCCATTGTACTGTGGCAATATCTATCTGGAACTGTTTCATCAGTGTTGGAAAGGTGACGTTCATGGCCGTTGCAACGACTACGCCGGTAAAAGACATGAGCCCTGCGGCAATGACCGATAGGATTAATTTTAAATCAAGTTTTCTTTCAAAGTTATTTTCCATTTGTATTTCTGATCCTTTCTTTTTTGTGAGGCGCTTGTGATTTTTGTGCTTTTGCACGGGAGGCCTATTGCTGTGCTTCTTTTGTCAGGAGGCGATAGGCTTCATGGATCACATGGGCTGTTACTGCAATATCATCTTCTGAAATTTCTGCCAGCCGTGCTGCTAATTCCTGGTGGTATCCTTCCAGGTATTTTTTATAATATGTCTGCCCGAGTGTAGTAAGGCTGACGGTAAAAACTCGTTTATCCTCGCTGCTCTGTATTTTCTGGACCGCATTTAGACCTACAAGTTCATTTACCAGCCTTGTAATGCTTGGATTGGTAACATGCAGTGCAGTGCCAATATCGCTGATGCGGACAGAGCCATGTGTTTGCTGTAATTGACAGATGATGTCAACGATATGGATATGACTGGGTTTCATTCCTTTCGGGAGCTTTGGCATCAACTCCACAATGCGTTTTGCCTCATAGCAGGCACCGAGTAATTGACTTACGTTTTCTACTTTCATCGATTTTATTCTCCTTTTCCTATGATGTTATGACGTGGAACAAGATGTATCCTGAAATAGAGGAGCATTTGTTTTAAAGTAATTACCTTAGGTAATTATCTAAGATAATTATATACTGTTTAATAGAAATGTCAATGAAAGATTAGAAAAGCGAGTTCCTTTTTGTTTCTGAGGAGAATCTCGCGTTGCGAAATCCTGAACAATTGCGTTATAATGAAATGGTCTGGTATACGAGAGACTAAGATGGTATACATTTATCGCATAGAAGGAGATGTCCCCACAAATAATGGAAACCACGATTATCGGCATTGCAGGAGGTACAGGGTCAGGCAAATCGACCTTTACGAATCGTTTGAAGGATTTTTTCGGAGATAGCATAACGGTTATTTACCATGATAATTATTATAAGGCACATGATGATGTACCTTTTGAGGAACGGCAGGGAATCAACTATGATCATCCGGAGTCTTTGGAAACGGATCTGTTGGTGAAACACCTGCTGGCCCTGAAGCAGGGGAAGCGTATTTCCTGTCCGGTCTACGATTTCACGCAGCATACGCGGGCTAAGAAAGTCACGGTCATTCAGCCAAGTCCGGTCATTCTGGTGGAGGGTATCCTGATTTTGCAGGATGAGCGGCTGCGCAATCTTTTTGATATGAAGATCTTTGTAGAGGCAGATGCTGATGAACGCATTTTGCGCAGGGTTCTTCGGGATATGAATGAACGGGGCCGCGATTTGGAAAATATTGTTGAGCAGTATTTGACAACGGTGAAACCGATGCATTATCTCTATGTAGAACCAACGAAGAATTTTGCCGATCTTATCATCAACAGCGGCTTGAATGATATTGCATTTGATGTGATCAAACGAAAGATACAGGATCTTCTGGAACACAATGATGTGGATACAGATTCTTCCTTTATCTGACAGGGGGAATTAAATGTTTGCTGTTGTGATCAATGTCCTTGCGATTTTTGCAGGCTGCTCCATCGGGCTGCTGCTGCGTAAGGGTATTCCGGAAATGATGTCAGATGCGCTGATGAAAGGGCTGGGGCTTTGTACGGTCGTGATTGGCATACAGGGGGCCATCAAGGAGCAGGATATCCTGCTGTTGATCCTCTCGGCTATATTGGGAATCTTCATTGGTGAAGGGCTGGATCTGGATGGAAAGGTCAACCGTTCGGTGGAAGGCCTTCTGGCTGTTTTCAAGCAGCAGGGGGATTCAGCCAAAATAGCGCAGGCGTTTGTCACCTCCTGCCTTATTATGAATGTGGGCGCTATGGTTATTGTCGGTTCTTTGAATGCCGGGCTCAGCCATGATTATGCGATGCTTTATACGAAATCGCTGCTCGATTTTATTTCGGGCATCATGATGGGCGCGGCTCTGGGCGTCGGTGTCATGGGATCAGGAGTGTTCACCCTGCTTTTTCAGGGCGGCATTGTTCTTCTGGCGGCTTATGTAGCACCTTATCTTACCGATGCTTTGATTGCAGAAATCAATACAGTTGGCTGTCTGATGATTTTGGCGATCGGCCTCAATATGCTGGAATTGACAAAATTCCGGGTAATCAACTTTTTGCCGGGGCTGCTGGTTGTTCCGGTTATTTTATGGGTAAAGAGCTTAGCTGGTTAAACGAAAACATGCGGGTATCTGTTCGGAGTGAACAGATACCCGCATGTTTTCGTTTAGGTAAAGATTCATGATAGATTGAATAATCCCGGCAAATCCACCAACATAAGGTCAGTACGCTGCAGGGAATTTACTTCGTTGGTGAAGCCTTCCTTAGAGAACAGGGCATATCGTATATCTTTGCCGTCACGAATAATAGCAGCCCGTTCTTCAAGAACTTTCAGCACGGATATCCCCACTGGCTTGTTTTGCCACTTGCACTCGCCAACCAGGAGGCAGCGTTCATCGGCGAGTACCAGGTCGATTTCTTCTTCCCGTTTTGCCAAGGGGTTGTTTCCCCACCAGCGGCCATACTCAGCGTAGACTTCCTGGATATCGCCGCGTGCTACGAGCAGCTTCAGGTACTGCATACATACCGTCTCAAAGATATGTCCGAAGTATTCACTCAGATAAGGGGCAATACGTGCTTCATATGCGCGTTCAGCAGCTCCCATGGCAATCAGATTATGACATTCGGGCATAAAGCGGAACCAAAAGCTGAACATGGCATCGTTCAGCTTATAGCCACCACGGCGCGAGCCGCCTTTGCCTACAGGCTTTTCCTGTGCGGTGATGCCTAAATCTTTTAGGTTGTTCAGATAAAAGCCTAATTTAGAGGCTTCCAGACCTACTACCTGCGATATTTCATTGAGTTTAGTGGCGCCTTTGGCAATGGCCGTGAGAACAGAGTTGTATACCGCTGGCTCACGCAGTTCCTGCTGCATAAGGTTTTCTGGTTCCTCAATCAGATGTCCGCTGGGGAGCAGGAATTCGCCCAGGATTGCTTTCTGCAGTGAATGGTATTGGGCGAAAAGTTCCAGATACTTTGGTATACCGCCGCAGATACCATAACCTATGAGCTGTTCTTCTGGTGTCCAGCAAGGAAAGAAGCGCACACCTTCGTAATACGGCAAAGGAAGCAGCTTCAGCTGACCGGTTCTGCGCCCATATAAGGGACTCTTATGTCCCAGCACCTGCTTTTCCATAAAGCTCATAGAAGAGCCGCATAGAATGAGGAAGAGCTGCGAGTTATGCCAAGAGCCGTCAATGGCCCGCTGCAGGATTGAGGAAATCGAAGGAACCGCCTTCGCCAGATAGGGATATTCATCAATGGCCAGGATGAGGCGCTCGCCTTGACAGGCCAGATCGGCAGCATAGGCGAAGAGGTCCTCCCAACTAGCAAAGGTCGGGATATATTTTATCCGCTCGTCCGGCAGCTGCTCCTTAAAGGCCTGTGTGAACCCGGCCAGCAGTTCACGTTCACTTTGCTCTGTCGCCATGAAATAAACAGCTCGTTTGCCTTTCAGAAACTCCTGCAGTAATCTTGTCTTGCCAATGCGTCTCCTGCCATAAAGGACTGGAAACTGAAAACCAGGCTGTTCATAGCGCCGTTCCAGTTCAGCCAGCTCTTGTCTGCGTCCGATAAACATAGTCTGCCTCCAATAAAGTATAGTTACGACTTATATAGTCACGACTATTATAGTCATGACTATATTTTATCACAAAAGTAACTGTAATGGTGTACTGCCATTTTCATATTTTGATGTGCTGGTTAAACGAAAACATGCGGGTATCTGTTCGGCGTGAACAGATACCCGCATGCTTTTTACTTGGGATTATAAATTTTCGCCGTTGCTGGCAATGACTTCTTTGTACCAGAAGAAGGATTTTTTGCGTTCGCGGCCCAGTGTACCTTTGCCCTGATTGTTCTTATCGACATAGATAAAGCCATAGCGCTTTTCCATTTCGCCGGTGCCGGCAGAAACAAGGTCGATCGGTCCCCAGGTGAGATAGCCGAGCAGATTTACGCCATCGATTTCGATGGCTTTTTTTGTTTCCGTAAGATGGGCGCGGAAGTAATCGATACGGGCATCATCGTGAATCATGCCGTCGTTTTGTTTGTCTGCTTCGGTTTCGTGCAGGCCGATGCCGTTTTCGACGATCATCAGTGGCAGCTCATAACGTTCTTCAAGCAGATTCAGAGCATAACGCAGACCGGCCGGGTCGATTTTCCAGCCCCAGTCAGATTTTTTGAGGTAGGGGTTGTCTGCGCCATTTGCGAACTCGTCGTTGCCGGCGGCTTTGTTTTGTGCGCTTGCCACGCTGGTCTGATAGTAGCTGAAGGCAAAATAATCAACGGTTCCTTCAGCAAGCACTTTGAGATCGCCGGATTCCATCTGGATATGATAGCCTTTGTTTTCCCATTCTTTCAGCATATAGGAAGGATAGTGCCCACGGCACTGAACATCGGAGAAGAACCAGGTTTTATCCATTTCCTTCAGCGCAAGCATGGCGTCTTCCGGGCGGCAAGTCTCCGGATAGACAGGCCCGATATTCAGCATGCAGCCAATCTGAAAATCCGGGTTGATTTTATGGCCGGCAATGACAGCCTTGGCGGAGGCAACAAATTCGTGATGAGCAACCTGATAAAGCACTTCTTCCCGCGATTCACCATCTTTGTAGGTTACTCCGGAATTGGTGAAGGAAAAAAATGGGACATTGAGGTTGCGCTGATTATTGATTTCATTGAATGTCATCCAATAGGTTACTTTGTTTTTGTAGCGTTCGAAGCAGACGGTAGCAAAACGGACAAAGAAATCCACCAGTTTGCGGCTGCGGAAGCCGCCATATTCTGTGACCAGATGGTAGGGAAGCTCAAAATGAGAAAGCGTGACCACTGGTTCGATGCCGTTTTTGTGCATTTCATCAAAAAGGTCGTCGTAAAATTTCAGACCGGCCTCATTCGGCTCAGATTCATCGCCATTCGGGAAAATGCGTGTCCAGGCAATGCTGGTACGAAATGCCTTAAAACCCATCTCGCCCATGAGGGCGAGATCTTCCTTGTAATGATGATAGAAATCAATGGCCTCATGGTTTGGATAAATTTTGCCGGGCAGTACGCCGTCTGTAATCTCACGCGGCTTGCCATAGCCGCCGACGGTCATGACATCAGCTACGCTGATGCCTTTGCCGCCTTCCTGCCAGCCGCCTTCCAGCTGATGGGCAGCGACTGCGCCGCCCCATAAGAATCCTTTTGGAAATGTCATCGTTATTGTCCTCCTCGATTGAATTTATATATATTATATGGTGTGAGGAAGAAGCTGGTAAGGTTTTGGCAGAAGGCTGGTGCTTAAGACGCAAAAAAAGGCCAGCCGAGGGGGCATTCCTGAAGCTTTTGTTTCAGCTATTGCAGATCGCGGGTATCAAGATAAGGAAGATTGTCCCGTGTATATTGAAGGTTCCGTTGATAGTCTGCTTTGAACAGGCAGCTGTACAGCAGGTCAAGGGTATATTGCATGGCAAGATTGGAGGCAAACTGGGCAATGCGATGGCGCAGGTTTTCCTTGTCACTGATATAGAGCTGATAGTCCGTAGCCTCTTCCAGCTGCTGGTTGCCGGCGCGGCCAATCCAGACGGTCGGCACATGTCTTTGTTTGAAAATATTCAGCAGGTTGGTCAAAAATCCGATATGACCGGAATAGGAAAGAATCAGCGCGACGGAATCCTTATCAGCCATTAATGCCTCGCAGCGCTGCTTGTATTCTGATTCATTGAAGCTCACCCGATAGCCCAGACTCATGAGACGCAGCTGGAAGTTTTCGGCCAGTGTACCGTTCTGGGCCTGGGCAAAAATGGCGATGCGCCGGGCTTTTTGCAGGCGCAGGACGATTTCCCAAAGCTGGTCCGGCTGCAGAAAGGACATGGTATCATTGATTGTGTTGATATAGAGCTGCTGGAGTTTTTGTGCGATTGTTTTTTGGCTGTCTTTTTCCGTGAAAGGAAAATTTGCATCGACGGCTTCCGGCTCAGGACTGTTTTCCTGAGCCAGTCTTACTTTGAGCTCTTTGAAACCGGACAGACCGAGCTTTTTACAGAAACGCAGCAGCAGGGATTTTGAGATATAGGCAGCGCGGAGCACTTCCTGCAGGCTGCCTTCCATGATCAGGTCGGTATGTTCGCCGATGAAGGCTGCAAATTGCTGTTCGGCTGGTGTCAGATTGTTCATGTATTTGACTTGGTTGAGTATATTCATGGGCAGGTCTTCCTTTATCGATAGGGTTATCTATAGTATATCGTTTTCCGGTGGGATTTTCTATAGCAAGACATTGCTTGCTGCAGCTGGCATGTTGGATTTTTATGGATTCCTTATGTCCGTTCAGGACAGTTCGGATGTCTGCCATGAGTATAGTCAATGTTTTGACTTTATTGTATATTTATTGCTGTCAGATAAATAAAATAGTAAAGAGACAGAGGTTCTTTACCAAAAGCGGCGTAAAGCCCCTGGATTCATCCATGGGGATATAAGCCGCGC
>CAZTAP010000083.1:0-11601 GCA_964611665.1 uncultured Selenomonadaceae bacterium | reverse complement strand
TAAGTACATATCTTAATTGATTCACTGCTTGACAGCTCCACATATTTGCTGTATATTGAATTTAACAGATCCCGCCACGCCTCTGAATATCATGCGCAACCCGGCGGGCCTTTTTATGTCGAAAAACAGGAGGCATGGGAATATGCTAAGCTATCCAAAGACCATACTCACAATTCCCCAACAAGCAAAAGCTATCCTAGACGCTGGTATGATGGTTTCAGATCAACAGGTTCTTTTGAAAAGTCTAACCACAATAGGATATTACAGATTACGAGGATATTGTTTTCCATTTTACAACAACGATACAAAAAAATATCGTCCCGACACACAATTCGATCATATCTTGAAAATATACAGCTTTGACAGAGCACTTACCCAGTTAATTTTTTCATTTCTGTCAGAAATCGAAGTTGCATTACGAGCCAGACTCTCAGACGCTTTGCTTGTCTATAAGGACGCATTGGTTCTAGAAAATCCTGCAAAATTTAATGATAAAGAACTCTTTTGGCGAAATATGGGTGTTGTTTCTTCAGAAATTGCCCGTTCCAGTGATGTGTTTATCAAACACCATTTCAATAATCACGAGGGCGATATTCCGGTATGGGCTGCAGTAGAAGTCATGTCTTTTGGTACACTTTCCAAGATTATAAAGAATTTGCTTACTGGCCGCAGTTCGGCATTCGATTCACTGGCCACACGATATACATATACCTCAGCAAGCGGAGTTCCCGTCAAACCATCTATGCGCATGCTGTCATCCTGGACACACTCATTAGTAATACTCCGCAACATCTGCGCACATAATTCCAGACTTTACAACAGAATAATCAACGTACGGCCTGTAATTTTAACCTTAGACAGGGCTACGCCATCAGCAACATACCCTAAAGTCTATCAGCTTATCTTGACGATGAAATATTTGCGTCCTTATGACTCATCATGGCAAAATTTTTCAACTGCTTACAAAAATCTCATACAAAAATACGTTAATTTTATCGATATTGCAGCCTTAGGCATGCCTCCAGACTGGACACAGCATCTCTAAGTTCCTTAGCAAACTCACCAGCATAATTAAGAAAATAATTACTAATTACTGCTCATCCGCAAATATAATCCGTATTCAACAATAGAAGAGACCTTGCAGAATAATCTTTTGCAAGGTCTCTTTTATCATAGATTTCTTTAAGGAAACACTGATTAATAAGGCGGTTCAGATTGCCGCAGATGATTTGTATCCCTCTAGGAGACAAACCGCAGTCATAGCGGTGCTATGTCGAGGATTTGTCGACAACGAGGGGACAAATCAGATGCAGTAAGCTGGGCTGCCGGATCAATCAGCGTTTCCTTAATCATGCATCACCACAGGAAACAACTGTCACATTGCCTATCTCCCCATGCACACACTTAATGACAACAAACAAAAGCCCGCCTATTTTTCTGCACTTTTTTCCCGAACCAGCCTGGCCAGTTCCTGGAAAAGCTGCCTTGGATTGATTGGCTTAGCCAGATGACCATCCATACCAGCTTCCTGGCATTTCTGAATATCCTCGTCATAGGCATCCCCGGAAAGCGCCAGAATCGGAATGCGTTTCATATCCTCCCGCGGCAGGTCCCGAATGGCCTGCGCTGCCTCATAGCCGTCCATGACCGGCATGCGGATATCCATAAGGATTGCCGCAAGCTCACCCTCTTTTGCCGCCGCTGCTGCTTCAACGGCTTCTTTTCCGTTCTCCGTACAAAGCACCTGCATCTGACGATCCTCCAGCAGACTCTGCGCAATTTCCATATTCAGCGGATTATCCTCACAAACCATGACTTTTTTGCCCGCAAGGCTTTGCAGTTCTTCCTGCTGAACATCCACCGGACACTCTTCCATCGCCTTTTCCTTCGCAGACTCCAGATACAGCCAGACATCAAATCGTGTACCCTGGCCCAGCTCACTTCTGACCTCTATTCTTCCACCCATCAGAGATACCATTCGCTTCACGATGGACAATCCGAGCCCTGTGCCGCGCACATTCCGATTCCAGGCAGAGTCCTCCTGTGCAAATGGCTGGAAGATCTTCGGCAGGAATTCCGGACTGATGCCTACGCCTGTATCGCGCACAATTACATGGCAGTTCATGCCGGATGCAAACTCCGCCGGGCCTTCAACGACCAGTTCGACACAGCCGCCTTCCGGCGTAAATTTCACCGCATTCGATAAGAGATTCAAAAACACTTTCTGTAATTTCAGCCCGTCGACACGGACACAGCCAAAATGAGACCTCTCACGATGCAGCACAAAGCGCACGCCATGCAAAGCAGCCGTTGAACGTATCGGGATGACCACCTTTTCCAAAAGATCCTCCAGCCGTACATCCTTCGGTGCAAGCAGGATCTTGCCGCTTTCAATCTTGCTCAAATCCAGCGTATCATTGATCAAATCCAGCAAAAATACACCGGATGTCTTGATTTTCTGCAGATATTCAGCCTTCTTTTCCGGAAGCTCCTCATGAATGGCCAGCTCCGTAAACCCCAGGATGCCATTGAGCGGTGTGCGCATATCATGGCTGATATTCGAAAGAAAGGCAGACTTTGCCTCATTGGCCTGCTCTGCCTTGAGCAAAGCAGCATGCAGTTTGGCAGTATGCTCTTCTTCCAGCCGGTCAATTTCCGTAATATCCAGCTTAATGACCAGGATATCCCGTTTTTCCTCTGTAAGCCAGCAGAACTTCACCTGCTTGTGGAAGCGCTGTCCGCTCTGATCATGCTGGAACAGACTGATCACAAAGTCGCCCTCCGTCTGCAGACGATGCAATACATTATCCAGTGTGAGCACAGCGAGAAAATCCTGCAGGTCTTCCTGCGCAATACTTTGCTCCATGATATCGTGGATTCCCTGCTCCGTATACTGATAACCAAGCTCCAGCACACTGTCCAGGCCATCCTTGCGGTTAAAGAACTCCATGGTTTTGCGGCGCACATGGATCAACGCAACAAAATCATATTCTCCAGTAGTCAGCCGACGTGCAATCTGCTCCTGCTTCACCTCATCCTCAATGTCCAGTGCATAAACAACAGCCTCCGTATCACTATTCTTCGGATTCTGTGCCAGCCGAATACAAATCGTCGCCCAATGTACCTCCCCTGCTGCATTTTTCCGTTGATAATCATAGGTCAGATAGTTTTCCCCTCGGCGAAATGCGGTCAAAAGCTTTTGTCGGCTGAAGCGCTGCGCAAAAAGCTTCTGCTCTTCATCCACCACCATCACCTGCTGGACTGCACGCAAGAAACCATCCACAGATCCTGATTCCTGAAGTTTTTTCTCCTGCTCCGTAGCACCATAGCCATCCCCGCACCAGTTTTTCGTAAGATTCAGATGAAACAACCCCAGGCACTGCGGATTTGCAGATAAAAGATCCTCGATGGAACGTTGATATTTCTCCTCTGCCATCTTCTGCATCGTAATATCCTGACCAATACCATAGGCCTTGACCGGGTATCCATCCTTATCACAAATAACCGAATAACTGATCCGTTCACAACGTGCCGGCTGACCAGCTGCCGCCTTAAACCAAACATCGCAGGACGTCCTCGGCACACCTGCATCGATCTCCTGGTACATTCGCAAAAGCCCCGGCACATCTTGTTCCTCAATGAATGGCAAAATAGACTGCGGCACATTTCGGCAAATATTACCCTCATAAAAATCAAAGCGCCGCAGACGGGAATCCTGCATATACACACAGCGCGTCTTTACATCATATTCCCAGACCATAAGCTGCGCGCTCTCCACCGCCAGCCGGTATCTTTTCTGATTACGCTGCAAGCGGATCTCCCTCTGTTTTTCGGCCGTAATATCATTGACCACATGCATGCAAGCCTTGCGTCCATACCAAAAGATAAGCTTCTGACGGATTCGCTGGTACCTGTCCAGCCCCGCATCATAACGCACTTCATCCCAGGCCGTTTCCTCCGAAACAATGTCCAGGATACAGTTCGTACAGGGATTTTCCCTGCCGTACATATATGCATAGCAGGTATGTCCCAGATAATGCTCCATGCCCATTCCTTCATGCTGTTCCTGCGCCGAACGGTTTGCATAAAAAAGCTCCCGGGTCTGCGCATCGCATACATAAACAAGCTCCTCCATATCATCCAGCAAACTGCCCTGTGTCTCCATATTCCGGGAAGCATGCGAAAATTCCACGAAAATCACAGGCCTGCCCTTGATTTTCCCCACGCTCTTCGCCTGTGCATGCACCCAGGTGAATTTCGTTTCTTTCTGAAAGATGCGATACATGCACTCCGCACGCCCGGGAGGCTGAAAGCAGCAGGCAATCGCCCTGCGCAGCCTTTCCCGGTCTCCTTCCAAAACAATACGAAAAACATCATCGCCGATCAGCTTTACATATTCCTGTTTGGAATATCCGCTGATTTCCGACATATCCTCTGAAGCTGCGAGCAGGCGTATCGTACCATTCTCCTGCAGCTGATAGGCGGCACAATTCCCTGGCATAAGGCTCATGAACTTCCCTATTTCCTTTTCCGTCATATCCATCCTGCTCACCACCCCATCGATACGTCTAAATAATCATTATCGCACAAAACTCATTATCTAGTACAATTATACTATAATACTGTCCAAATATACAGCTGTATTTTTAATCATGACGCACTACCTCAAAGCGCCAAAGCTCAACGGGCGCATCCGATGGAATTCCTGCCTTGCCGCGCGCAATCCCGATCTGCTTTGCAGGCGTATCAACACCCGCCAGGTCCGGCAGGAGCAGTCCCCGACGGCCCGCATACTCTACAATGACGCCATAACGCTTCACATCCAGTTTTCGCTCGTCATCAATATGCTCAGGCTCACCCAGAATATCCACACTATACACCAGTTCAGAAAGCTCCTCCGGCATGACTGGCGAAAAACGTGGGTCGTGCACGCCAGCAGATACTGCATTATAGAGGATTTCCTCTGCAATATTTTTCTGCGTCGCCGCAATCGTGCCAATGCAGCCACGCAGCTGTCCGTCTTTCTTAAGCGAAACAAAGGCACCAGCCCTGCGGCTCAGGAGCTCAGCGGGCAGATTTGCCGGCAGGAGAGCATAGCTGCCGGTATGTACATAGGTCTCCAGACTATGGCGTGCAAGCTTTACGAAAGGATCTTCCTGTGCCTTGCGTGCAGCAAGCCTGCACTGCTTCTCCGCCTCAAACTGTGTACCGAAATCCCGCTGTCCATCCTCGCCCTGAACGAACAGGGACGCCACGCCATAGCCAACACCAAAGGGGCCCTCATAGGAAAGCAGTTTCGCTTCTACCGCCTTTTTATCCAGTGCGCCCGCCATGATCCAGAAAGAACGCAGGCCGCATTCTGCTGCTGCCTCACAAAAATTCGCATCCATCTGCAGCAGGGAAAGGAAATCCCCCTGTGCCAGCGCTGCCGTACACCGCACATCGAATTCCGGTCCCTGCGGCGCAAAGCCATACGGTCCTTCGGCCAAAAGCTTATGCGAAAGGTCGCCGCTCGCAATGAACACCACGCGTCGGCCAAGCTTCTCTGCGGTGCGCGCAATGCACTGGCCAAGCCGGTAATGCTCCATCGGCGGCAGACCCGAAAGCCCGATGCGCACGAGCCTGACCTCTGGCAGATATTCCTGCAGAAAGCGCAGCGGAATCATCGTCCCATGGTCAAGCTCCGGCTTGCGTTCTCCCATCGTCCCGGCTGCCAGAGATGCATCACTGATCTGCCGCCCAAGCTCGGCAACATATTCCGTATCATATTCCGCCTCGACCCTGACCTCAGGATGCCCGAACGTGCCAAAATCTCCTTCGGCCTTTTCGCCCGGCGAGATATGGAAATAATCTGCGTACATGAGCGCATGCGGACTGGTAAGCACCACCGTATCCGGTCGGAGCTCCGCCGCCTCACACATGGCCTCCCGATAGGCATCAATGGTTGCCTGTATCTTTTCCTGCTCGCCCTGACCGATTTCCGGCAGGATAATCGGCGGATGCGGTACAACAAATGCCGCTGAGATCGACATAACTATCCCCTCTTCCTCTGGTACAGCATTTCCAACTGCTGCGTTGTCGTATCCTTTTGCGTTTGAAAATTCTTTCTTTTTCTATTTTAAAGCAAAATAGGGAAAAAGAAAAGCAGTGAAATTCCTCTCACTGCTTTTTCTTCTCAACCCCGCTGCCATCAAAACAGGGCACGAATTTCTCCGAAGCTGTTTTTCCTTCCTGAATATAGCACTGCTCAATGCCAAGCTCCAGCGCATGATCCGTCACGGATTCATATTCGAAGGTCGTCAGACGGCGGTTGATTTCTTTATGTTCAGACGCCTTGTACATCGGCGTATACTGATTCATCAGACTGATATAGATCCGGCTGCCAAACTGCTCCCAGAGCCAGTCCAGAATGCGCATGCTTTCCCTGCGATGTCCCGGCAGCACAAGGTGACGCACCAGTACGCCGCTTTTCATGCGGCCCGCCGCATCAAAAACAGGTGTCCCCGCAAGCTCCACCATTTTCGCAATCGCAGCAGAAGCTGCTGCAAAATAATCCGGTGCACCTGAATATTCCCTTGCTCCCTGCTCTTCCAGATATTTGAGGTCCGGCAGGAAGATATCCACGCTGCCGCGCAGCGCCTCAATGGTCTCCACCGTCTCATATGCATTGGAATTATAGACCACCGGCAGGCAAAAACCCTGCTCTCTCGCAAGCTCCAGCGCATGCAGGATCTGCGGCACATAATGCGTAGGGGTCACAAGATCCAGTGTAGCAGCGCCGCGCTGCTGCTGCTCAAGAAAGATCTCCGCCAGACGCTCATCCGTGACCTCGATACCCTGCCCGCCATGGCTGATCTCATGGTTCTGGCAGAAACAGCACTGCAGGCTGCAGTACGAAAAGAACACCGTACCAGCTCCCTTTTCCCCGACAAGACAGGGCTCCTCCCAAAGATGCAAAGAAACAAGCGCCACACGCGCTTTGCGCCCTGCCCCGCAAAAACCGAATTTCCCATGCAGCCGGTCTGCCCCGCAATGGCGCGGACACAGCTTGCAGGCCTTCAAGTCATTGATATCCAACCGTTTCCCTCCATCTTATTCCCGTCCTTCGAGCTTCGTCTCATCGAGCACCGGTCCGTATTTCGCGCGCCACCAGGATACGCTGCGGATCGCATCGATATAGTTCTGCAGCTTCGGCTCATCGACAGGCGTATTGCTGCCATCGATGCTTTCCGGCTCGATTGGCACGACATCGGCCTTGCCGATATTATCATGCGTGATCCAGAAGCCATAGTTCACACCCTGACGATTCGTGCGCGTCAGGCTGCTCCCCAGCGCCTCATACGAAAAACCCTGCGGCGCAATCATCTCCAGGATCGTCGGTACGATATCGATCTGGCTGCCCGCTGCATCCGGCAGCAGGATTCCCTTGTGCACGCCCTTGCCCGTCACGATGAACGGAATGCCATAGCGCTCATACATGGAGGGCGTCTTATCGATATTATAACGGTCAGCATGGTCGCCCACGATGACGATGAGACTGTCCGGATATTTTTCCTTGATAGCCTTCACGAATTTTGTCGTCTCCTGCGTCGCATACCAGTAATGGCCAAGTTCCCGCAGAAGGTCCTGATCCTCGCGCACTTCCGGCGGCAAAGCCGCCTTCACCTTTTCCGCGTCAAATCCCTTGCTTACGACATCAACCGTATACGGCGAATGATTCGAGACATTGAGAATCACATTGAAGCTCGGCTGGCCGGCCGGCACCCCATCAAGCACCTTCTCATACAGGTATTCATCATCACAGCCCCAGACACTGCCCGGCACATCGCCGAAATCACCGCGGCTGTAGAAATGATCATAGCCCTGTGCCTTCGTGAACGCACCGATGCGTTCCCAGGTCGCCGGCCCCGCATACCAGAAGTTCGTCGTATAGCCCAGCCGTTTCAGCTGCGGTGCGCTCGCGGTCGGATATGGCTCAGCAAAAGCCTCCGGCATTGTCGTCAGATAGAGATTCGCATCAGCAAAACCCGTCACGACGCCCGTCACCGCTGACACCGTGCTTGCCCCGTTCGGGAGGAAGGAACGGCAATAGTCCGTATCGTCCTCTGCAATGAGTGCGCGCATCTCATCTGCAATATGCAGATCCTTGTACTTGTCCAGCAGCGGCCAGTTCGCATAGCTTTCCGAGATGATCACAAAAACCTGCTGCGGCCTGGCAATCTGTGCGCCCTGTGCCGAGCGCGTAAGATACGTATCCAGATCATCCGATACCGCCGGCTTGCCCGTGAGATTTGCCGTAAGCTCACGGATCTGGTCTGTCGTGAAGTTCAGTCCGTTGCAGGCCTCCAGGCGCCCATTCATCGTATAGCCGCGATAAACGGCCTGCAGATCATCCAGGATTGCTTCATTGAGGAAATTATCCTTCGTCACGCCGGCATTCTCCCAGTCAACTGCTGTCTGCCAGTTCAGGCTGCCGCCAAACGTCACCAGAAGCGAAAGAATATAGAGTCCCCAGAGGAATGCTGCCCGGTAAAGCCATTTCCCGATCTTTGGCAGCTGCGGCAAAGACGGCACGATATCCTTAGCCAGCAGCCACTGCAATGCACGATACAGCACATAGGCCAGCACGAACGCACCGGCCAGGCGCACCGGCAGATAGAACTCCTTGATCAAAGAAATCAAAAGCGCATACACATCATCATTTGCCGCATTGAACATGAGCTGATTGAAGCCGGAATGGAACTGGCGGTAGTACGGAAAGCGTGCCACAAAAAGCACGGAAACGACCACCATCGTGAACATATGGACGACCGTCTGCACGCGGCTCTCCAGCCCCGGCCGCAGAACATTGCACAGCCAGGCCGGCACAAGAGAAACCAGCATGAGGATACCCGCACTCTGGCAGCTGATTCGAAGGCCGCGCCAAAGAGCCATCAGAACATCACTCGCCCCCACCGCGTCACTCATATAGTCGTGCATCCAGAGGATGAACACAAAGCGAAACAACGAAAGGACTGTCAGGTAGAATAAAAATACCTTCAGTCCTCTCTTCATCAGCGTATAAAATCTCTGCCAGTCCATAAGTCTTGAAAAAACCTGTTTCATAAAATCTCCTGTTTCCTGAAAATCAACCACAATCACACATGGTTTTATTTTAATCTCATCTGCAGTTTTTTTCAAGAGTCAGTTTCCTGCGCAGCTACACGGATTTATTCTTCCAAATGATATCTTCAATCCCTGCACTTTTCAGCGCGCCTTTGTGCAGAAACACCCGGGCAAGAAGCTGCGCACGGTTCCTCACCCGGAACTTCACAATCAGCTGGTCGATCAGATATTGAACGGTACGATTCGTGACCCCCATGATCTCAGCCATATCCTTATATTTCTCTCCCTTGGCAAGCAGCACCAGCAGGGTCTTCTGGCGATTGGTAAGTTCAATGTCATCTGCAAACATAGCCTCCGCAAGCAGCTCATGCACATAAGCATAGTTTGCACGGCCTACCGTTTCGGCGAATCTTTCCCCTTCTTTTACTGCTGCCCAGGGATTCGAGGTATGAATGCTGCATAGCTCGAGATTGCCCGTATCCCATGCAAACGACATGCTGCTGCGCTGTACTTCGGAAGCCACCATGCCGGACTCAGGCGCAACGAACAGTTCATAGCGGCAAAGCACGACACAGCTTTTATTGGTCAGCATGTTCGCCCAATACTGTTCTTCGCCAATACGAATCTCCGGTACATCCTCACGCGCACGCTGTGCAGCAAAATATTCCAATGCCTTATCCCGTCCAACAAAATATTCCTGCTCCATTGAGCCAATCCAGAAAAAATCCTCTTCTCTGGCAATACGCAATATCTCCTCAACAGAGTTCGATTTTTCATAAAAGCTATGCACCAGGTTCCTTGCATAGGTCAGTGCCTCATCCTTAAACACTAATTTACCCTTCATATACGCGCCCCCATGATAATTTTTGTCCATCGATTGCCCGAAAAGGAAAAACTTTTCCCGGGCACAGCAATCAAGCATAATCGTGATAAATGGTTTAATTTTATCAGATCAATAGGTTTCGCGTAACGTTAAAAAATACAATCGCCACAAAAAAACAAAAAAATTTTATTCCTTCGGCAATATGCTCTAAGGGAGCGGTCTGTCGAGTTGTCTGCAGTCCGCAATCATATTTTGGATTCAATAGCGTTCAGGTACACGGATACTGATTTTCTGCCATAGAATCAAGGATTTTTTAAATATTTATCCAAAAAAGCAAAGACTTTGTCGAGATTATCTGTTCCCATAAAATGCGCAACACGATGCTCTGCCTCTGGCAGCTGGATATACGTGACCTTTTCCGCACCGATTGCCGACTTTAGTCTGGCAGCAAAGTCCCGGCCCTGTTCCGGCGGAACAACGGTGTCCTTCGCACCATTTTCGATAAAAAATGGTACCGTATCCTTAGTAATAAAGTTTTCCGGATTCGTAAACCGCATGAGGCCGGAAATTTCCTGAATAGGCGCTCCCACGTATTTCGCGATATTGGAATCCGGCAGATCTGTCCAGAAATATGGCGTAATGCCTTTCGCCCGGAACTGAGCATCTTCCGTCAGATAGTTGACTGGGGGAAACCAGGCCACTACAGCATTCACAGCAGAGCTCTCCGCCGCATTGCCCTGTGTCAGATCCTCCAGCTCCGGATGTCCTGCGGTTGTCCCAGCCAGTGCTGCAAGATTCGCCCCGGCGGAATCTCCCCATACCGCAATATGTCTGCGGTCAATCTGATATTCCGCAGCATGTGCCCGCAGGAATCTCAGTGCAGCCTTGACGTCAAACAAAGCTGCTGGAAAAACGGCTTCGCTGCTCAGACGGTAATTGATTGAGACGACGGCATAGCCGCGATTCAATCCGGTCAGCTCGCCGTCTACCTCCATTGTTCCCTTATCCCCGGAGCAAAAGCCCCCGCCATGGATTGCGAGAATGACAGGAAATGGTCCCTGGCCTTCCTTTGGTAAATAGATATCCATTTTTTGTGAAGCTGATTCTGATGCATAAGGGACATCCAGCCACATCCGGTCCGTGCCCTGTGTATTCGCTGGTGGAATGCCTGCTTCTGCACCAGCACTGTTCAGCAGCAGAAAGATGCCCAGAAGTATAGAAAAAAGGATAACCGAATAGTTTCTCTCCATAAGAAATCCCCCCATTTCTGACCTTGTTCTGTGAACAGTCGTCTGCCGATGTTCGTCAATCCTTTGGTGGATCAACCAATTGAGCGGTATCTCCCCGTTCAGACAATGTTTTCAATCGCAAGGCAAGCTTATTTTCAACGACAAACAGGCGACCAGGATTGCCCTCCACCGTAGTCATGTCTCCTGTTTTCGTTACGCTCCAATTATCCAGAACGAACATATATCCTTTAACACCAAATTTGGTGACCACAGGATAATACTGATACGTTTGTCCGCCTGCAACCTGATCCAGTTCTGTCTCATTAAGCAGCATCTTATCTTTTGTCATTTTTGTTTCCTCCTTTTCTGTAAATTACAGTTTGTCGGGAAGCTGCGTGCTAAGAAAATTTACGGCCGGGCAATTGGCGGGAACAATTTTTTTGC
>CAZTAP010000082.1:0-11820 GCA_964611665.1 uncultured Selenomonadaceae bacterium | reverse complement strand
CTAAGTTTGATGAAGCAAAACGCGCGAAGAACTAAGAAAGAGGCATCAGCATGAAAGAGATTGTTGAGATAATCGCCAAATCATTAGTGGATCATCCGGAAGACGTCGTTGTCGACGAAAAGCAGGAAGACCGCACGACCGTGTTTGAGCTTCATGTTGCTTCGGATGATATGGGTAAGGTTATTGGCAAGCAGGGACGTATTGCGAAAGCGATGCGTACGGTTGTCAAGGCAGCAGCTACCCGCGAAAACAAAAAAGTCACTGTTGAGATTATTTGAAAACCGCGGCAATATTCCTTTTTGCAAGGGATTCTTGCCGCTGTTTCTTTATATCGTAGAATTTTAGTATGAGAAAAGAGGAAAAACCATGGACAGCATTTCGGTTAAAATTCCAGTAACAATCAAGGCAAAACTGACAGAAAAATTGAAGGCTCGTATCCTGGAGGATCTCGATAATAACCTCAAGAATGTAGATCTGGAACTTCAGCAGATGGACATTCAGGAGAAGCGTGTTGTTGCAGAGCAGGCACAGCAGGATCTGCAGCGTGTACAGGCAATCCATGAGCAGTTTGCCATGGAGCGTCAGAAACGCCTGGATTTCAAGGCTCAGGCTGAAGCAAAGGTTGCTGAGACGAAAAAGCTTGCAATCGGTGCAGAGATTATTCAGGGAACGCTTGAGCGCAACGCAGAGATCAAGGTCGGCGATAACATGCGCGAAGTCATGAATGTTGAAGTGCTTGTTGAGGATGATAAAGTTGTCGCAATCCGCAGCTAAAAACAGAATCATTATCGGCAAGGCCGGTGCACCGCAGGGCATTGCAGGAGATTTGCGCGTACTGCCGCTCACGGATTTTCCGGAGCGTTTTGCGGCTATGCAGGAGGTCTATGTCGGCGATGAGCTTTTGCATATCGAACAGGTCAAATATCATAAGCAGTTCGTTCTGCTGAAGCTCAGGGAGTATCCGACCCGCGAAGACGTCATGCGCCTGACGGGCAGACTGCTTTCTGTCGATCGTTCGGAAGCGGTTCCTCTCGCAGAGGGCGAGTATTATACGTTCGATATCATCGGGCTTGAAGTCTTTGACGAACAGGGCCTTTCTCTCGGGACCATTACCGATGTACTGAAAACGGGCAGCAATGATGTCTATGTTGCATCGAAGAAGGGCGAAGCGAAGCAGGTGCTGATTCCGGCTTTGAAGACGGTCGTCAAGGAAATCAATCTTGCGGAAGGCCGTATGTTCGTGGAGCTTCCGGAGGAGATGGGCTGAATGCGTATCGATATGGTTTCGCTTTTTCCGGAGATGTTTGCCGGTCCCTTTGGTGACAGCATTACGAAACGTGCGGTTGAAAAGGGGATTCTGGATATTCATTTTACGAATCCGCGGGATTTTGCCTATGACAAGCATAAGCAGGTGGATGATTCACCTTTTGGCGGCGGCAGCGGTATGGTTTTGAAGCCGGAACCGATGTTTCGGGCTGTACGCTCGATCACGGAAAACGTACCCATCGGGAACCGGCGCGTTCTGCTGATGTGTCCGAGCGGCCAGACCTTTTCTCAGGCCAAGGCTAAGGAACTTGCCGGCTATGAGCAGCTCATCTTTATTTGCGGCCATTATGAGGGGTTCGATGCACGCATCACCAAATATCTGGCGGATGAGGCGATCTCCATCGGCGACTATGTGCTCACGGGCGGGGAACTGCCTGCTATGGTGATCACGGACGCGGTATCGCGTATGCTGCCAGGGGTTCTTGGCTCAGCGGAGTCCGCACCAACGGATTCTTTTTATGATGGACTGCTGGAGTTTCCACAGTATACACGTCCGCGCGAATATGAGGATATGCAGGTGCCGGAAATCCTGTTTTCCGGAGATCATGCGAAGATTCGTGCCTGGCGGCGCCAGCAGGCTTTGCTGGTGACGAGGCAGAACCGGCCGGATTTGCTGGCAAAAGCAGAACTTTCGGCAGCAGATCGTAAATTCCTTGAAAAAGAATAATGGAACGATGGAAGAGCTGCTTCGTGTGGGAAGGTTATCATGCGGCAGCTCTGTAATTGTTTTTTCATTTGTCACACTTTTGACGCAAAACTGTTTATGCAGTATAATAAAAGCGTTGTGCGAATCTTTTAACTATGGATGCGAGGTGGCGTTTATTGAACAGGCGAAGTATTTTTTCCACGGTGGTCATGGTTTTGGGCTTATGCTTTTGCACGACGGTATTTGCCAATGGTTTTCTTGTCAAGGCGGGGATGCATGGCGAGAATGTCCGGCAGGTACAGGTTCTGCTGATCGATCAGGGCTACCTCGAGGGTGATGCCGATGGAATCTGCGGCAACATGACGGTAGCTGCCATCCGGAAGTTCCAACAGGCCTGCGGCATTATGGTTGATGGTGTCTGTGGAGCGGAAACCTATGCAAGGCTGAGCAGGGGTGAGGAGACCCCTAGCCGGGGCGGGGAACGCGTTTTGTCCGTATCGGCTACGGCATATAGTGCACAGGATCCGGGAAATTCCAACCGTACAGCAAATGGCTCTTTGCTGCATCGCGGCATCATTGCCGTAGATCCGTCTTTTATCCCACTTGGGACACGCGTTTTTATTCCGGGCTATGGGGAAGCGGTGGCAGATGATATTGGCTGGGGAATCCATGGCAATACCATTGATGTAGCCTTTGATACGCATGAAGAGGCACTGCAGTTTGGCCGGAAGAATTTAGAGCTGTATATTTTGGATTAGCTTGACAGGGATTTTGGTCCTCTGTTATAATAGCATTACAAGATATCTGAAGGGGAGTAACCTCCAGGCTGTTGTCAACAAGCATGTCCTTTGGGACTGGCAGCAGCGTTGAATCAGTGTTCAACAGGTGAGACTTTCGGTGTGATGGAGACATTGCACTGGAAGTCTCTTTTTGTTTATCCTGAAGATCTTGCAGAAAAGAGATGAAAAACCTGCTGTGCTGGACAGGGCAGGACGAAGGAGAATGGACATGGAAATTTTATCACTTCAATTTTTGGCGGCGTTAGGTTCAATCATTATTCTTGATCTTGTGCTGGCCGGAGACAATGCGGTTGTCATTGCGATGGCCTCGCGCCGGCTGCCGGATGCGCTGCGCCGCAGGGTCATCTGGATCGGTACGGCTGGAGCGGTTATCATCCGTATGGTTATGACCTTTGCTGCGGTATGGCTGCTGACCGTGCCCTATCTGCAGGCAATCGGCGGTCTCGTATTGCTGCCAATCGCGGTGAAACTGCTGGTGCCGTCAGGAGAAGGGGAACACATCGAGGCTTCGGACAGCTTCTGGGGTGCAGTCCGGACGATCATTGTAGCAGATGCTGCGATGGGAATTGATAACGTACTGGCCATTGCAGGTGCTTCGCATGGTAGCTTTTTGCTTGTCTGTGCCGGACTGGTCATCAGTGTGCCAATCGTGGTTGGCGGCAGCCAGCTCATCGGCAGGGCTATGGACCGCTGGCCGGCGTTGATTTATATTGGTGCGGGTATCCTGGCCTGGACGGCAGGATCGATGATCATGCATGATCAGAGTGTTGGCGGCCTGGTGGCTGGTATCCTTGGCGGCTGGTCCGTCTATGGGATTCCGGCAATGTTTACCGCGGCTGTTTGTGCTATCGGTTGTGGGAAAAGACAAACTGCGTAATCTGGTACAGGGGAAGAGAATATTTCTGACGGGCGGCCTTGCGGCTGCCCGTTTTGCTTTGTATAATTGGAAGTACATCCTTTATTGAAGGTATATCTTTGGGAATCACGGATTCCTTGAAAAGTTGGTGTAGAAGCATTGCGAATCGCAAATGTATTTGTGAATCTGCCGGTAAAAAGCATAGCGAAGGCCTACAGCTATCATGTGCCGGACGAGCTCTCCTTTGTGGAAGCCGGCTGGCGCGTTTTTGTGCCTTTTGGCGGGCGCAAGGTCGAGGGATTTATCCTGTCGGCCGCAGAGCAGGAGCAGGGCGGGATGAAGCTCAAGGATATTCTGGCCGCCGTGGATGAGGAGGCATGGTTTTCTCCGCAGATGATTACGGCAGCGCGCTGGATGTCCGACTTTTATCTCTGCTCGCTCGCGGAAACCATGCGGCTCTTTATGCCCGGCAAGAGCGGGCTGCGCATCGAAGTGCAGTATGCAGCGGTTGAGGAGGCACATGAACATATGCTGCTGCAGATCAAAAGCTATGCA
Source organism: uncultured Selenomonadaceae bacterium (assembly GCA_964611665.1). Lineage (GTDB taxonomy): Bacteria > Bacillota > Negativicutes > Selenomonadales > Selenomonadaceae > CAZTAP01. The sequence continues at coordinate 7,637 of CAZTAP010000082.1, read as the reverse complement.
GATCTCTATGCGTTTCTGCTGCATGAAGGGCCGACGGGCAAGCCTGCGCTCCGCAAGGCATTGCCGGAGTATGCGGAGGGCCTGGAGGAGCTTTTGGCGAAGCTTCTGCAATATAAGGTCATCTGCAAGGACTATGCGGCAAAGAAACGCGACTCGGCAATCTATGAGAAATATGCTGTGCTGCTGCAGCCAATCGATGAGGCTGTGCTTGAGGCTTACAAACGCAGGCCGGCTCAGCAAAAGCTGCTGCGGCTTTTGCAGCAGAAACCGCAGCAGAGTCTGCCCGAACTGAAGGCGGCGAAGGTTTCGCTTGCTGTCCTTCATGCGGTCGAGGCCGAAGGACTGATCGAGCTCAGGCAGAGGCGCGTGCTGCGCGACAGCTATGAGGGTATGACGGCCGGACGCAGGGAAATCGAGCTCACCGCAGAGCAGCAGACTGCCCTGCAGGCAATCTGTCCCTGGATCGGGCAGCAGAAAAGCCATGGCTTTCTGCTGCATGGCGTGACGGGCAGCGGCAAGACGCAGGTCTATATCGAGGCAGCCCGCAAGGTACGCGAGGCAGGCCGCAAGGTCATCGTGCTTGTGCCGGAAATCGCGCTCACGGGCCAGCTTGTGCGCTCCTTTAAGGCATATTTTGCTCAGGACATCATGGTCATGCACAGCCGTCTTTCCATCCATGAACGCAACGATGCTATCCTGCGTATCCGCCGCGGGGAGGCGGGCATCATCATCGGTGCCCGTTCGGCGCTCTTTACGCCGGCGGAGGACATCGGCCTCATCATCCTCGACGAGGAGCAGGATATGTCCTATAAGCAGGACGAGTCGCCGCGCTACCATGCACGCCCCGTGGCCGAGGAGCTTGCGCGCATCCATCAGGCGGTCTTTATCCTGGGCAGTGCAACGCCTTCTTTGGAAACCTTTTACCGTGCGCAGCAGGGCGAGCTTACGCTGCTTACCATGAAAAAGCGTATCGGGGAAATGCCTTTGCCGGAAGTGCGCTGCGTGGATATGCGCCAGGAGATGAAGCTCGGGAACCGTAAGATCATGTCGTATGCGCTGCGTACGCTTATCGAGGAAACCATTGCGCAGAAGCAGCAGCTCATCCTCATGCTGAATCGTCGTGGGTTTTCAACGTTCGTCATGTGCCGTTCCTGCGGGGAGGTCATCAAATGCCGGTTTTGCGGGATGCCGCTCGTGTATCACAAGAATGGTACGCTGGCCTGCCATCATTGTGATGTGAGGGAGGAAGTCCCGGATATCTGCCCAAAGTGCGGCAGCCGCTATATCAAGTATTTTGGCTCGGGAACAGAAAAGCTCGAACAGGAACTGCGCGAGGTCGTGCCTTCGGCGCGCGTGATCCGCATGGACCGGGATACGACGAATACGAAATTTGCGCATCAGGAAATACTCGCTGCGTTCAAGCGCGGGGACTATGATATTTTGCTCGGCACGCAGATGGTAGCCAAGGGACATGATATTCCAAACGTTACGGCGGTTGGCATCATCAGTGCGGATTCCAGTCTCAACATGCCGGATTTCCGTGCGGCGGAGCGCTGCTTCATGCTCATTACGCAGACTGCCGGCCGTGCGGGACGAGGACGGGTAAAGGGGCGCGTGGTCGTGCAGAGCTATAATCCGGAGCACTATGCCGTGGAGACGGGAATCCGCCAGGACTATCATGGCTTTTATGAGCAGGAAATCAGGCTGCGCCAGCAGCTTTTTTATCCGCCGTTCAGCCGTCTCGTGAAGCTCACGTTCCAGAATGAGCAGGAGGAAAAGGCCCTGCTCGAAGCCAAAAAGCTGCGGGACGCCTTCAGTGCAGCCTTCGCCAGCGATGCGAGGCAGCAGCTCATCGGACCGGCACCGGCCATCATTGCGAAATTCCGCAATATCTACCGGTATTGTGTGCTCATCAAGAGCGGAGAGCTGCCGCAGGTACAGGCCTTCCTGCGTGCACAGGGGCTGCAGCTGCGCGCGGATGTGCTCATCGATATCGATCCGATTACGACAATGTGAGTGTGTGCGGTATTCTGTGGCATAGGAATACAGAGAATCTTAGGCCCTGCCCGTAGAATTATACTGCGGGAATGTGGTATAATTAAATTTGTGTTTGTACGACGAATTCTGCCGGGAGGCAATCCTGGCAGGTTTAATATTGCAATTGGATGGTGAGAACATGAAAGTTACGAAACAGGATATGGAAAATGTAGCAGTTTTGTCCCGGCTTTCGATTCCGGAGGATAAGGAAGAGCAGTATATGGGCCAGCTGGATGCATTTCTGGCTTATGTGGACAACCTCAGCACCGTTTCGACGGATGGGGTAAAGCCGACAACGTATGCTTTGCCGATGCAGAACGTTTTCCGCGAGGATGTTGTAAAGCCTTCGCTCGACCGTGAGGCAGCTTTATCAAATGCACCGCTCAAGGAAGATGGCTACTTCAAAGTACCGAAGATCCTCGAAGACTAAACCTAGGGAGGAAAATTTTGTGAGATTATATGATAAACCAGCACATGTCCTGCATGACATGCTTGTAAATAAAGAAATCACGTCGGTAGAGCTCACGAAGGATGTGCTCAGCCGGATCGATGAGGTTGACGGTGACGTCAAGGCTTATCTGACACTGACAAGAGAGGCTGCCCTGCAGCAGGCTGCTCTTGCTGACGAGAAAATTGCCCGGGGTGAGAAGATTTCCTTCCTTGAAGGTATTCCGGGAGCAATCAAGGATAATATTTGTACGAAGGGCGTAAAAACCACCTGCGCTTCAAAGATCCTGGAGCATTTCGTACCGCCGTACGATGCGACCGTCATGCAGAAGGTCAATGCAGAGAACCCGGTTGTTCTGGGCAAGGTCAACATGGATGAGTTTGCCATGGGCGGCTCGACGGAGAACTCTGCGTATTATCCGACGCACAATCCATGGAATACGGACTGCGTGCCGGGCGGCAGCTCGGGCGGCAGTGCAGCAGCCGTTGCAGCCGGTACGGCAATCTGGGCACTCGGCTCTGATACGGGCGGATCTATCCGTCAGCCGGCTTCCTTCTGCGGCGTTGTCGGAATGAAGCCGACCTATGGCCGTGTATCGCGGTTCGGCCTTGTTGCCTATGCTTCGTCACTGGATCAGATCGGGCCAATCGCGCGCGATGTCACAGACTGTGCGAATCTCCTGAATATCATTGCGGGCCATGATGAGATGGACTCGACCTCGAGCAAGGCGGAGGTTCCGGACTTCACGAAGGCTCTCGTGCAGGATGTCAAAGGACTCAGAATCGGTCTGCCAAAAGAATATTTCGTGAAGGGCATGGATGCAGACGTTGAGAAGGCAATCCGTGCTGCTATCGAGCAGTTCAGGGCAATGGGCGCAGAGATTGTCGATATCTCCCTGCCGAACACGGAATATGCGATTTCCACCTATTACCTCATTGCTCCGGCAGAGGCTGCAACGAATCTTGAACGTTACGATGGCGTAAGCTATGGCGAACGTGTCGAGGGTGCAGCGGATATCGTGGAAATGATGACGAAAACGCGCAGCGAAAAGTTCGGCGAAGAAGTCAAGCGCCGCATCATGATCGGCAACTATGCCCTGAGTGCTGGGTATTATGATGCGTATTACCTCAAGGCACTGAAGGTCCGCACGCTTATCCAGCAGGATTATGCCAGGGCTTTTGAAAAGGTCGATGTCATCGTGGCACCGACGGCACCGACGCCTGCGTTCAAGATCGGTGAGATGATCAGTGACCCTCTGAAGATGTATCTGCAGGATGTCTGCACGGTACCGCTCAATCTCGCGGGCCTGCCGGGAATTTCCATCCCGTGCGGCTACAGCAACCATCATATGCCAATCGGTCTGCAGATCATTGGTAAGGCACTCGATGAGGAAACTGTCCTGCGTGCTGCCTACACATATGAACAGAGCCAGTCCTTCCATAAGGAAATGGCGGAGCTTGGGGGTAAAAAAGCATGAACTACGAAGCAGTCATTGGTCTTGAAATCCATAGTGAATTAAAAACGAATACAAAGATTTTCTGCGGCTGTGCAACGAGCTTCGGCGCAGATCAGAATACACATGTATGCCCGGTATGCCTTGGTCTTCCTGGCGTACTGCCGGTCGTGAACAAGCGTGTCGTGGAGTTTGCCATCAAGGCAGGTCTGGCAACGAACTGTACGATCAACCAGTACAGCAAATTCGACCGCAAGAATTATTATTATCCGGATTTGCCGAAAAACTTCCAGACCTCACAGTTCGATCTGCCAATCGCTGAACATGGCTATGTCGATATCGATGTCGAAGGCGAGAAAAAACGCATCCGTCTCACGCGTATCCATATGGAGGAGGATGCCGGCAAGCTCGTACATTCCGGCAATACCATCAAGGATTCTTCGACGTCCAATGTCGACTACAACCGTACCGGCGTGCCGCTTCTGGAGATCGTCTCTGAGCCGGATCTTTCCTCGGCTGAGGAAGCAAGAGCCTATATGGAGAAGGTCAAATCCATCCTGGAGTATATCGATGTTTCCAACTGCCGCATGGAGCAGGGCAATCTGCGTGCGGATATCAACGTCTCCCTTCGTCCGGTTGGTACGAAAGAGCTTGGTACGCGTGCGGAAATGAAGAACATCAACTCGTTCAAGGCTGTTGTCGATGTCATTGACTACGAAATCGAGCGCCAGACAGAAATCCTTGAGGATGGCGGCCATATCGTGCAGGAGACCCGCACCTGGGACCCGGATCGCGGCATTACGCTGTCCATGCGTTCCAAGGAAGAGGCACATGATTATCGTTATATGCCTGAGCCGGATCTGCCGCCAATCGTTACGACAGAAGAAGAGATCGAGGCCTACCGCAAGGGACTGCCTGAGCTGCCGGATGCACGACGTGCACGTCTGGAAAGCGAATACGGGCTTTCGGACTATGATGCAGGCATCATCACGAGCTCGCGCCAGATGGCAGAATACTTCGATGCAGTCATCGCAGACGGTGCAGATGCAAAGCTCGCTGCGAACTGGATCATGGGCGACCTTTCCAAGAACCTCAATGCAGAGAACAAGACCATTGAGGAATCTCCGGTAGACGCAAAGCGTCTGGGTGAGATGATTGCGCTTATCAGCAAGGGGACGATTTCCTCCAAGATTGCGAAGAAGGTCTTTGCTGAAATGTGGACTTCGCCGGATGCACCGGCGAAAATCGTCAAGGACAAGGGCCTTGTCCAGATTACGGATACCAAGGCAATCGAAGCCATTGTCGATAAGGTGCTCGCAGTGAACCAGAAGGCTGTCGATGACTATAAGGGCGGCAACGCCAAGGCAATCGGCGCACTGGTCGGTCAGGTCATGAAACAGAGCAAGGGCAAAGCAAACCCGAAGATGGTCAACGAGCTCTTGAAGGCCAAGCTCGATGCATAAGTTCTGCAGATAGTACAAGGAGAATGCTGCACAAAGCAGCATTCTCTTCTTTAGTTTCTGCGGGATTGGATTTCTTTGGCAGAGTTTGCAGGGAATTTCCCCTTTCAGCGCGAATAATAGTACAGATTATTAAGGATAGAAGGGTGAACGAAGCATGCAGTATAAAGCAGTTATTTTTGATTTAGATGGAACATTGATTAATTCCCTGGAAGATCTGGCCGACAGTGTGAACCTTATGCTCAGCAGTTATGATTTTCCACAGCACACGCTGGAGGAATACCGTTATTTTGTGGGCAATGGCTCGCGCAGGCTCATCGAGCGCAGCCTGCCGCCGGAGAAGGCTGCCGCTGCCGGCTTCGTGGATCAGGCGCTGGCTAAATATAAAGGAATCTATGAAGGACGCATCCTGGAAAAGACGCGCTCCTATAAAGGTATCATCGAGATGCTGAATAACCTGCAGGAAAAAAAGATTCCGCTGGCTGTCTGTACGAATAAGCATATGGAAGCAGCGGATATGATTGTCAAGATTTTGTTCAAGCCGGGGATTTTCCGGGAGGTCGTTGGCGACCGCAAGGGCTATCCAAGAAAGCCGGACCCGACCACGGCTCTGGAAATTGCAGCAAAGCTCGGTGTCAGGCCGGAGGAGACCGCCTACCTTGGTGACAGCTCCGTGGATATGCAGACTGCAGTCAATGCAGGCTTCCTGCCGGTTGGCGTGCTCTGGGGCTTCCGCGGCAAGGATGAGCTTCTGGAAAATGGCGCGAAGGTCCTGCTGGAGCGTCCGGCTGAGCTTTTGGAAAAAGTAGAATTCATCAATGCATGAAGAAAGAGGAAAAATGAAAAATGAAATCCCTGTCCAAAAGGGCAAGAAATACGAAATAGAAATCAACAGCCTTGGCAGCAGCGCAGAGGGCGTAGGCCGTTTCAAGGACTTTACGGTATTCGTACCGTATACATTGCCAGGCGAAAAGGCTGAGGTTCTCATCGAAGAAGTCAAAAAAAGCTATGCGAAAGGCAGAGCACTGCAGATCTTGCGTAAAAGCGCAGACCGCATCGCGCCGAAGTGTGCCATCTATGACCGCTGCGGCGGCTGTCAGCTGCAGCATCTCAACTATGAGGCGCAGCTTAGAATCAAGCGTCAGCAGGTCATCGATGCTGTCACGCGTATTGGCAAACAGCCGGACGTACCCGTGCATGCGACGCTGGGGGCCGAAGCACCATGGAACTACCGCAACAAGATGCAGTTCCCTGTCGGCCGCAGCAAAGGAAAGACCATCATCGGCTGCTTCGCTCAGGGTTCGCATGATATCATCGATACGGAGAACTGCTATATTCAGAAGGAGTTCAACAATGATATCGTCAATGCCATGCGGGAAATCGTGGATAAGCTGGGCATTCCGGTCTATAACGAAGACCGTCATACCGGCATCCTGCGCCACGTCATCGGCCGCGTCGGCAAAAACGGCGAATGCATGGTCGTGCTCGTCACGGCCGTCAAGGACCTGCAGCGCAGCAAGGACATTGTGCGCATGCTGCGCGAACGCCTGCCAAAGCTCGTGAGCGTACAGCAGAATGTGCAGACCTATCGCAACAATGTCATCATGGGCCGTGACACCAAACTGCTCTGGGGCAAGCCGACCATTCTTGACAGTCTGGGCAGCCTGACCTTCCATATCTCACCGCGTTCCTTCTTCCAGGTCAATACGGATCAGGCAGAGGTGCTCTACGGCAAAGCGCTGGAATATGCGAACCTCACAGGCCGGGAGACGGTCATTGACGCCTATTGCGGTACAGGTACCATCACCCTGTTCCTCGCCCAGAAAGCGCGCAGGGTCTATGGCATTGAAATCGTCAAACCAGCCATTCTCGATGCAGAGAAAAATGCCCGGGACAATCATGTGAAGAACGCAGAATTCATCGTTGGAGATGCGACCGTCGTCATGCCAAGGCTCTACAAGCAGGGCATCCGTGCCGACGTCGTAGTCGTTGACCCGCCAAGAGCAGGCTGTACGCCGACCGTCCTGGAAACCTTCGCCAACATGAAACCAAAACGCATTGTCTACGTATCCTGCAACCCCGCTTCCCTGGCCAGGGACATTGCGATACTGGATGGACTGGGCTATCATGCCAGAGAAGTTCAGCCGGTGGATATGTTCCCGAATACGAGTCACGTCGAGTGCGTTGCGTTGCTACAACGAAAAATATCCAAGAATCCTTGATTTTCAGTACTTCCAGC
>CAZTAP010000081.1:0-12071 GCA_964611665.1 uncultured Selenomonadaceae bacterium | reverse complement strand
AGGATGAGCTGGAAATTCCAGAGCCGTTGCAGGATGATGATTTCAGTGGAAAATTCAATCTGCGTTTGCCAAAAAGCCTGCATCGGAATCTTGCGATGAGTGCAAAAGCAGAAGGGGTCAGCTTAAATCAGCTGGCTATGTGTTTGATCGCTAGAGGATTGAAGGTTCCGATGACAAGATAGATATGCGAAGTTTCCTTCCATATAATATGTTGTACTAAGCCATACTTTGGGGATGCAATGTTCCTCAAAGTAATGAAAAAATTATAATGATAATTAGCCCTGTGACCTAAAAAACAAAAGGCCACAGGGTTAATTTTTATCCAATTATTAAGATTTAAAGGTATAGACCAGCTTACAGCCCAGCGTGCGTATATCATGCGAGAGCTCAAGGCTGGCCGAATGAAGTTTAAGCTGGCGATGCCGGTAAGGAGAGACCTGGACAAGAAGATACTGAAGGCACGAAGGGAGCTGAGAAAATGAGCACATTGCGTTCCGTCAAAGTCATATGCCCGATCTGCGGCGACAAGGAAGAGAAAATGATACGTGAGGCAGGAATCCTGCATGAAGGCAATACCCGTATGTACAAGCTCTGTTGCTACCATTGCGGAAAGCAGTTCTGGCATGGGGTGAAGGAAAAATGAGCAACAAAAAACCGTCCCGAAGGACGGTTTTTATTCAGATTCCTAGATAAGACTGCCAATGGATATTCGGAACGTTGTTCTCACTTTCTGATTCTGGTCTTGCTGGCATTTCAGCACGCCCGCCAGTTACCTTGTCCAGCTCCTGTTCTTTCAAAACTTCGTTTACCTTTTTGTCATTTTTCTTATCAGCCATTTTAAACACGCTCCTTTTATTTTAATATTTCTCGCGGCATTCAGCAACTCATGATATAAAGAAGTCCTAAGAATAATGAAATCATTTTGCCCATCTCCTTTGTTTTTGTTTTCTTGTATCTTATACGCTGGAGATGGGGATGTATTACAAAAAATTTGGAGGTTAGATTATGGACAATAGTGGAATCGGATGGATTGGAAATGAAAATAACCGGAGATATTCGCAAATAAGCAGCCTTCAGGCTGCTTAGAATTATGCGCTTAATTAAATGGCAGCCAAGCCGTTTAATTAAGCGCCATTATCTGTGTTGTCATCGTCAGGACACTGCTATGACAGCCGTAAGGACATAAGCAGTTCGTCCGGGGAGTTTGTGGATGCTGTATTAGTCGCGGCAAAGGAATTTAATCTTGCCATGATCCCCCAAAATACCTCCGCCAGCAATCATATCAAGTTCGTCAGCTGTAAGCGAAGTTTCTTCCTTAGCTAACAGCTCAGCATATTTCTTTTCATCCAGTCCAGCTTGTTTCCTGAGTTCAAGCATTCTTTCTTTGGTAATCATTTTAAACATCTCCTTTTTATATATTCTTTATACACGGGAAAGAGAGAATTATTACAAGATCTTTAAAATACTTTTGGGAATGCTGAAAAATTGCAGAAAGAAATAGAAGCTTATTACGAAGGAATGTTCTATCGTAAATGCTGCAATATAAAACAGGGTATCCTTTCGGTTTTGTTTATTTTTTTAACTTTTTTGCGAAATCTTTTGCCTCTTCAATGATTGAACTCGGGTCGATTAAACCACCAGTGACTTTATCAAGGTCCGTTGTGGTCATTTCTTTGTCTGATTTTTTGGGTTCGTCTTTTTTCATTGTTACCGCCTCCGTTATCTTTTTAGTTATACGCAGGCCAAAGGAAAAGATTACAGTTTTCAATCGCTTTTATTTTTCTGCCGGATCTTTTGCATAGTATAGCTCTCTGAGCTTCAAATAAACCATAGCTGTCGTAGCGGCATCGTCATTGGCCCGATGAAAGCTTTGTGGTGTGATGCTTAGTTTTTCGGCGAGGTATTCCAGATTAGTATGCTCGAAGCCATGCTTTTCCTGCAGGAGCAGGGAGAGGCGAAAGGTATCATAATGTTTGTTGCAAAAGCGCAGGTTCAGATTTTTTGCCTCCCGGCGGATTGGCGGCAGATCATTGTCATCAAGGCTGTGACCGATGAGTACATCATTGCCGATGAAATCCAGGAAGTCGCGTACAGCCTTGTCAGCTGTCGGCTTGCCGCGCAGCATGCCAGGTTTGATACCGGTGATTTTGATTACGCGGTAAAGCATTTCTTTTTGCGGATCGACCAGTTGGTCAAAGGTGTCTGTGATTTTTCCCTTTACAACCCGGACAGCACCGATTTCAATGATTTTGTCAGCTTCCGGCGGCTCGCCTTTAAGACGGCCGGTGCGCTCCAAATCAAAAGCGACGAAGGAATCGTAGACTGGTTCAAGGTAGTCAAGCTTTTTGCTGCGGGCTGTACGTTGAGCTTTATAGGCTTTCCACTGCTGATAGAAACTGCGCAGTTCCTCGTTGGCAGCAATGGTAAAGGTTTGTGGGGAATTGTTGGTGTAAGGTTCAAGCTGCCTGCGATTGTTGCTGTAGTTCAATGCCAGTCGGAAATAGTCCTGCTCTTTTTTGTAGTCGTGATAGAGATTTAAACGCAGCGTGGTGTTGTGTTTATCATAGTGACGGACACTTCCATCTTCCATACGGCAAATGTAGACGTTTGGCAATTTGCTTTGTATGAGCTGATAGTTGAAATCAATGGGCACGGCAAAACCATCTTCTCCGGCCAGAGCAGCGATTGCTTTCTGGTATTTTTTATAAAGAGGCCCAAGAGCGGCTAAAAGTTTGCGGGGGAGTGCTTTGCGCTTGCTTCCGCGGAAAAGAACAGTATTTTCTTTGAGCGATTTTTTTGTTTGCTTTTCCAAGGGGTCGATTTCTGGTGGAGTTTCGGCATTGGTTGACAGTGAATCCTTCAATTGTTTTTTTAGAGAATCGCCTAGTATATCGCTGATGTTCATAAATAATCTAGATCCTTTATAATAGTTTTGTGAAAACAAGAAAAGCAGAGAGTATTATGATATTGCGATGTAACAGACCCTCTGATGTCTCTGTTCAATTTTAACATAAATATATAGCTGCCGTCTAACTGAAAAAGGATGCAGTTCTCTCCTTTCTCAACAAAGGCTGCTGGATGACTTTCGATATAGATGGTTTTTCTTTCATAGTGGTTTTCAGATAGAAGAAAATATGATAAACTGAGAGTTACGTTTAATTTAGAAGGGATGATAGCAATGCGTAATATAAAGCTTGGTACATTTCGTGCACTAGCTGCTGCAGCTGTGCTGTTCGCAGTTCCACTATCCACGGTTTCTGCCAGTGGCATTGGGGCAGAAATCGGGGCTGCGATACCGATGGGCGGAACTTCGACAACTATATCAGGTGATTCGGAAAATTATGCAATGATTCATTGTGATGGTCTTTTGATTGAGGCTCGGGCAATGGAGGAAAAAGGCAGCCTCTCTATGGAAATGAAGCTTACGAATGAACGGGATGCTGCATTTGTCGTTGACCATCGGGATGGACAATGCTATGATTTCGTTATTTCGGATGCAAAAGGCAATGTTCTGTATCGCTGGTCAGCTCAGATGGCTTTTACGCAGGCACTGACATCTTCGAGCATTCCCGCGAAAGGTTCGGTAACGTATACGGCTGAGATTCCGCGCAGAGACTATAAAAAAATCAAGGACAAGGCAGAGTTCATCCGGATGGAACTCACCGATACGGATTACTGGTTTAGTCTGCGTGTACCGAAAAAGGAGACAAGCCATACTTCTTCCCCGATTACTCTGCATGGCAGCATCGAAATCGGAAATGGAAATCACGGCTGGTAAGTCTGAACGGGAGTGATCGATTTGGAGCTTATGGACGGCTTGAATGAAAGCCAGCGTGCGGCAGTTACTGCTACGGAGGGCTGTATCCGCGTACTGGCTGGTGCGGGGAGCGGCAAGACCAGGGCACTTTCCCGGCGTTTTGCCTTTCTGGTCAGAGAGATTGGTGTGCTGCCTTCAAACATCCTCTGTGTGACGTTTACCAATAAGGCTGCAAATGAAATGCGGCTGCGGATACGCCAGCTTACCGGAGATGATGATACCGGATATATCTGCACATTCCATAGTTTTTGTGTATCTGTACTGCATGAAGATGCTCATGCTGTCCAGTATCCGGAGAATTTTCTGGTGCTGGATAATGCAGATATCGATGCAATCCTTGCACTCATTTATGAAGAACGAGGCATAACTTTGCGCCAGATGACGTTCAAGGCTGCACGGGATATGTTTGAACTGCGCAAAGGGCGCGATGAGCCAGAATACTATGAGGATATGATCGCAATGCCGCTGGACATTCTGCGGCAGAAATATCTGCAGGCGGAAAAGCTGGAGGATATTTTATTTTATGGTTATCTCTACCAAGAAAAAAAGTGTTTTGGCCTTGATTATAATGATTTGATTAAATTCACGCTGCATATTTTCACGGAAAATCCGGAAATACGGACAAAATGGCAGAAGCGTTTGGAATACATCATGGTAGATGAATTTCAGGACATTGATAAGCTCCAGTATAAATTACTGCGTGTGCTCTATGGCTACCATAAAAATCTTTTTCTTGTAGGTGATCCGGACCAGACGATCTACAGTTGGCGAGGGGCAAATGTGCGGTATCTCCTGGAATTTCCGGATAAGTTTCCCGGTACGCGGACGATCTTCATGATGCAGAATTACCGTTCAACGCCTGAGATTCTTGCCGTGGCTAACAGCCTGATTGCAAAGAATAAGAACCGTGTAGAGAAAAATCTGTCTCCCATCAAGGCGGCCGGTACTAAACCTTTGGTGTTTCATGCCAGGGATTCTCGGGAAGAAGCCGAATGGATTGCGGACAGGATTCAAACAATGGTCAAGGCGGGGCAGAAACTTTCGGAAATTGCTGTACTCTATCGCGCGCATTATGTTACGCGTGTATTGGAAGAGGTATTGCAAAAGGAATCCGTGCCTTATACATTGTACAGCGGCGTACAGTTTTACGATCGAAGCGAGATCAAGGATGCACTTTCTTATTTGCGTCTGCTGGCATTCCATGATGATTTGTCTTTTGCACGTATTGTCAATAAGCCAAAACGCAACATTGGCAATAAGCGTATGCGATTCTTGCGCGATTATGCCGAGGAAAGGCATTGCCTGCTCTATGATGCCTTGCGGCAAAATCTGGAGCTGCCGCTTTTCCAAAGTACGAAGGCCGCACAGTTTGTCGGTCTCATCGAAGATTTTTCTCAGCAATACAGCAGCATAGCGATTTCAGAGCTTCTCGGCGAGATTCTGGAGCGAAGCGGCTATGAGGAACTTTTGCGTACGGAGGGAAGCAGTGAGCGCCTGAATAACCTGGCAGAGCTCAAGCAGGCAGTTTTTGACTATGAAACGACCTGTGGTGAGGAAGCTGCGCTGCCGGATTATCTGTCACATGTGGCGCTGTTCTCGAATGCGGATATCGAAACACCGGATACGGTAAGGCTGATGACTGTACATGCGGCAAAGGGACTGGAATTTCCTGTAGTTTTTCTTTGTTCATTGGATGAGGGGATATTCCCTGCGAGGAAGACGGCAAGCCAGGAGGCTATGGAAGAGGAGCGGCGGCTGGCATTTGTGGCACTTACCAGAGCGCAGGATCAGCTGTATCTTTCGGATGCGGAAGGCTTGAATCTGCGTGGCGCCTGCCGCTATCCTTCCCGTTTTTTGCTGGATATTGATGAAAACCTGCTGGACTGGGTACAGGAAATTCCTTCACATATTCTGCAGGGCACACGGGATGAGGCTGCAAGACAGCAGGCACAGCAGACACCGGCAGAGGATGAGCTTTTTCCTGTTGGCGCGCGGGTCAGCCATACATTCCTTGGGCCTGGGACGATCCTGGCAGTGGATTTGGAAAAAAAGGTGTATCAGGTGCGTTTCGATGACCTGCAGACAGAACGGTCCATTCGGTTTCGAATCAAACTGAAACCGGAGGATGCTTCATAGATACAAAAGGACGGGGTTGTATGAACCTGGTTGATAAAATTGGTCTGCCGTGCTAGTATTTATTAGTAAACTACATATATAGAAAAGAGAGACGATGAGATGTTAAAACAGGTATTGACTGGAGTAGTATGTTTATCTATATTGACGGGAATGAATCAGGTGGGTTTTGCAGCAGAAACGAAACCGGCTGCAGCAACGGAAACGACTGCTGCAGAACCAGCAAATGGGACGATGATCTCGGCTAAAGATGCTGAAGCAGCAGCTGCTGCTGGCGAAAAAGCAGCAGCAGCCGCTCCGGTAACTGTGAAAAAGGCTGCAGATGAATATAAAATCCTGATCAATCTGGCGGCACGTTCGCTGGCACTTTATAAAAATGGCACAAAGGTGCGCCTTTATCCAATCGGACCAGGCAAGGCAAATACACCGACACCAGTAGGCTATTATTCTGTTCTGGAAAAAGATGAAAATCCGACCTGGACGGACCCTGGCGATACGAGCGTATCGATTCCGGGTGGTGAAGGGAATCCGCTTGGGCAGCGCTGGATGCAGTTTTTTGGCAATTATGGAATCCATGGCACAAACCATCCGGAGTCTATCGGCAATTATGTTTCCAATGGATGTGTACGTATGAAAGAGGCTGATGTCGAAGAGCTGTATGGCCTTGTTTCCGTAGGAACGCCAGTTGAGGTTATGTATAACCGTATTGTTGTGGAGAAGATTGCTGATAATACCGTTGTTTATTATATTTATCCGGATGGCTATAATCGCCAGGCTCTCGATGTCGCTACTGTTGCGAAATGGCTTGCTGGCTATGGGGTAGACAAGTTCGAGAGTGATGAAGCAATTGCTGCAAAAATCAATGCTTCTGATGGACAGCCGACCTTTATTGCCAAGGCTTATGCATTGAAAATCAATGGACAGAAACTGGCAGGAAAAGCTGTGATCAAGAATGATATCACCTATCTTCCGGCAGTCGCTGTCGCAGAGAACCTGAAACTTTCCCTGAACTGGCAGCCAGAAGCAAAAGTGCTGGTAAGCCCTTATGGCAAGGCAGCAGGCTATATGGAAAAAGATACGTTGTATTTTAATGCGGATGATGCAGGAATGCTCTTCCATCTCGAGGGCGGACTGAATACGCAGGATGTCTATGAGCTGAATACCGTGGAACAAACGGCAGAAACCGTGAAAAATGGCACAGCAGTAAGCAAGACGGAAACCAAGACAACGACCCCGGCAGCTGAAGCTAAGTCCGGAGATAAAAAGGCTGCAGGTGAGACTGGCAAAACTACGGCTTCTGAAAAAGTGAAGACACCTGCAAAAAAATAAACAGAATCGTAAAATCGTAAGATTGAGGTGGAATCGTTGAAGAAACGCTTTGTGATATTGGATGGCAGCAGCCTGATGTATCGTGCTTTTTATGCGCTGCCGCTTTTGACAGCGCCGACAGGTGAGTATACGAATGCAATTTATGGTTTTTCGAACATGCTTACTAAGCTCATGCAGGATTTGCAGCCAGATCTTCTTGTCATTGCTTTTGATAAGGGGAAGAAGACCTTCCGCAATGAACTTTTCGCGGAGTATAAAGGAACTCGTAAGCCGACACCGGCAGAGCTTTCTTCGCAGATTCCTTTGCTGCATGATTTTGCTGCAGCCTGGGGGATTGCTTTTGTAGAGCTTGCTGGTTTCGAGGCCGATGACGTGATTGGAACCCTGTCGGTTCGTGCAGCAGAGAGTGGCTATGATTCGCTGGTTGTCACCGGAGACCGTGATGCTTTGCAGCTTGTCCGTCCGGGGCTTCGTGTCATGCTGACGAAGCGGGGGATTTCTGATCTGGCTGTTTATGATGAGGCGGCTTTTCAGCAGGAATATGGCTTTGAGCCGCTGCGGCTCATTGATCTGAAAGGGCTCATGGGTGATACCTCGGATAATATTCCTGGTGTTCCTGGTGTCGGGCAGAAAACAGCGACCAAACTGCTGCTTGAATTCGGTGATGTTGAAGGTGTTCTGGCACATATTGATGAAGTGTCCGGCAAAAAGCTGAAAGAACGGCTTAACGAAAACAAGGAGCAGGCACTGCTTTCCAAAGAGCTGGCAACCATCAACTGTGCTGTTCCATTGGAATTCAAGGCAGAAGAATATGTTGTGCGTCCGGATCGTGATAAGCTGCTGGCCTTCTGTCAGCGCTATGAGATGAAGTCAGTATTGAAAAACCTGGACCGGCTGCTGGCGCGGGATACGGCCATGGAAGCTGTTCCGTCCGCTGCAGGACAAGCAGCTGTTCCTGAGCATAAAAAAGCTTCGGCAGAGAACGATCTGGAGGCTTTTGCATATGAGGCAAAGAAAGCTGGAGCTTTTTCTTTTGCAGGGATTTATCAGCGAGCTGTACCGGAGCTTACACTTTCCAGTCTGGCACTTTGCTGTGGTCAGCAGATCCTGTTCGTGCCGGAGGGACTGCTGGATGCAGCCCGGTCGCTTTTTCAGCAGGATGAGCTGCAAAAGGGCGTCGGCGATCTGAAAGCGTTTTATCATAGCGGCGGCAGGGGAAAAAGCTTTTTTGACAGCGGGCTGGCTGCTTATCTGCTGGATCCTTCCGTAAGCAGCTATACGGTATCGGAGCTCGTTTCCCGGTACCTTCCGGAGCAGGCTGTACCAGAGACGTTTGCAGATGATGAAGCGAGAGCTGTATGGGAGGCATGGAGCATCGAGCAGCTGCGGCCTTTGCTGCGGAAGCAGCTGGAGGAACAGAAGCTTTATTCCCTGTATGAAGAGATTGAGCTGCCACTGGTTGAGGTGCTGGCTGCAATGGAGCAGACCGGTGTCTATGTGAATCGGGAGCATTTGCAGGCGAAGGCAGCTGAAGTCGGTGTGCAGATTCAGGAACTCCAAAAGGATATTTATGATCTTGCCAAAGGAGAATTCAATATCAATTCTCCGAAGCAGCTTGGAGAGATCCTTTTTGAGCGGCTCGATCTGCCGCCGGTGAAAAAGACGAAAACAGGTTATTCTACCAATGCAGAGGTTTTGGAGACCCTGCGTTTCCAGCATCCGATCATTGAGCGGATTTTGTCCTATCGTCTTTGGACCAAACTGAAATCTACTTATCTTGACAGCATTGATGAGCTGATTTCGCCCGTGACCCAGCGGGTGCATACGAGCTTTAATCAGACGGTCACGGCAACGGGACGTCTGAGCAGCTCTGACCCAAATTTGCAGAATATCCCTGTACGCACGGAAGAAGGAAGGCAGATCCGTACGCTTTTCGAACCGGGTGAAGGGTATGATTATCTTTTATCTGCTGACTATTCGCAGATTGAGCTGCGGCTTCTGGCACATCTTTCGAAGGATAAAAACTTCGTAGAAGCTTTTACGCATGGTCAGGATGTCCATGCACGCACAGCGGCCGAGGTCTTTGGTGTGCCCATGGAAGAAGTTACACCGGAGCTTCGCCGCAGGGCCAAGGCTGTGAACTTTGGCATTGTTTACGGAATCAGTGACTATGGACTTTCACGTGATCTGCATATTTCCCGTAAGGAAGCTGCCGGCTATATTGAAAGCTATTTCGAAAAGTGCAGCGGGGTCAAGGCGTTTATCGATCATGTTGTCGAGGATGCTCACAAGAATGGCTATGTTACAACGATGTTTGGCCGTCGCCGGGCTTTGCCCGCAATTCGCAGTGCGAATTATAATCAGCGCACGCTTGCTGAGCGCATGGCGATGAATACGCCGATTCAGGGCTCGGCAGCCGATATCATCAAGCTTGCGATGATTCATGCCAATCATGCGCTGCAACAGGCTGGTGTAAAGAGCCGCATTTTGCTGCAGGTGCACGATGAACTCGTGCTGGAAGTACCTGCGGATGAGGTGGAGCAGGTATCGGCAATCCTCAGGGAGGCTATGGAGAATGTTGTACAGCTGTCCGTGCCGCTCAGTGTTGATATCCATATCGGAAAGAATTGGGCTGAAGCAAAATAAATACGTACGGGTTAGGAGGGGGCGGCTTTGCCTGAAATGCCTGAGGTCGAAACGATTCGACGTTCTTTAGAGAAGAAACTGCTGGGCAGGCAGATTCAAAATGCAGATATTATACTGCCCCGTCAGGTGAAATGGCCGGATCCGGTGAATTTTGCTGCCAGAGTCACCGGGCGCAGATTTGTGCGGCTGGAACGTTCCGGCAAATATTTGATTTTTATTCTGGATAACGATAATGAACTGATTTTTCATTTGCGCATGACGGGAAGATTATTGTATCAGCCGGCAGCGGCCGAACGGGATGCTTATACACGTCTTGTTTTTGAGCTGGACGATGCATCTGTTCTGCTTTATGCTGATACGCGGACCTTTGGCGCAATCTATGCATTGACTGCCGGAGAGCGCTGGCGTGTGCGCGGACTTGCAGAGATGGGGCCGGAGCCTTTGAGTGAAGGATTTACTCCGGATTATCTGCAAGAGGCTTTGAAGAACCGTAAGACGAAGATCAAGAGTTTTTTGCTGGATCAGCGCAGAATCGGCGGCCTGGGAAATATTTATGCAGATGAAGCCTTGTTCCTTGCACGTATTCATCCTTTACGGCTGGCTGGTTCACTGGATACAGCTGAGACTTTCCGCTTGTACGAAGCCGTCAATGAGGTGATCCGCTGCGGGATAGAAGACGGCGGCACGACTTTTCGGGACTATGTAGATGGCAACGGGGATCGTGGGCATCATCAGGAAAGGCTGCAAGTTTATCATCGCCAGGGACTGCCTTGCCGATACTGCAGCACATTGATTGAAAAGATTACGGTGGGCGGCAGAGGCACACATTTTTGCCCGCAATGTCAGCCAGCAAAGGAGGCGCCCTGATGCGTATTCTTGGTCTTACCGGTGGTATTGCCAGTGGGAAAAGCACGGTTTCTGAACATTTGCGTACGCTTGGCGCCGTGATTCTGGATGCTGATGCTGAAGCTTATGCCCTGGCGCAGCAGGGACAGCCGCTCTGGCATGCTTATGTAGAGCATTTCGGGCAGGGAATCCTCCTGCCGGATCATACGCTGGATCGGGCAGGAATCGGTGCGAAAATTTTTGCTGAGCCGGCAGAAAAAGCATGGACGGATGCTATAGCCCATCCTATCATCGAGCAGCGCTTGAGAAAGCGTATGACAGATTGCCGGACGGCAGGCTTCGGGGCCATTGTACTCGATGTGCCCTTGCTTTTTGAAGCGGGCTGGGAGAAGATGGCAGATGAGGTTTGGGTCGTGTATGTTCGTCCGGAAGTTCAGCTGCAGCGTTTGCTGCAGCGCAATGCCTATACGATGAAAATCGCACAAGACCGCATTGCAGCGCAGATGAGCCTGGAAGAGAAAAAGTCCAGGGCGCAGCGTGTCATTGATAACAATGGGACAATAGAAGAAACCATCGCACAGGCAGAAGCGGCCTGGCTGGAGTTTATCGGATGGGAGGGATAGGATGACAGAGAGCAGCTTTCGCGTGCGTATGAAGAAGAAACGTCAGGAAGAGCGGCGGCGTATGCTGGCGCTGTGTCTCGGCCTGGGAATCATGCTGCTGGCCTTTGGCGTTTATTTCTTATCGCAGTTTGAATCCATGCAGAAGTCATATCTTTATCCCTACCCCTATCGGGAAATGGTTGAACAGTATGCAGAGGAATATAAAATTGACAGCAGCCTTGTTGCAAGCGTGATCATGAATGAGAGCAAATTCAAAAATGATGTGCATTCTCATCGTGGTGCCATCGGCCTTATGCAGCTGATGCCGGATACGGCTGAATGGATTGCTGTGCAGTTGGATGATGCAGGGTTTTCAGTAGAGCGGCTGCACGAACCAGCGATGAATATCCGGTATGGTACCTGGTATCTGGCTTCATTGAAAAAGGAATTCAAGGGCAATGAAGTCCTGGCACTTGCTGCTTATAATGCAGGACGCGGCAATGTGCATGAATGGATGCAGGAAAACCACTGGGATATGGATTTCCAGAATGCAGCAGCCATTCCGTATGAAGAAACGCGTGCCTATGTCATGCGTGTGCTGAAGGATCGGCAAAAATATCAGGAACTTTATGGAACAGGACGAAAAAACGAAAGCTGAGCAGAGCTTTCGTTTTTTTCTTTCTGGAAGTATGGTAAAA
>CAZTAP010000080.1:0-12157 GCA_964611665.1 uncultured Selenomonadaceae bacterium | reverse complement strand
AAAGCCGGACCAGGGCCGGTCGTTTCGGTCTACCGCGTTTACAGCCAGAACGGACAGACCATTGAACGGGAATTCCTGCATACAGATCATTATGATATTCCAAACTGAAGCATCAAAAAAGCCGGCAGCCACAAGCTCAATCTGTGACTGCCGGCTATTCTTATCCGGAATTATGCTCTTTCCTTGCTGCCAATAACCATCTTGACAAAGACGCCGATCACCGCGATAAATACAAGAAGTCCAAGGACATCTGCCGTAGAAGCAAAGTCCTTGCCAACCAGCGCCAGCGGCGTCTCACTGCCACCACTCGTGACAGACAGAACAATAAGTCCGGCCAGAACAACACCCATGATGCTCTCGCCTACGATAAGGCCTGAAGCGAAGAGTGTGCCGCGGCGCTTGCAATCCTCGACATCGCCCTGGATGTCCTGCGGACTGCGCTGCTGCGCACGCTTTTTCAAATAGCCATCAAGCAGATAGCCCATAACAGCACCAATGACCAGCGGCGTCTGTACAGACGGCGGCAGGTAAATGCCCATGCCCACAGCAAGCGGCGGCAGGCAAAAATACCTGGTATTGCGCTTCAGGAGCTGATCCACGATAACGAGCACAACGCCAAGACCTATGCCGATATAGATGTACTCCCACGCAAGCTTTGCCGTAAAGATACCCGTTGCGATCGTCGTCATCAGCGTAGCCTGCGGTGCAGAAAGCGCTGCTGCTTCATCCATGCCCGCACGCGGCAAAGCCCCGGGGAAGCCATAGGCTTCATAGAGAAGGTTCAGGACCGGAGCAATGACGATAGCACCGATCACACAGCCGATGAGCAAGGCAACCTGCTGGCGCCAAGGCGTAGCGCCAACAAGATAGCCCGTCTTCAGATCCTGCATGTTATCATTGGAAATGCAGGCAATACTGATGATGATACTCGTCGTGAAAATCGCAATTGCCGTCGCGAATTTCTCACCACCCGGCAGAGCGAAAATGCCAAAAGACTTGCAAAGTGCCAGAATAACCAGCGAAGATACGATGATACCGAGGATGCCGATACCAGAAATCGGGCTCGAGGACGTCCCGATGAGGCCAGCCATATAAGCACAGGCTGCAGCCACGAAGAAGCCCATGAGCACAGCGACTGCCACGCCGACAAATACAAACGTAAGCGTCTGTCCTGCCGGCAGCTCAGCCGGACTCACAAACGAATAGAAAATTCCCAGAAGACCAACGACCATAACCACAAAGACCAGACCGACCGCCTTGATGGACATATCGATATCCATGCGATGACGTGCCTTCTCTTTTTCCGGCATGCGTACCGCCTGCAGCGATTCCTTCATGCCCTCGATAACCGGCTTTGCCAGCGTGATCAGTGTCCATACAGCAGCAACACCCATAGCGCCTGCACCAATAAGACGGACCTTTTGCGACCACATAGCACCTGCAAAAGCCTTCATCGCCTGACCGTCTGCCGGCGTTCCCGTCATCGTGAAATACGGCACGAAGCCGCCCCAGGCAATAATAATGCCCACGAGCATCGCAATGCCGCTTGCGATACCAACAAGATAGCCCGCGCCGACGAGTGCCGTCGAAAAACCGATTGGCAGCTGTGTCATACCCCTGCCTACACTGAACCACATGCCGAGCTCGCCAGAAAGCACACTGAACCCGTTGGTGCAAAGCGCAACAAGACCGGCAATGACACCGCCGGACATGATTTCCTTCAGGCCGCCTGCATTCTTCGCCGCCGTCTTATCCGTATTGCTGCCGACCTTCAGGATCTCAGCAGCTGCGAGACCCTCCGGATACGGCAGGTCGCTGTTGACCACCATTGCGCGGCGCAGCGGAATCGTGAAAAGAACGCCCAGACAGCCGCCGCAGGCGGATACGAGCAGAGTCTGCCAGAACTCGAATCCCTGCCAGTAGCCAATCATCAAAAGACCCGGAATGATAAAGATAACGGCGGACAGTGTCCCTGCTGCCGACGCCTGCGTCTGTACCATATTATTCTCCAGGATATTGGAATCCTTGCACATCTTCAAAATTGCCATGGAAATAACTGCTGCCGGAATTGCTGACGAAAAAGTCAATCCGACCTTGAGTCCGAGATAAACGTTCGAAGCTGTAAATATAACGGTCAGAACAGCACCGAGCAGCATACCACGGATTGTGAGCTCCGGCAGCCGTAAGTCGTGCTGCATAAACTCTGAATCTTCCTGTTTCATGCTTTTTACTCCTTTTGTATGTTATTATACCTTTTTTGTACGCTCCCCGCGCACAAATCACCTTAACATTATAACACATTTTCCAAAGAAGAAAAGGCTTTCTGTATGTATACATATACATCCTTTGTATATCTTCCATATCTTGTAATATATAAGCTGAGCCTGCAGTCTCAGCCTTTTTTCTGTCCTTTAGAAAAAGACTCAAGTTTATATTGTCCTCTGTATAAACACACAAACACCAGAAAAAGAAACTTTTCCTAAGGACACTTGGGGATGGTCCTTTTCTGTCCACAAATTCCAATTCATTGAAAACAGTGGCAAATCCAGCAAAAGAATGCTATAATAAATCATACTAAGTATATATGAATTAAAAGGAGTCCTGACCATGAATGAACCTCTGCTGCAAACAACACTCCTGCAGGAATTCCAATGGTTTCATCGCCATCCGGAACTTTCCTTTGCCGAAGAAGCTACCACGGCCCGCCTGCGGCAGAGCCTGCAGCAAGCAGGGATCCGCATCCTCTCCCTGCCGCTCAAAACCGGTCTCGTTGCAGAGCTTGGCACCGGCAAAACTCCGATGATTGCCCTGCGTGCTGACATCGATGCCCTGCCGGTTGAAGAAACGACCGATCTGCCCTATCGCTCCGAAGCATCCGGCAAAATGCATGCCTGCGGCCACGACTTCCATATGACATCCGTCCTTGGCGCAGCCCTGCTGCTAAAAGAACAGGAGCCTGCACTTCCCGGAACAGTGCGCATCGTTTTCCAGCCAGGCGAGGAAGCCCCCGGCGGTGCACTTGATATCCTGAAAAGCGGTGCACTCAGCAATGCAGCGGCTATCTTCGGCCTGCACAGTTCGCCGGAGCTCCCCGTCGGCACTGCAGCCTTCCGCGAGGGCGCCGTGACAGCTGCAGTCGACCAGTTCCGCATCACCTTTACCGGCAAAGGCAGCCATGCAGCACATCCGGAAAACGGCATCGATCCGATTGTCACTGCAGCATCCTTCATAACGGCTGTACAATCCATCGTAAGCCGCAGTTCCTCTCCGTTCGCCGCCAATCTCGTAAGCATCACGCATATCGAAAGCGGCAATACCTGGAACGTACTGCCGGAAACAGCCTTCCTCGAAGGTACGGCACGCACCCTGCAGGCCAGAGAACGCGAGCTCGTACGCACGCGCCTCCATGGACTCGCTGAATACACTGCCAAAGCCTATGGTGCAAAAGCATCCGTCGACTGGATTGCCGGGCCGCCGGCTACCCATAATACACCGGAATGGACTGACCTGGCACGCCAGACAGCCGAAGAATCCGGCCTGCTCACAAGGACAGCCCCTGTTTCCCTGATTGGCGAAGACTTCGCCTACTATCAGGAAAAACTGCCCGGCACCTTCCTCATGATCGGCACGGGCAAATCTGCCCCGCTGCACAATCCGCACTTCCAGGCCGACCCGCAGGCCCTGCTGCCCACAGCCCGCTATCTTGCCCGGCTCGCCGAAAAAGCATTGGAAAAGCTCAGCTGACCAAGGGAACAAAAGGGGACGGTTCTGTTTTGCAGCAAAACAGAACCGTCCCCTTTTGTTCAGCCATTGCTCTTTCTTCGTCTATGCCAGAGCTGCCAGCAGGGCAGCAGGTAAAGGTATGACGCTGCCAGGATACTGTTCGTCGGCGCGCCAACGGTCGCCAAAGGAACAGCACCCGCAATGGACCAGGGAATCAAGGCTGCCAGAACAACCGCCGAGTCCTCCAGATAGCGGGCTGCCAGCTGGCTGTCCTGTACCATGTTTTTGCAAAGCTGCTGCGTGAGCAAAATCGTCAGGGTCTGATTGCAGGCCACCACGCCGGTAAGCAGAGCCGCGATCACATAACAGCTGTATACCGACGCATATTGCTGCAAGTGCTGCAAACGGCGGGTCAGTCCTTCCAGCAGACCGGTACACTCGAAAAGGCCCGCATAGCAGGAAGCAAGGCAGACAATCGCCGTAACATTCAGCATCGAATAAATACCACCGCCATCAAATAATCCTGCAGCAGCCGTCTGCTCCGCATGATAGCCCGACCACAGCAAATGCAGGATCTGGTCCCATGAATCTCCCTGAACAACGATGCTGACCAGGATTGCCGCCAGAATACTCAGCAGCATCATCCATTTCACGGGAACTCTGATCGCTGCGCAAAGAAAAAGTACCAGCACAGGCAGCAGGACCAGCCAGGAAAGCTGAAAGACCTGCCCCGCAGCCTCCAGCAAATACGCGGTATCCACTGCCTGCCCCGCCGTCCCCGTCGCAAGCAGCAGATAAACCAGGCACGAAAGCAAAAAAGGCTGCCAGGAATCCCGCACCATGCAGACAAGATTGCGATAAATCTCAGTCCGCGTGATACCAGCAACCAGAAGCGCACTCGTTGAAACAGGTGAACAGCGGTCACCAAAATAGACACCGGACAGAATGGCCCCGCCGGTAATCACAGGATCCATCTGCATCGCAGAGGAAACCGACATACAGATGACTCCCATGACCGCAGCTGTCCCAAAAGCTGTACCGGTCAGTACGGAAATCAGGCAGTTCAGGCAAAAGCTCATCAGATAAACTACCGGCGGTGCAATATATTGTACACTGCAGCCGACGATGAGCGGAATCGTGCCGGCACTGCGCCAGCATGCAGTAAACATGCCAATCAAAAGGAAAAGCAGCAGGATTTGCCGGATTTGCCGTACACTATGCCAGGAAACCCGCAGCAGTTCCCGAAAGGAATGGCGGCGCCAAAGTCCATAACCAAAAAACAGGAAAAACCCTGCTGCTATAGCGGCAAGGATCGGCCATTGAAACAAAAGACAAAGAAACAATCCTGCCAAAAACAAACCAATCATTACCGCTTCCATTGATACACTCCCATTTCTAAAAATCCACCTAGTACAGCATTCACGAAATACCCTGGAGAAGTCCTCATTGTCTTTTTGTCAAATATATTGTACAATATTGAGTACAGAAAGGATGTGCTGCTCATGTTAGCCGTAAATTATTCAACCTTGCGGAACAATCTGAAAAGCTACTGCGATCGTACTACAGACGATGCAGAGACTGTCATTGTCACACGCAAAGACGAAAAAAATGTTGTCATGATGAGTCTGGAAACCTACAACAATATCATGGAGAACCTGATGATCACCAGCAATCGTGCCAATTACCAGCATATTCTCCAGGGTATCCATGAACTCGATGCCGGACAGAGCATAACCCATACTTCAGCAGATTTGGAGAAATATCTGCATGAATAAAACTTTTTCCGCCACGGCCTGGAATGACTTTATGAGCTGGCTTCGCGAAGACCGGAAGACGGTACAAAAAATAGCTGCTCTCTTAAAGGACATCGAACGTAATGGCAACGAGGGCCTTGGCAGGCCAGAAGCACTGCGCGGCAATCTTACCGGCTATTGGAGCCGCAGGATTACCGAAAAGGACCGCCTGATTTACCGATTCGATGAACAGACCATCTATATTGCTGCCTGCAAAGGACATTATGACTGACAGGATACAAGAAAACCCGCGGTTCAGTACAAAGCCGCGGGTTTTCTTGTATCATTCGCAGTTCAGCCTCAGGGCATAATGATTTCCACGCCGTAGTCTGCCGCAGCCTGACGAACATCGTCTGCTGGCAGGGAATCCGTGATGAGACCGGACAGCGTATCGAGCGTTGCATAGTTGTAGTTGCCATCGGCACTGAGCTTCTTGGCCTCGGCTACGACATAGGCACGCTTGCTCACGCGGATGATGGCCGCCTTATTGATGCCATCCTCGATATCATAGGTCGATACACTGTTTTCCTTCACATCGACGCCTACTGCACCAACGAACGCAATATCCGGCTTCAGATGCGAGATGAAGTCCATCGTCATACCGCCCCAGAAACCATCGCGGCTCTTGTTGATCTTGCCGCCGGCAAAGACCAGGCGGATTTTCGGATTCTGCGCGAGGATCACGAGGATATCGATCATATTCGTGACCACCGTAAGCTCACGCTGCTCCTTGGCCAGAAGCTCGGCTACTGCCAGATTGCTTGTCGAAATATCCAGGAACACCATATCCTTATCATTGATGAGGCGTACAGCTGCCTGCGCGATGCGGCGTTTTGCCTCCACATCCGTGTTGCGGCGCTTGCTGACCTCCATCGTATGCAGGTTTTCCCGAAGAACCACAGCTCCGCCATACGTTCGCTTAAGCTTGCCCTGCTTTTCGAGCGCTCCAAGATCCTTGCGGATGCAGTCCTCTGTTACCCGAAACTTATCACTGAGCTCCTTCACGCGGACTTTGCCATCACGCGTAAGCATACCCATAATGCTTTCCTGACGCTCTTCCAAGAACATACTACACACCCCTATTGTTTTTTCTTATTTATTATTATTGTACTAAAATCCGCATAATTTTTCAAGCCCATAATATTCCGTATTACCAGCCTTTGCGGCGCCGCCAGAACTCCGGCATCAAAAGAGCCAGTACGGTAAAGGACTCCAGCCGTCCCATAAGCATGGAAATGCACACCACGACCTTGCTCAGCGTTGGCAGATCTGCGTAAGTGCAGGTTGCCCCCGCCATGCCAAAACCAGGTCCTACGCTGCCCATTGTCGATACGCTTACCCCGATGGCATCAAGCACAGGCACGCCATCAAAAATCATCAGGAGTGCCCAGAGCACATCCAGCATCACATAGACAAAGAAAAAGCGCGCCACACCAAACAGCACATCCTGCGTAAATTCCTCGCCGTTCGACTTCACATGCGCAAGCATCTGCGGATGCAGTTTCTGCCAGACGATAGTATACACCATTTTGAACAGCAGCATGACACGCGTGACCTTCAGTCCCCCAGCCGTCGAGCCAGCACAACCGCCAATGAACATCAAAATCAGCAGGATGAATTTCGAAAAAGACGGCCAGACATCAAAATCATTCGAAACAAAGCCTGTCGTCGAGGAAAGCGAAGCCGACTGGAATAGTGCATGGCGAAAAGCCGTCGCAGGCGGCCAGTCCATCGAATAGACAAGATTTGCCGTCATCAAAGCTGCTGCGCCGAAAACAATGAGCACATAGGTCCGGAATTCCGTATCCCGCAGAATGACCCGGAAGCCACGCCGCCAGGCAGCTACATACATGCCAAAGTTCGCACTTGAAATCACCATGAAGAAAATCATCCAGCCTTCCGTAACCGGATCGTTGAAATGCGCCGCACTGTCATTATAAGTAGAAAAGCCGCCCGTCGCAATCGTGGAAAAGGAATGATCGAGCGCCACCAGGAAATCCATGCCGCAAAGCATGTAGACCACCGTACATACCGCAGTAAAAACAAGATAAACAGAAAAAAGTGCCTTGGCCATTTCCTTGATGCGCGGCAGTACACGATCCGAAGTCGGGCCTGTGCTTTCCGCATTGAACATATGCACTGCACCGCGTCCGAACTGCGGCAGAAGTGCAATAAAAATAACAATGATGCCCAGGCCGCCGAACCAATGCGTCAGCGCACGCCACATCAGAATGCTCTTCGGCAGGATCTCAATATCCGTGACCACGGTCGCACCTGTACCTGACAGGCCCGAGATTGTCTCCAGCACACCATCAAGCACCGAAAGATAATGCCCCGCAGCATAAGGCACCATGCCCAAAAAGGTCACCATGATCCAGCCAAGACCCGTAATCGCGATTCCTTCACGCACCGTGAGGTTCTCACTTGTGAGCCGTCCCCAGGCAGTCATGACGAGACCGGTCAGCGTACAGAGCACGATGGCCAGCGCAAACGCAAAGCGGCTCGTCTCCGCATAGAACAACGCTGCCGTAAACGGCAGCAGCAGTGCTGCACCGCAAGCCTCAGCCAGACGGCCCAGAACATAGGCTACAACTCTCAAATCCATTTGCCGTCCCCCCTTACCAGCGATGCCGCAGCTGACGCGTGCCAGAATGCAGCAAAATCAAAAAGGAAAAAATCTCCAGACGTCCCAGTACCATGAGCAGGCAGCATACCAGCTTCGCCCAGGCCGGCAGCAGCGAAAGATCCGCAAGGCCATACAGTCCCGCAGCAGAGCCGACACTGGAAAGACAGGCCGCAGCCAGTCCGACAGCCTGCATGACCTCAATATCCGCCAGAGACAGCAAAAGCACAAAGAAGAAAAAGACCATCATGTACAGGAAAAAGAAGCTCAGGATACGGCCGACGATTTTCATCGGTACAGATGTCCCATCCACCTTGATATTGACGACCATATGCGGATGCAGCGTACGCTTCATCTCCTGCGCTGCCATCTTGAACAGCACAACAAAGCGCATGACCTTGAGGCCGCCTGTCGTCGAACCAATGCATCCGCCCACAAAGACCAGCAGCAGCAGCACATAGCGGTCGAAATCCGGCCAGCCGGCAACATCCGCCGATACAAAGCCGCTCGTACTCGCGAAAGAAACCACCTGGAAAAAACCGAAACGCAGGCTGTCCAGTGGTGCATAAACCTGCATATGCCAGAGATGGAAAGACACCAAAAGCCCGGCAAGAACAAGCAGCAGCAAAAAAAACCGCAGCTCCGTCTCCTGCAGCAGCCAGCGCAGATCGCGGCGCGAAACAGCCTTCCAGTACAAAAGGAAATTGCCGCTTGCCGCGAGCATGGAAACCACCCCGGCCAGTTCCAGCGATGGACTGTCATACTGCATAAAGTCCAGCACTGCGTTATTGCCGCTCGTGGAAAGTGAGATCAGCGCACGCGTAAACGCATCGAATTTATCCAGCCCGGCCAGCCAGTAAAGCAGCGCAGAAATCAGCGTAAACCCCGTATAGATCTTTGCTGCCTGCAAAGCTGCCGTATGCATGCGTCCAAGCATCGGACTGAAATGCACGCTCTGCCGCACAGACAGCGTCATGCCGAAACAGCCGCTGACCTGCGGCAGCACCGTGACCAGCAGAACGATGAAATTCAGCCCGCCCATCCAGGCCAGGATACTGTGCCAGAAGATCAGGGACCGCGGTGCTTCTGCCCTCAAGCAGGTTGCCCCCGTTGTTGTAAAAGCAGATATGCTCTCAAAAAAAGCATCCACCCAGCCAAGCTCACCAGAAAGAGCATAAGGCAGCATGCCGATCAGCCCAAAAATGAACCAGACCGCGACCATGAAAAAAGCTCCCTCACGCACCGTAAGCTGACGCTTGTGCCTGCGGCCCAGTGCATTGAGCAGTACACCAGCCGCCATGATAAAAAGTGCCGGCAGACCGAAAAACAGCGTGCCCGGCTCATGCCAGAGCAGGGAAAACGAAAGCGGAACAACAAGTGCAGCTCCGCCGACCAGAGCCGAACGCCCCAGCAGGAAGAATAACATCTGCATGCTTAGTCCCTGCCTTTAAAATACTTCATGACTTTTTGCGCGTATTTCGTCTGGATGAACAGGATTGCCCGGTCGCCCGGCTGCAGCACGGAAGCACCGTTTGGAATATAGGCCTCATTATTCCTGACATACGCACAGACCAGGCATTCACGCGGCAGTTTCGCCTCCATGAGCGGACGGTTCGCAACCGGTGCTCCGTTCTGCACAATGACCTCCACCGCCTCGGCTTTCGCGCCCTCCAGCAGGGATACCGAAACGACCCCGCCGCGGCGTGCAAAGGCCAGCACTTCACTCGCAGACAAAAGACGCGCAGAAAGAACAATATCAACACCGACCTTTTCCATAAGGTCTACATATTCGATGCGCGCCACGCGCACGATGGTCTTCTTCGCACCCAGATGCTTGGCGAGCAATGCCAGCATAAGATTCAGCTTGTCATCCTCCGTGATGCAGACCACGACATCCGCTTCAGCCACACCTTCCTCCATAAGAAGGTCGATATCTGTACCATCCCCGCAGATGGCCAGACCGTCCTCCATTTTCTCAGCAGCCAGACGGCAGCGTTCACGGTCCTTATCGATGATTTTCACCTTCACCCCCTGCTGATCAAGCATCGGCGCAAGGAAACGCCCGGTACGGCCTGCACCGATGATCAGCACACGTCTGAGCTTGCGCGCATCACGCTGTGTGAAGTTCTCGCTGAATTTCTCAATATCCTTCGGATTGCCGATGAAATATGCATTGTCATGCGGCAGCAGGCAGTCATCGCCATGCGGGATAATCATGCGATGATCGCGGAAAATCATACCCGCCAGAATGGATTTCGGCATATCCAGATCCTTGAACGGAATCCTTGCAAGCGGCGAATGACGACGTACCTTCGTCTCAAACAGACGCACTTTTCCCTGTGCGAAATCCTCGACATTGAGTGCCGCCGGCGTCATGAGAATGCGGTTGATTTCCCGCGCTGTGATGAGCTCCGGGTTCAGCATGAGATCAATATCGAAATTCTGCTTCAAATAGTCCTTGGCCTCAGACATGAACTGCATATCACGGATACGTGCAACGGTATGGCGAATGCCATGCTTCTTTGCGAGAATGCAGGCCACCATATTCACTTCATCGCTCGCCGTCACGGCAATGAGAATATCTGCACCGCGGATATCCGGATCGTTCATCGTGATTGGGCTTGCCCCGTTGGCCAGTACCGTCAGCACATCAAGTGTATTCTTCGCTGCCTCCAGGCGCGTTTCATTCTGATCGACGACCACCACATCGAACTGCTCATTGGATAAGAGCTCTGCAATGCTATAGCCCAGCTTGCCGGCACCTATGACTACAATACGCAAAAAAATTACCTCCTATAAATACGTATAAGTTCCCGATAATATCTTATATATTACTATCTTTGCAAAATTTTTTCCACATAAAAAATGGCCGTCATTGAAATGACGGCCATTTTCATGCAAATATTTGCTTAATCTGCAAAAAGCTCCGTGGAAAGATAACGGTCTCCAGTATCCGGCAGCAGGGCAACAATTGTCTTACCCTTGTTTTCCGGGCGCTTGGCGAGCTGTACAGCCGCTGCCAGTGCCGCACCGGAGGAAATGCCGATGAGTACGCCCTCTGCATGGGAGAACTCACGGCCATACTTGAATGCATCTTCATTCTCAATAGCGAGGACTTCATCATAAATCTTCGTATCAAGCGTTTCCGGCACAAAGCCAGCACCAATGCCCTGGATCTTATGCGGGCCGGCGGTTCCCTTGGAAAGCACCGGCGAGGTTGCCGGCTCGACAGCGATGACCCTGACGTCCGGATTCTGTTCTTTCAGATAGGCACCGGTACCCGTAAGCGTACCGCCCGTCCCCACACCTGCAATAAAGAAATCTACCCTGCCATCCGTGTCCTTCCAGATTTCCGGTCCCGTCGTCGCCTTATGCGCAGCCGGATTGGCCTGATTCGTAAACTGGGACGGAATATAAGCATGCGGCGTCTCCTTCGCAAGTTCCTCTGCCTTGGCAATCGCCCCCTTCATGCCCTTGGAGCCATCCGTGAGCACGATCTTTGCGCCATACGCTTTCAACAGGTTGCGGCGCTCCACACTCATCGTCTCCGGCATCGTGAGGATTGCTTTATAGCCGCGGGATGCAGCGACGCTGGCCAGACCAATACCAGTATTGCCGCTTGTCGGTTCAATGATCACAGAATCCTTGTTCAGAATGCCCTTCTGCTCAGCTTCTTCAATCATCGCCTTCGCGATACGATCCTTGACACTGCCTGCCGGATTGAAGTATTCCAGTTTGACCAGGATATCCGCCTCGAGACCATTGGCTTTGATGAAGTTATTCGCCTTCAAAAGCGGCGTGCCGCCAATCAGTTCCGTGATGCTGTTATAAATTTTGCCCATGATGAATTCCTCCTAAAATTTAATGAAACGTAATATGGGATTGGTTTGAATTAACATTTTGTAAAACATATAGGTTTAAGATGTTTTTATTATAAGCTTATAATCCCTACATGTCAAGTAGGTTTTATCGATCTTTTACGTGACCTCACAGGAAGCTGCTTCGATTGGCATATGAA
>CAZTAP010000079.1:0-12367 GCA_964611665.1 uncultured Selenomonadaceae bacterium | reverse complement strand
TGGGGAGCTTTGTCATTGAAACAATCTTTGCGATTCCTGGATTGGGACATTATGGCTGTCCGTAATGTCAGCTTTGCTGTACAGGAAGGAGAGGCTTTGGGCATTGTGGGCGAGTCAGGCTGTGGCAAGAGTGTGACGGCACAGGCGGTCCTGCGGCTGCTGCCGGAGAATATTGCAAGGGCAGTGCATGGGACAATCTTGCTGAAGGGGCGGGATTTGCTGAAGCTGAGTGAAAAGGAAATGTGTGCTGTGCGCGGCAATGATATCAGTATGATCTTCCAGGATCCGATGACTTCGCTGAATCCTGTTCTGACCATTGGTGCGCAGCTTACCGAGAGTCTTATCCTGCAAAGATAATAAAAATCGTGCCTCCTTCGAATCAAAGGAGGCACGGTTTTATTCAGCAGAATCGATATTTGCCATTTTTTTTGCATGGCGTTTTTCGTAATACCAGGCACCGGCAATGAGCAGAACAGCCAGAACACAGACGACGATGAGCCGCGTGGGATTCTGTACATGTGTCACCGTATCATGGCCGATAATGGCCTCGATTGCCGTGGATGGAAATTTGCCGATGAAGGAAGAGATTACATAATCGGTGAGACTGATGGCGCTGATTGCTCCGAGTGCGTTGAGCACACCAGAAGGGAAATACGGCACCATGCGTGCGATGAGCATGAATTTAAAACCGCTTTTGCCGCTGAAGGAATCAATCTTTTTCAGGCTGGCATGTTTGGCAATGAGCTTCTCGGCTGAGCCGCGGAAAAGGAAGCGCATAAGCAGGAAACTCAGGGTGACACCAACGGTTTCTGCAATCCAGGACAGGATGATGCCCGGAATAATCCCAAAAATCAATGTGTTGGCTGTGGAAAAGATGATTGCCGGCGGAAAGCCGATAGCATTCACAAAAAGCACAAGCCAGAAGCTGAAAAACATGGCCCAGGGCCCGAAGGACTGGATGTAGTGAGCGGTTGCGTGCAAATCGCCGCTTGCCAGTACACGCCAGAGGTGAGGAAAAAAATGGGGATTCAGGAGATGGATCACCAGAAATAACGCAAAGATGAGGAAAACAGCGACCAATTTGATGATGTTCATCGAGTTGTTGACTTTCATGAAGGTCCTCCTAACTGTAATATGGCTATATTATAACGCTATTGTCCGGGGTTTCGCAATGCGAAATCATTTCCGGTGCAGTACCTTTTCCATGAAGCAAGGAAAAGGTACAACTTTTTCAGGTTTTGTGTTAAAATAGTTATGATTACGGATTCGCCTGCAGCTTTGAGTTTCAGGCAGCAGGAGGAGGCAGATGTCCGGTGCCGGGGAAAAAGTTTATTTTGTTTGCGAAGGATTCACCGTTTGGCCGGGAAATCACGGCGGGTGTTTCAAGCTTTGCTGTGTTGATGGGAAGCCTGCTCATGGTGCCGCTTCTCCTGAGTCATGCCGGTGTCTCACTGACGGGAGCGTATACGGCAACTGTGCTGGCGGCCTTGCTTGGAACGTTGGGCATGGGGCTCTGGGCGCAGCGTCCATTGGTCGTGGCACCTAATATCGGTGTGAATGCCTGGCTGATTTACAGTGTGGTCATTTCGCGCGGCATTCCGTGGCAGGAAGCACTTGGGGCTTCGTTTGCTGCGGCGCTGCTCAGCGTGCTGTTTTGTTTTTTGCCCTGCTGCCGCAGAATCTTCCAGGGAGTTCCGGCATGCCTGATGGCGGCAGCTCGTGGCGGACTCGGGCTGCTGTTGATTTTTCTGGGGCTTCGCATGGGTAAGCTGCTGGCTGGTTCTCCTGCAACGATTACGATGCTGGGGGACTTTTCTGAGCCGGCTGCTTTTTTGGCGCTTGTTGGCCTTGGCGTTACGCTTGTGCTGCTGGTGAACCGGCAAAGAGGTGCGATATTCCTGGGGATTTTGGCCGCAGCAGCTGTGGCGCTTTTGCAGGGATTTATGGTCCTGCCCGATGCACCGTTCTTTGTGCCTGAAGGCCTGGACCGCACGGCCGGACAGCTGAGCTTTGCACAGATCTGGCAGCTGCTGCCAGTTGTGTGCACGCTTTGTCTGGTGCAGCTTTTTGATACGCGGGCTGTGCTTTGGGGACTGCAGCAGCAAGATGATGGCAGGCTGGAGATCAGGGCCTGCGGAATCGCTGCCGGAAGTACGCTGCTTGGGGCTTTGCTTGGGACAGGACCCTTACGGGCTGCGCCTGAGTCTGCTGCTGCAGGAGCTGCCGGAGGCCGCAGCGGCAAGGCTGCGCTTGTCACGGCAGGCTGCCTGCTGCTCTGGCTGTTTTGTGAGCCGCTGGCTGCAGCGTTCCTGGATTTTCCTGCAGTGTTCGCACCGGCAGTCATTGCGGCAGGAATCTGGCTGCTGCTTGATTTGCGGCAGCCCTTTGGACAGGACAATACGGAGAAGACTGCAGCCCTTGCAGTTATGCTTGTTACCCCTTTATCGTACAGTCTTACTGCCGGACTTGGCGCCGGCTTTATTTTATATACTTTTCTCCGGCTATTCAACGGGCAGGGAAAGGATATTCATCCAATCACGTATGTTTTAACGGCTTTGTTTATTTTACAATATGTTTTTTTTGAGCCGTGACGCAAGAGGGAGGACTTTCTATGGAGACTAAGAATAAGTTTGTTTTATCTGTTTTAATCGCGGGAGCATTTGCTGTTTCGCTTCCATCGGCCGTCAGCGCAAAACGCCTGCACGATCCGCAGGTGGAAACGAAAGTGGAAATGCAGCAGACGCTGCAGCAGGGTACGACGCGGGAACTGCCTGCAAACATCAACCATACGACGAAGGGACGCAGCCTGTCTGAGAGGATTCAGGATATCCTGCACCCACCAGTACAGTCACCATTGCCAATCCAGAATATTCCGGGGCTGCCTATCCAGCCGATGCATGTTGGAGATGATTCGATTCTGGGTATGCCGCTGGCAACGAAGGAACAATGTGTGAAGTATCTGCTGAGTATCAATCCGCATCCGAATCTTACGGTAACGCCGGAGGCACTGGTTTCTTATTATTATGAAGAAGGACAGCGTGAGGGTATACGTCCGGATGTGGCCTTTGCCCAGGCATTGAAGGAAACGGGCTATTTCAGTTATGGCGGAACGGTCACGCCGGATCAGAACAATTATTGCGGGCTCGGGACGACAAGTGCGACGGTCAAGGGAGCTTATTTCCCTAATTCGCAGCTGGGGGTGCGTGCCCATATCCAGCATCTTCTGGCGTATGCTTCGACAAGGCGCCCGGCTGCACCTGTAGTGGACCCGCGGTATGACCTTGTACGGTCTGTGTATGGTGATTCAACCCTGGGAAAATGGGAAGATCTGAACGGCCGCTGGGCTGTTCCGGGCTATACGTACGGGCAGAGCATTATGGAGCTTTTCAATAATATATTGAAGGAACATTGAGCCTATGATAGAATGAAGTATAAATTTGAGTATAGGGATGAGGAACGTATTTTATGATTAGTACAAGCGGTTTGACACTGCAGTTTGGAAAAAGGGTTTTATTTAAAGACGTCAGCATCAAGTTTACGCCGGGCAACTGCTATGGCGTCATCGGTGCAAATGGTGCGGGCAAATCGACCTTTCTGCGGTTGTTGGCTGGTGATATCGAGCCGACGAAGGGCTCGATTGATATTACGCCGGGCGAGCGTCTGGCGGTATTGAAACAGAACCATTATGAGTTCGATGAATATGATGTCTTGAAGACTGTCATGATGGGGCATAAAAGGCTTGTGGAGATTATGGATGAAAAGGATGCCATCTATGCAAAGCCGGACTTTTCGGATGCCGATGGCATGCGGGTCTCAGAGCTGGAATGCGAGTTTGCGGAGCTTGATGGCTGGGATGCAGAGCCGGAAGCAGAGCGTCTGCTGAATGGGCTCGGGATACCTGAGGAGCAGCATCATAAACTGATGGCAGATCTTACGGGCAAGGAAAAGGTGCGTGTGCTTTTGGCCCAGGCGCTTTTTGGCAACCCGGACATTCTGCTGCTGGATGAGCCGACCAACCATCTGGACATTGCTTCCATCAACTGGCTGGAAGATTTTCTGGCTGATTTTGAGAACACCGTTATTGTTGTATCTCATGACCGCCATTTCCTGAATCAGGTATGTACACATATTGCGGATGTTGACTATGGTGCTATTCAGCTTTATGTCGGCAACTATGATTTCTGGCTGAAGTCGAGTCAGCTTGCTATGCAGATGGCTAAGGATGCGAATAAGAAAAAGGAAGAAAAGATCAAAGAGCTGCAGACCTTTATTCAGCGCTTCAGTGCGAATGCGTCGAAGTCGAAGCAGGCAACTTCCAGAAAAAAACTCCTGGAGAAGATTACGCTGGACGATATCCGCCCGTCTTCGCGCCGCTATCCGTACATTGCGTTCACGCCGGAGCGTGAGGCCGGGGATCAGCTGCTTACAGTGGAGAACATCTCAAAGACCATTGATGGTGAGCAGGTGCTCAAGAATGTCAGCTTTACGTTGAAAAAGGGAGATAAAGTTTCTTTTGTAGGACCGAACAGTATCGGCAAAACGACCTTGTTCAGGATACTTACCGGGGAGATCGAGCCGGATGAGGGTTCCTTTAAATGGGGGGTCACGACTTCGCAGGCTTATCTGCCAAAGGACAACTCTGAGTTCTTTGATGGTGTCGAGCTGAGTCTTGTGGACTGGCTTCGTCAGTATTCAGAGGATCAGGATGAATCGTTTGTACGTGGCTTTTTGGGCCGCATGCTGTTTTCTGGTGAGGAGAGCCTGAAAGCGGCGAATGTCCTGTCCGGCGGCGAGAAGGTGCGCTGCATGCTTTCCCGCATGATGCTTTCCGGCGCGAATGTACTGCTTATGGATGAACCAACCAATCATTTGGATCTGGAATCCATCACATCCCTGAATGATGGGCTCATCGCATTTAAAGGAACGCTTCTGTTTGTTTCACATGACCATGAATTCATTCAGACCATTGCGAACCGGATCATTGATATCACGCCGGACGGAGTAGTAGACCGGGTGACGACTTATGATGAGTTCCTTGAGAATGAGACAGTCAAGCAGCAGCTTGCGGAAAAATATAAAAAATAAGTTCGGCCAAAGGGTCGCTGTGCAATCTAAGTACGGCGGCTTTTTGTGCTTTTTCCCTTGTTTTTCTGCAGCAGAACTTTGTACGGAATGCGTCGTCATCTTTTGCAGAATGAAAAATTTATTTGGAAACTTGTATACAAAGCCGTTTTGTTTTATGATAGTGGTATGCAAATTTGCCTGAGATGGGAGATTCAACTATGCTGGGAAATTTACTGCAAAATGCGGATCCTGCCTTGATGGATAACAGTTCGACCAAGCGCTTGAAGGAAATGGTGAATGTCCTGCGCAAGCGGGAAATCGTACGCGGTGTTACGCCGGTAAAACTCAGGGAAATCCTGGAGGATCTGGGTCCGACTTTTGTAAAGCTTGGACAGGTCATGAGCATGCGTCCGGATTTTCTGCCGCAGGATTATTGCGATGAGCTTATGAAACTGCAGTCTGAAGCAAAGCCGCTGCCGTTTTCCATCATCAAGGATGTCATTGAAAAGGAATATCAGCGGCGCTGGACGCAGATCTTCAGCTTTATTGATGAGGAGGCGCTGGGCTCAGCTTCGATTGCCCAGGTCCATCGGGCTGTGCTCACGAGCGGAGAACGCGTTGTGGTCAAGGTGCAGCGCCCGGGGATTTATGAGATCATGTCGAAAGATATCGTGCTCCTGAAGCGTGCAGCTGCTTTGCTCAAGGTCATCAGCCGCTCACAGGATGTAGTGGATTTCAATATGGTGCTCGATGAGATGTGGGCAATTGCCAAGCAGGAGATGGATTTCCTCATGGAGGCTGATCATATCGATGAGTTCCGTCATTTGAATTCAGATATTGAGTATGTCAGCTGTCCACAGGTTTATCGTCAGCTCACAACACAGCATATTTTGGTCATGGAATTCATCGAGGGTATACGTCTTGATGATTTTGACAGCATCAAGGCAGAAGGCTATGATATTACGAAGCTTGGGCAGAAGCTTGGCGAGAACTACGTCAAGCAGATCATCGAGGATGGCTATTTCCATGCAGATCCGCATCCGGGGAATATCTGGATCCGCAATGGGAAGATTGTCTGGCTGGATCTTGGCATGATGGGACGTCTTTCCAATAAGGACCGTACAGCGATCCGGAAAGCGATTTTTGCGCTTGCTCAGCATGATACCTTTGAAATGAAGGCTGCGGTGCTTTCGCTTGGTGTTGCACGCGGGCGGATCAATCATACGCAGCTTTATGAGGATATTGATGCGCTCATGGGCCAGTATAGTGATATGGATTTCAATTCCCTGCAGATGGGGGTGCTTACGCGTCAGATCATGAACATCCTGCGTACGCATCATATCGGCATTGCGCCGGGCATCAGCATGTTTGCACGCGGGGTGCTTACCATTGAAGGAGTCATGCGCCTTTGCTGCCCGAAGGTCAGCTTTGTGGAAATCTTTGCGCGCAGCCTGCGCTTTGATTTCCAGCGGAATTTCAGCTGGAAAGAAGAGCTTTCCAAGGCCAAGCGTGAGGGCTATGTGCTCATGCGCAAATCCATGCAGCTTCCGGAGCAGATTTCGGATATCCTGAAGATGACAATGAGCGGACAGACCAAGGTGAATCTGGATCTGACCGGTTCAGAGGAGCCGCTGCGCAGACTGGACAAGATGATCAATAAAGTCATCATTGCAGTGATCAGTTCGGCATTGCTGCTGGGCTCCAGTACAATCTGTACAACGCAGATGACACCGAAAATCATGGAGATTCCGCTTCTGGGTGTTTTTGGCTATCTGGCGGCCTTGATTTTATGCGGGAAACTGTTGTGGAGTATCATGAAGAATAAATAATAGGGGGATTTTGTCGTGCGAGGAATCAGAGGAGCAATCACAGTGGAAAATAATAGCAGGGAGGAGATCTTTGCAGCTGTACAAAGAATGGTGAAGGAAATGTGCAGTCTGAATGAACTTTGTCCGGAAGATATCGGGGCGGCCATCTTCAGTGCTACCGATGATCTGACTGCAGCTTTTCCGGCTGCAGGAGCCCGTGCTGTTTCCGGGTTTGATTTTGTACCTCTCTTCGATGCACGGCAAATGGATGTAGATCATAGTCTGCAAAAGTGCATTCGTGTACTTTTTCTTGTCAATACGGATAAAAAGCAGTGCGCGATCCATCATGTGTATTTGGAAGGTGCTGCTGCACTGCGTCCGGATTTGGCACATAAATGAGAATCTATTCGTATGGGGCAGAGCCATACGGGAAAAGAAAGTAGGAGTTAAGAACATGGAACAAACAAGGATTCATCCCGTAGACCAAATGATGCCAGTCTGGAAGCTGTTTCTTTATGGTCTGCAGCATGTACTTGCGATGTATTCCGGAGCAGTGGCTGTGCCGCTGATCCTGGCAAGTGCAATTCATCTTGACACGGAGCATCTGATTTATCTTATCAATGCTGACCTGTTTACCTGTGGCGTGGCTACGGTTGTTCAGACATTGAGCTTTGGGCCGTATATCGGCTCGAGACTGCCAATCATGCAGGGCTGTACTTTTGCGGCCGTTACGCCGATGATCATGATTGCCAATGCGCAGGGAGGGAGTATAGCAGGGCTGCAGGCCGTTTATGGCTCGGTTATTGTTGCTGGTCTTATCTGTTTTGTCGTGAGTACCTTTTTTTGCAAGCTGCTGCGCTTTTTCCCACCGGTGGTCACAGGCAGCGTCATTACGATTATCGGTATTTCTCTGATGCCGGTAGCGGTTGGCTGGGTTGGCGGCGGCAATCCGTCTGCACCGGATTTTTGTGATCCGTCACATATTCTTCTGGCGGCTGTTGTGCTCTGCATTA
Source organism: uncultured Selenomonadaceae bacterium (assembly GCA_964611665.1). Lineage (GTDB taxonomy): Bacteria > Bacillota > Negativicutes > Selenomonadales > Selenomonadaceae > CAZTAP01. The sequence goes on along the minus strand of CAZTAP010000079.1, from coordinate 4,482 downwards.
TTTTGTTTTTCTATCGTACCTTCCAGGGCTTTTTGAGCAATATTTCCGTTTTGATTGGTCTTGTGCTGGGCACGATTTTGGCGATTTTCCTTGGCATCGTGAATTTTGATGCGGTAGGCAGGGCCGCTGCCATTGGCATTACGACACCGTTTGCTTTTGGCACGCCGATTTTTGATCCGGCATCAATCATTGCAATGACGGTGGTCATGCTTGTGGTCATGGCAGAAACAACGGGCGATGTCATTGCAGTAAGTGAGATTGTGGACAAACCAATGAGTGAAAAGGTCCTGGGCAATGCGCTGCGTGCAGATGGCTTTTCCACGATGCTGGGCGGGATCCTCAATGCCTTTCCATATACGGCCTTTGCACAGAATATCGGTCTGGTGAGCCTTACCGGCGTACGCAGCCGTTTTGTGGTAGCAACCGGCGGCGTGATCCTTATGATTCTCGGTCTTTTGCCGAAGCTTGCGGCAGTTGTCGCCTGCGTGCCGAACTCCGTACTGGGCGGCGCCGGCCTGGCTATGTTCGGTATGGTCGCGGCAAGCGGCATCAAGACCTTATCCAGGATTGATTTCGATAAGAATTGCAACATGATGGTTGTGGCGGTGAGCATTGGTATTGCGATGATTCCGCTTGGCGTACCAAAGTTTTATGCGAAATTCCCCCAGTGGGCACAGCTCATTATGAATAGCGGCATTACTATTGGCAGTATCGTAGCCATTGTGCTGAATATTGTTTTGAACGGCGCAGCCAAGGAAGAGCCGAAGCTTGCGCATAGAGATTATCTTTGATTATCGTTGAAGGAGTGTTTGCAATGAATAAGGTAGTAGCTACAACTAAGGCACCACAGGCAATCGGGCCGTATTCACAGGGCATCAAGGTCACGGGAGGCCTGATTTTCGTTTCGGGTCAGATTCCGCTTGTACCAGAAACAGGGGAAATCGTTGCAGGCGGTATTGCCGAGCAGGCGGCACAGGTATTGGAAAACCTGAAAGCAATCGTCGAGGCAGCTGGTTCCACACTGGCCAATGTGGTAAAGACGACGGTTTATCTCAAGGATATTGGTGATTTTGCAGCAGTCAATACAATCTATGCGAAATACTTCACGGAAAACTGCCCGGCACGTGTCTGTGTCGAGGTCAGCAATCTGCCGAAGGGTGCACTCATCGAAATCGATGTAATTGCAGCACCGGGTACAGATTATTCGTATTGATTTTGATAAGCATAAAAAAAGCAGCCCCTTTTACGGGACTGCTTTTTTTATGCTTATGCTTCTCCTTCAGAGACGAGCTCGATGATCTTGACCTGATGCTCGCGCAGCTCACGCAGGGCATCACTGTCTGCACCGGTTCCGGTGATGATTGTATCGATCGAATCGATGGAGCCGCTGAGGAAATTGTGTTCGCGTCCAATCTTCGGCGTAGCGGTGAGCACATAGCAGGGTCCCTGGCAGCGCCGGATCATGAGTTCATTTACTGCGGTTTCCTGCAGCACCGAGGTGGTGATTCCGCCTTTGACACTGATGCCGCCGACACCGATGAAGGCTTTGTTTGCGGTGATTTTGGAAAGCGTATGCAATGCGAACTCGCCGACCATGGATTGCTTGCGGCTGTATACTTCGCCGCCGGTCAGGATGAGATCGACCTGCACGTCACGCGGATGGTCTACGGCATTGCCGTTATTCGTTACGATGGTTACACGTTTGCCTTTGATGTAATCCAGCATGAGCAGTGTCGTCGAGCTGGAATTCATGAAGATCGTATCGCCGTCTTCAATGAGTGTTGCGGCATATTTGGCAATGGCATGTTTCTGGGAGATGTTCCTGGGGGTCGGAGGCTCAAGAGAGGGGTCTTCTTCCTTCAGGGTTCCTTCGAGGAGCTGGGCACCGCCATGATAGCGATTGATCAGATGCTGTTTCTCAAACATTTGCAGATCGCGGCGGATCGTTGTGGGAGAAACGCTGAGTTTTTCTGCAATGGTCTCGACATCCATGGACCTGTATTCCTTTAATAGCTTTAGAACAGCCTGTTGGCGTTTAAAGACAACGCTTTTACTATTTTTCATAGCAAGGTTCCTTTCTGTATTCTTTTATGGAGAATTTATTCTTTTGAATGAGCGTATCAAAAATGATATGCTTGTTGATTACATTATACGTGTAATTGAAAAATAAATCAAGACAAATAAGCATAAAAGTAAAGAAAAAAGGCTTTTAAATGAGCATAAAAATAATACTTTATGAATAAATGCATTTTTTTTTAAAAAAGTACTTGAAATGAGCGTGAAATAAGTGTATTATAAGAGCATAAAGAAAATTCAAAAACGAAACAATCATAAAATGATTGTTTAATGATCTTTAGGAGGCAATTATGAGCAAAGTTGATGAAATGACTCGGGAATCCTGGATTATGAATACTTTCCCAGAATGGGGCACCTGGCTGGTAGAGGATATCGAAGGCTATGAGGTTCCGGAAGGTCAGGTAGCAATGTGGTGGCTGGGCTGCACGGGTACCTGGTTCAAGACACCGGGCGGCGCCAATGTTACCGTTGATTTGTGGTGTGGAAATGGCAAGCGCACGCACGGCGATGGCAGGATGAAGGTCGGTCATCAGATGGCAAATATGTGCGGCTGCCGCACGATGCAGCCGAATCTGCGCAATGTGCCATTCGTCATTGATCCGTTTGCCTTCAAACAGGTGGATGCAGTGCTTGCCACGCATTATCATCAGGACCATATGTCTGCTGAATGGGCAGCCCATGTACTGCAGAGCGGTATGACAACGACAGATGAGAATGGAAAAGAGATTCCGGTTCCTTTCATTGGGCCGCAGAAATCTGTGGATACCTGGATTAAATGGGGAGTTCCAAAGGAACGCTGCACTGTAGTAAAGCCGGGCGATACGATCAAAATCAAGGATATCGAGATCATTGCGCTTGACAGCTTTGACCGTACCTGCATCGTGACGACGGACTCCACTGGCCCGGACCGCGAAGAGCTTACCGGGAAATGTCCGGATGATATGGACGAAAAAGCAGTGAATTACCTGCTGAAAACGCCGGGCGGCAATATCTATCATTCCGGTGATTCTCATTTTTCCATTTATTTTGCTAAGCATGGCAAGGACTATGATATCGATGTAGCTTTTGGCTCCTTTGGTGAAAATCCGATCGGCATGCAGGATAAGATGTCATCCGTAGATATCCTGCGCATGGCGGAGAACCTGCAGTGCAAGGTCGTCATTCCAATCCATTGGGATGTATGGACGAACTTCCAGGCAGATTGCGATGAGATCAAGCTGCTGTATGATTTCAAGAAGGATCGCAACGAGTACAGCTTCCATCCATTCTTCTGGCAGGTGGGCGGCCGTTATGTTTATCCGATGGATAAGGACAAGCTGTATTATCATCATCGCCGCGGTTTTGAGGATTGCTTCGAGCATCCGCAGAATATCCCGTTCCGTTCCTGCCTGTAAGAGAAGGAGAGTGTATCCATGTTTAAGGAAATTGTCCATAAAAAACGTTATTCTTTTCATGAAGGTTTTGCTGATTGGCGGGAAGCCGTACGCGCTGCCTGTGAGCCGCTGCTCAGGGATGGCACGATCGAGCCGGAATACCCGGAAGCCATCATTGCCAAGGTGGAGGAACTCGGCCCGTATATCGTAATTGCGCCGGATATCTGTATCCCGCATGCGCAGGAGGGCGTCGGAGTGAATGATACGGCGGTGTGCTTCATGAAAACAGAGACCCCCGTAAGCTTCAGCGATGATGGTGAGCATGACGCAAGACTCTTCTTTGTGCTCGCATCGACAAACAATGAAATCCATTTGCAGAATCTCTGCGAGATGTCGGAGGAGCTTTCTGACGAAGCCTTTGTGGCAAAGCTTTTGCAGGCGCATTCCCCGGAAGATCTGGCTGCACTTGAGCCAGAAGCATGAAAAGAAATAAGGAGGATTATACAGCATGGAATTTTTAATGCCGATTTGGGAGTTCTTCCAAAATAATATCTTAACGAAACCTCAGTTTTTCATCGGTTTTATCGTCTTCGTCGGGTATCTTTTGCTGCAGCGTCCGATTTATGAAGCTGTTGCAGGCTTCATCAAGGCTGTCGTCGGTTATATGATCTTGAATGTAGCATCTGGCGGCCTGGTCGGAAACTTCCGTCCGGTGCTCGCCGGTCTTAAGGACCGTTTCGATCTTTCCGCTGCGGTTATCGATCCGTATTTCGGTCAGGCAGCAGCGCAGGCTTCTATTGAAAATATTGGCCGTTCTTTTTCGATGATGATGGTTGTCCTGCTCATTGCCTTTACGATGAATATTTTACTGGTCTTGTTCCGTCGTTATACTAAAATCCGTACGCTGTTCATCACCGGCCACGTCATGGTCCAGCAGTCCTCGACGGCGTTATGGCTCGTCATCTTTTGCTTCCCGCAGCTGCAGGATCCGAGTGTTGTCGTCATGCTGGGGATTTTGCTCGGCACCTATTGG
>CAZTAP010000078.1:0-12446 GCA_964611665.1 uncultured Selenomonadaceae bacterium | reverse complement strand
AGGTAAGTTCCAGTTTCTGCCCTGCTGCCATTTTCTTGTCCTCCCATTTATCTGACTTCATATCGTATCGTAAAAATCATTTGCAGCTCATTTTTTCCCTTAAGCCGTTGACTCATTTCTGCCTGCAAACGATCATTTTCCTCGTCTACCTGATCCTGTGCCGCAAAAAGTTCCCGACGTTTCTTTTCGCGGCTCTTGGTTAATTTCTGTATCTCAGCCTTTTGCGCAACCAATTCTGCCAGACTGCATTCTCCCTGCCCCAGCTGCATCATCCGTTTCTTTTCCTTGATGAGCTTATCCAAATCCTTGATTTCTTCATCCAGCGCAGACTTCTTATCCTCGCTCCAGGTATCCAGTTTTTCACATTCTTCCAAGAAATACTTTTTATTTGCTGCTTCGATTTCTTTCAGTTTTGTTTGTTGTAATGCATTCAAAATGGCCTGTAAACGCATCGGCGGTCGTTCAGCAAAGTTATCCTGTTCTTCTGCGGGCAGTTCCATCAAGCGGTTCACCAAATCTGCAGCCGGTTTTCCACCGCAATCATCCAGCACAGCCAACAAAAGATATTCTTCTGTAGCGAACCCTTGATTCGTAAGCTTTGCTACAGTAAGCCAGCCTCTCTTACACACTGCTGTGTCCCAATAGCTGATTTTCCTGCCAGAATTCGTATAATCAAACACAATCTCTGTTACCGGCAGACGATGCTGCAGGGAACGCCGCAATAACTTCTGACAAAGCGGATTGTCTTTTCGCAGAAAAATCTCTTCCCGTCGTTCGCTGTCCTTCCAATCCAGATTATAGCAGCCATCCAGTACAGTTCCCGCTTTATAACAAATTCTTCCGGCATCAACAGGCTCTGTAAAGCCTCCACCTTCCGCCAATAAAAAATGATACAGCCAAGAACCATAGCGGCTCACACTCTGAGAAGTGCTGTCTTTACAGCATTTCAAGCGTCTTGCAACTTCTTCGTCAAAATTCTCAAAAAGATTTTGCCGTGCCTGTGTCAATTTCGCATCGATACGATCCCGATACTCTTCCTGTATAGCATCAAAAGCAGCTTTAATTTCTTCTGTAGTTTTACAATTTTGATAAATATCTGCAATCCGCTTTTCAAAATCTACCCCAGATTCAATCGTCCCCAGTACCTCATCGGAAGCACCAAACAAGCCATTAAAAAGCTTAAACTTCTGATCCAATAGTTCATAGACACGTTTATCTGCTTCATTTTTGACATTCAGGAAATTCACAACAACGACATCATTTTTTTGTCCATAACGATGGCAACGGCCAATACGCTGTTCGATACGCTGTGGATTCCAAGGCAGGTCATAATTAACCAGCAAGGAACAAAACTGCAGGTTGATTCCCTCTGCCGCTGCTTCTGTGCCAATCAGGATACTTGCTTTTTGACGAAATTCCTCAACAACTGCAGACTTCATATCGGCTGGCCTCGAACCAGAAATACATTCTTCTCCTTGATGCCGCCCCAGCCATGCTTTATAAATATTTTTTGAATCCGAATCCGAATTTGAACCATTCAAAAATACGATTTTTCCTGCATAACCATTATCTGATAAAAGGTTGTATAAATATTCCTGCGTACGTTTTGATTCAGTAAAAATAACCGCTTTACGCTGTCCTCCATGTTTTTCTGTCTCATCAAACCCCATCTGTAATGCTGTCAAGAGATTTTGTCCCTTCGCATTTGTCTGTATCCGTTTTGCCAATGCAGCATATTCGCGTACTGCCGTTAATTCTTCTTCAATATCTTTGTAACGTGCTGCAACATCAATCTTATCATCATCCAGAGTTTCTTCGTTTTCATCCAAGAATTCCTCAAACGAATCATAGTCAGCCAAATTTAGAGATTCTTCTATTCCCTGTAATAAACTTTCTAACCGATGAACCAGCGAATCCAATGTACCAGCAATCGCAAAAGATGACGAGGCTAGCAGTTTGCGTAAAATCAAGGTCATCAGACTGCGCTGACTGTTCGGCAAAGCATAAAGAACCGGTCGGCGTAGATAATTAGAAATTTCATTATAAAGTTTCTCTTCATCCGGCGCAGGTTCAAATTCCTTTAAAATTGCCTTTCTTTTTGTATATGGCACATACTCCACAACCTGTTTACGCAAGGTACGTTTACAGAACTGCCGGATACGTGCTTTTAAAAACATATCCCGTGTTGTCGTGTTTGCCACATTTACATAGTTTTCCCGAAAGGTTTTCGAATCACTGAACACACGGCCATCAATAATGCTTACCAGCCCATAAAGTTCCATCAGATTATTTTGCAAAGGCGTCGCTGTCAAGAGCAGCTTTTTTCTGCCAGCAAACGTATCTTTAAGCTTATTGCCCATAACATTACCCGATTTATATACATTTCGCAAACGATGAGCTTCATCCATAACAACCAAGTCCCATGGAACTGCATTCACTTCTACTTGTTTTTGTGCGGCAAAATTGTAAGAACAAATGATAATACGGTCATTCTGGTCAAACGGATTCAATTTTCCCTGTTTTTTTAGCTGATTAAAATTCTTCCCCTCAAGAATCATCGACTTAATAAAGAACTTTTCATCGAGCTCTGCCATCCATTGCGTACGCAATGATGCAGGCACAACAAGAATGATTTTACGTCTATATTCAGCCCAGCATTGAGCAATCAAAATCCCAGCTTCAATTGTCTTTCCTAAACCAACTTCATCTGCCAGCAAAACTCCATTTGATAATGGGGACTGCAGGGCAAACATTGCAGCATCAATCTGATGTGGATTCAAATCCACTTTTGCGTTAGTTAAAGCTTGTACTAATCCGTCACTGCCGCCAGTCCGGCGTAACAGCAACTGTTCTGCAAAGTATCTGGATTGATAAGGTGTATAATGCATCATGCGTTTTTCGCTCCTAAGATTTCGTTCCTTACTATTTTACCATATATTCCATGACAATATACGTCATTTTTATCCCCATCTCACTTATGCTCAGACCTGTTTTTTTAAATAAAAAAGGCTGCCGCATAAAAGAAAATCCATGCGCAAATATGCAAGTTAAGCATGCCACTACCATGCTTTGCATGATTTCCCGACCTTCAAGGAAGGAAAATTATGCCCCATTGCAAATTCACTCAAAAAAATCCATTATACGGCAACCATAACTCCAACTGCTTTTATCCCTCTTGAAATTCCCGAATGACGACCTTTTCCGCATGATCTACGGAATCAAGCTGTACACTTACAACCTCTTTCGCTGCTGTCGGGACATTCTTGCCCACATAGTCTGCACGAATCGGCAGCTCACGATGGCCGCGATCGATGAGGACAGCGAGCTGGATGGTCTTCGGACGGCCCATGTCGATGATGGCATCAAGCGCCGCACGGATCGTACGTCCCGTATAAAGCACATCATCCGTAAGCACAATGGTCTTGCCGGTGATGTCTACCGGCATCTGCGTCGGATGCACGATTGGCTGATACGAGAGTGTCGAGAGATCATCCCGATAAAGTGTGATATCCAGAATGCCAACCGGCGGCTTTTTGCCTTCGATCTGTTCAATCTCATCTGCAATGCGCTCGGCAATCGGTACACCGCGGGTACGGATTCCTACTAAAACGATATTTTCCACGCCCTTGTTTTTCTCGACAATCTCATGGGAAATACGGGTAAGTGCCCGGCGTATCCCGGCTGAATCCATCAGAACAGTTTTATCTACTAACGTTGGCATAAAATCACTCCTTATCTTTTCTTCATGCGTAAAGCCCGCAATATTTTCTCCATATCCTCCGGCACAGGTGCAGTGAATTCCATGACTTCTCCCGTCTGCGGATGGGTCAGGGTAAGGGAAATCGAATGCAGCGCCTGCCCCTGGATAGCAAAAGGAGACTTGCGCACACCGTATTTCGGATCTCCGACCAGCGGATGACCGATATGCGTCATATGCACCCGGATCTGATGCGTGCGTCCGGTGAGCAATGTGCATTCCACAAGCGTATAGTCCCCAAAGCGTTCCAGAACCTTGAATTTCGTCGTTGCTGACTTGCCATGCTCCGAGACAATCGCCATTTTCTTGCGGTCAACTGGATGACGTCCGATTGCACCATGGATGACGCCCTCCTCTTCCTTGATATTGCCATGCACAATTGCCCAATACTTGCGGTGCGCAGCCTTGGTCCGGATCTGCTCGGCAAGGTCCAGATGCGCCTTGTCGTTCTTGGCCGCTACCATGACCCCCGAGGTATCCTTGTCCAGGCGATGCACGATGCCCGGACGGATCAGGCCGTTGATTCCCGATAAATCCTTGCAGTGCGCCAAAAGCGCATTGACCAGCGTGCCATGATAGACACCGGCAGCCGGATGCACGACCATGCCTCTGGCCTTATTGATCACGATGATATCCGCATCCTCATAAAGAATATCCAGTGGAATATCTTCCGGCTCAATCTCGGTTGCTTCTGCCTCAGGCAGCCGCAAAGTGACGCGTTCGCCGAGCTTCAGCTTATAGTTTGCCTTTCTGACTTCCTGATTGACGAGCACGTCACCAGCAGCGGTCAGCTTTTGAATATGAGCCCGTGAAAGCTCCGACTGCTGCCGCGCCAGAAATACATCCAGACGTTCCCCCGGCTGCGCAGCCATATAGATCAATTCTTTCATTCCTCATTCTCCATCTCTTTCGCCTCTGAACAGCAGGGCGTAGATAATACAGCCGACACCAACGACAATCGCTATATCAGCCACATTGAATACCGGCCAGATACGGAAGTCGAAAAAATCAACAACGACCCCATAGCGTATCCGGTCAATCAAATTCCCGACAGCTCCTCCCAAAAGAAGTGCTGCTCCATACCGTATCCAGATATCCTGTTTTTTGAGCATCGGATAATAATAGACTGCTGCAAGCAGGATTGCAATGCCAATGCCAATAAAAAAGAACTGCTGATTCGCCAAAATACCAAAAGCAGCACCTGGATTCAATACGAAAGTAATATGGAAGACATCCTGGATGATGGGAAACGACATCCCCGGCAGCATCGTCGACTGTATATAAAGCTTAACAAGCTGATCCAGAAGAATGATTCCTGCACATACGAAAACTGGCACCAAACTCTCCCCGGCCTTTCTTAAAGAGCCTCTTCGTTACTGGAAGCTTCGATTTTAGCCTGCTCAACACTTTCCGCAGCAGCCTCAGGATTCGGCAGCTGCTGTTCAGAAGCATCCAGCAAAGAAAGCTCGGACTGCAGGGAAAAACGCCATTTGGCAAGTGTCTGCCGTTTTTCCCGTACAAGCCGGTCATATTCTTCAACGATGTGCTGTACCTGACGCGAAGCTTCCTCAATCTTCTTCTGTGCTTCCATCTCAGCCTGGCGGCGCAGATTTTCGCACTCCTGCTGCGTGTTCGCCTTCATCTCATCCGCGTTGTTCTTAGCAGCTGTCGTGACTTCATCGGCAGTTTTCTGCGCAACCAGCAGCGTATCCTGCAAATTCTTTTCCAGCTGACGATATTGCGTGAGATCCTTTTTTGAACGTTCCAGATCTTCCTTAAGCTTCTCGTTGTCACGGGAAAGCTTCTCATAATCATTGACTACCTGGTCAAGAAAATCATCGATTTCGTCTTCATTATAGCCGCGAAAGCTGCGTTTAAATTCCCTGTTATGTATATCCATTGCTGTAAGCACGTTAAATATCCCCTTGTCTTTTATAAAAATCTTTTCAATAATACCCCGGTACGGCCTTTCTTCGTCTGTCCCCGGACTTCGGCAATCTCCAGACGGCCGCGGCCGCGCATGGAAAGAACGTCCCCTTCCTTGACGGTCTGCGATGCATTCTTCACCGACTGCCAGTTCAGCTTCAGCTTGTCCGCTGCAATATCAGCAGCAGCCCTGCTGCGTGAGGAACCAAAGCCGGCTGCCGCAATCGAATCCACCCGAAGCGAGGCAACGGTAGCCCGGATTTCCTTGCAGCGCTCTTCGCGCGGCATAATAGCCGAGAGCTCATCCTGCACACAGCTCACATTTGCTGACCCGATCTTTACACAGTTCTGCAGCAAAAAATCAGCCATTTTCGTATCCGTCAGGACACGCACAGCATCACCTGACATCAAGAGGTCTCCAAGCTTTTCCCGCTCGATGCCAAGTCCCATGAGTGAGCCCAGCACATCCCGATGGGACAGGCGATAGAACTGCTCGTTCCAGGATGCCTTCACGACCGCGATTTCCCAGGCAGGCTTGCCAGGGAAATCCTCATGCCGGAAAAGTGCCCGCTGACGCTCGGCACCTTCATAGCCGCCGTTGAATTCCACCTGCAGCCCTTCATAGTTCGCTGCCACGGTCTCTGCGATTTCCTGCCCGTAAGGGTCAAGAAAATCCGATAGCCGGAACTTCTGGTTCTTCATGGCCTGTTCTGCAAGATCTACAAGCTTGACGGCCGTTTCCGCCCCTTCGGTCCCTTTATAATAACGAATGATTTTTTCACGATCTGCCATGTTTATTTCCCCATTGCTTTTGATTTATCTGCCGCTGCCAATACCGCATCGATGAGCGCACCACGTACTCCCTGCTGCTCCATGACGCGCACGCCGGCAATCGTCGTACCGGCAGGTGATGTCACCTGGTCACGCAGTACATCCGGATGCCTGCCCGTCTCCAGGACCATCTTCGCTGCTCCCAGAAGTGTCTGTGCCGCCAGCATCGTTGCCGCCTGACGCGGAAGGCCGGCAGCTACACCGCCATCCGAAAGAGCATCGATCATCAGGAAGCCATAGGCCGGGCCGCTGCCCGAAAGACCTGTAACAGCATCCATTGCACTTTCCTTCACACAGATTGCCTTGCCGGCTGACGCCAAAAGCCCTGCTACGATTTCATCCTGGGCCGCCCCTGCACGGCTGCCCAATGCATAAGCAGACATGCCGGCCCCCACCGACATTGGTGTGTTCGGCATGACCCGGACCACCGGCTGCTCAGTGAAGTAAGTCTCCAGACCCGCAAGGGTCAGTCCCGCAACGATCGAGACGATCAGCGTATCTTTGCGCACAGCCTGGCAGACTTCCTGCATCGCCTTTTCTGCAGCCTGCGGCTTGATGGCCAGGAAAAGCACATCCACCTGATCTGCAAAGGACTCTGCTCCCACCATTGCCTTGATATGATACTCCGCCTGCAAATCATTGCAGCGCTGCTGCTTATGATCCGATACAAAAATATTCTCCGGTGCTGCAGCCTTCTGTGACAGGAGGCCGCTGACCAATGCCCCTGCCATGGCGCCGCCGCCAATAAAGCCAATCTTCATGTTCTATCCCACTCCTATTTTTTCAGCCAGGGCATCTCTGTCGAAACTGTTTTTTGTTCTTCTGTATATGATACATTGACATTGCTCGGCGCACAAAGGAATACATTGTGTCCGACCTTCTTGATCTCCCCGCTCAGCGCATACGTCGTACCACTGATAAAGTCAATGATGCGCTTTGCCGCTTCGCCATCGGTATTCTCAAAATTGATGACCACCGGCCGTTTTTCTTTCAGGCAGTTCGCCACCTGCTGCGCATCATCAAAGGATTTCGGCTCGATGACAATGACCTTCATTTTATAAGCGGTGACATTATCACGCGCAGACGAAGTTGAAGGATGGAAATTCACCACATTGCGCGCAGGCTCGACCGGCTCAGTTTCTTCTTCCTTCGCCTTTTCCTTATCCAGGCTCTCTTTGCTATCCAACGGATCCTCCGGATCCATCAGTCCGATCTTCCCACAGACCTTATCAATGATACTCATCTATATTTCCCCCTCTAGTACTGACGTTGTCCGAATATGGCAGTGCCGACACGAACAATGTTAGCTCCTTCTTCAATCGCAATCGTATAATCGTGAGTCATACCCATCGATAAATATTTAATATTCGCCGTTGCAAAGGATATTTCCTTTACCTTCTGAAAAATTTCATACATTTCCTGAAAAAGCGGCCGGCAGCGTTCCACCTCATCATAATTCGGAGCGATGCACATGAGCCCGCAAAGCCGCAGATGTGGAAGCTCATCCACTTTGTGCAGAAGCGGCAGCAGGTCTTCGCGATAGATGCCGGACTTACTGTCCTCCCGGGCAAGATTCACCTGTACGAGGACATCCTGCACCTTATCGATGCGTCCGGCTGCCTTGTCCAGTTCAAGCGCAAGATTTTCACTATCTACCGAATGAATCAGATCAAACATGCGCACTGCATATTTGGCCTTATTCGTCTGCAAATGGCCGATCAAATGCCAATCCACCTTGCGCTCCAGCGTCGTATATTTCTCCCTGGCTTCCTGGATACGATTCTCACCGATTGCCGTTGCTCCGGCATCGATAGCCTCACGCATAGCATCCACATCATGATTTTTCGTAACGGCGACAAGCTGTACCGGCTCATTCCGGTCTGCCCGGGTACGTTTCTGACGGCTCTCTTCTATTTTTGCTTCAACTTCCCGCAATTTTTCCTGAATCACGCAAATCCCCCCATAACTAAACCACTAAACCATTTCATGATTTCTTCAGTGCAATGACGGCGGCAATACGCCCTGTCCTGCCTCCATCTGCCCGATAGGAAAAGAACAGCCGCGAATTGCAGGCCGTACAGACATCAGCTGCATCGATATGCTCTGCCTTTACGCCGATCTCCATAAGCTGCAGGCGGTTTGCTTCCCAGAGGTTGAGATGCACACGATCATCCTGCCGGTGAAAGAGCCTCTGCTCCTGTCCCGGAAAAGCCTCGCAAAAACGCGACATGACATCCCCGCCCACTTCATAGCAGCAGGGTCCGATTGCCGGGCCAATACCAACCAGGCATTCCTCCGGCTTCGTGCCAAATTCCTGCTGCATGCGCAGGACAGTCTTCTGCGCAATCTTTTTTACCGTGCCTTTCCATCCTCCATGCGCTGCACCAACCGCCCGATGCACCGGATCGAAAAACAGCAAGGGTGTACAGTCAGCAAAACACAAGAGGAGCGGCAGTTCCGGCACATCGGTGATCAGCGCATCGGTATCCGCAATCGCATCCTCGTAGGAACGGCTGCCCCTGCCCGCATCCTGCTCCGTTACCCGCATAATCTTCTCACCATGCACCTGCTGCGGCGTACAGATACGCTCTGCCTGAAGGCCGAGTGCCGCACAGAACAGCCTCCGGTTCTGCCAGACCAGATTGGCATCGTCCCCTGTATGCAATGCCAGATCCATTGTATCGAAAGGTGCCTTGGTAACGCCGCCAAAACGAGTGGAAATGGCATGCACCATAAACTCTGATGAAAAACTGGAAAAGCTCCCCGTCCAGACGGAAGGCTCTCTCTGCTGTAAATAAAACATGCTATCCCCCTCTATTCCCTGCAAACACCGCAGCGCTGACAGCCATCAAAGCACTGCATAGTCGGCTTCAGCTCACGGGCCCGCTTCAATTCTTCATACAAATAACCACGATGCAGCCCCATGTCCAGACGATCCCACGGGAAAAGTTCCGTCTCCGGACGCTCACGGTACAAATAAAATTCTGGTGCCAGACCTGAGAGCTTCATCGCCCGCTTGAAAGCCTTGCTGCCGCCAGCCTTATGTGCGTCATACAAAACCTGCGCTACACGCCGGTCGCCGCGGGAAAGAACTCCCTGGATATAGGCCTCTTTCGGGGATTCTGCGATTACATCAATATTCTTCCGCACCCGGAGTGCCTGTCGGATTTTCTTCAAATCCTGCTCTACCGTTTTCATCGGCGCCATCGGCAGCCATTGGAACGGCGTAAACGGCTTCGGGATGAACGGATTGATGCTCAGAGTAAGCACACCTTTGTTCTTCCGGCTCTCCATATAGTCCTTCAGACGGATTGCCAGATCAATGATTGCCTGAATATCGTCCTCTTCCTCAAAAGGCAGGCCAATCATGATATAGAGCCGGAAATTGCGGATGCCCGCAGCCAGCCCATAATTCATCGCCTTGAAGAGATGTTCCTCCTCAATCCCCTTGTTGATCACAGCCCTGAGCTTTGCACTGCCAGCCTCCGGCGCCATCGTCAGTGTCTTGAGCCCGCTGGCTGCCAGGGAGTCCACAAGCTCCGGCGTCACCGAGTCAGCACGGAAGGACGCAACGGACATGGAGAGACCCTCTCCGAGAATATCCCTGCAAAGCTCATCGATTTCCGGATAATCCGAAATTGCTGCCCCCATGAGTCCGATGCGTTTCTTGAAAGAAAGTGCCTGCTGAACTTCCTGCTGGATCACCGTCAGCGAACGATTACGCGGTTTGCGGAAACAATATCCTGCCATACAGAAGCGGCAGTGGCGTCCACAGCCGCGTGCTGTCTCGATAAGATACAGGTTGAATTCTGTATCCTCCGTGACAATCACCGTATGGGCTGGATAATCATCAAGGTTCCGCACCCACTGACGCTCCACACGTTCCGGTGCTCCCGGAAGCGTCCGGATTTCCACAAGCCTGCCCTGCTCATCCTGTACATGCTCATAGAGCGACGGCACATAGACCCCTGGTACGGCTGCCAGCGCCTTCAGCACTTCCGGACGCGTCTTATGCTCTGCAATCGCTGCATAATAAGCATCCATGAATCCCTGCATGATTTCCTCGCCCTCACCAATGATGAACGCATCGACGAACAAACTCAGCGGTTCCGGATTGAACGTGGCACAAGGCCCTCCTGCGAGGACAATCGGATCCATTTCTCCGCGTTCCTGTGCTAGGAGCCTGACCTTGCCAAGTTCGAGGATTTTCAGTACATTGAAATAATCCATCTCAAACGATACGGCAAAACCAATCAAAGGAAACTGCTGCAGCGGTGTCTGCGTTTCCAAACTCAGAAGCGGCGTCTTTGAACGCTCATACTCCGGAATTTCCTTTCGCTCCGGCAGAAAAAAACGTTCACAAGCCGTGTCCGGCCGTTTATTCAATAAATCATAGATGATATGCAGTCCGAGATTCGACATCCCCACAAAATAAGAATTGGGATAAACCAGCGCAAAACGGGAACGAGCCCCTGCCGGAAAGATAAAATAGCCCTTTTCTCCCTGCAGACGTTCCTGCAGCTTCTCCTTCAATTTCCAAGACAAATCACAAATTCCTCCATACTCATGAAAAAGAGCCCACCTGCGGTGAGCTTACTGTTTTTCCTTTCTTTCCTTGAGAAGATCCTCCAGCTCATCACGGAAATTGCTGATATCAGCGAACTTACGGTAAACGGACGCAAAGCGGATATAAGCAACCTCATCAAAGTTCCTGAGTTTTTCCATCACCAGCTCACCAATCGCCTTGGTCGTAACCTCACGGTCCATGGTATTGCGCAGTTCCTTCTCAATATCATTGGCCAATGAAACAATGCGTTCCGTCGGAATATCCCGTTTATCACAGGAACGAATCAAGCCATTCAATAATTTATTACGATCAAATACCACTCTGCGGCCATCATTTTTGATCACCATGAGCGGTATCTTTTCCACAACTTCATACGTCGTAAAACGCTTGCCGCAGCCCGTGCATTCACGGCGGCGGCGTATGGTATTCCCATCATCCGCCGCTCTTGAATCAATGACGCGGCTGTCTGCCTTTTTACAAAAAGGACAACGCATTGCTCCACCTTCTCTTTTGTTTACTGTTTACTGCCTCGCGGCTTCCTTCGTGCTATGCCGGGCTTTCTCCCAGCCTCATGCATCCCATGCGGAGCCGAAGCCGGCCTTACCAGGCACGCCGGACCATAACCGATCAGGTCCTCACGATGCGCCAGATGAAGCGCCTTGCGCACGATTTCATGATTGCGCGGTTCCCAATACTGCATGAGCGCACGCTGCATGCGTTTTTCCTCTGGCCGCTTCGCCGTATAGACGGCTTCTCCGGTCAAAGGATTCAAGCCGCTGTAATACATGCAGGTAGACAGCGTTCCCGGTGTCGGGATAAAATCCTGTACCTGCTCCGGACGATAGCCAAGCTCTTTGATGAACGATGCAAGCTCAATGGCATCCTCAAGTTTCGCCCCCGGATGGCTTGACATGAAATAAGGCACAAGATATTGTTTCTTACCCAGTTTCTCATTCATGCGCCGAAACTTTTCTGCAAAGCGGCGATAGACATCCTGATTGGACTTCCCCATCAGGCGTGTCACACGATCGGATATATGCTCCGGGGCAATTTTCAGCTGACCGCTCACATGGTATTTGCAAAGCTCTTCCAAAAAAGAATCTTTGGCCAGCAGCAAATAGTCAAAACGGATACCTGAACGAATGAACACTTTCTTGATCCCAGGCAAAACCCTGAGCTCACGCAAAAGTGCCAGATAGTCGCTATGATCCGCCACAAGGTTCCGGCAAGGTTCCGGCGAAAGGCAGGGCTTTCCTCTGCAGGTGCCATGCACAAGCTGCTGGTCACAGGAAGTCCGGCGGAAATTTGCTGTAGGACCGCCGACATCATGGATATAGCCCTTGAAATCCGGCAGCTGCGTAAGGA
>CAZTAP010000077.1:0-12464 GCA_964611665.1 uncultured Selenomonadaceae bacterium | reverse complement strand
TCTTAATAAAAGATTGCTTTGAAAAATCATAAGATTAACATGATTTATAATATACTTTTAATTTTACATTTTCCTATAATTAGCATATACTTATTCCATATTAATCAATGATTAATATATACTAAAACAAAGGGGATCCTATCAAGGTTTTGCCCTGGGATTTCAGCGTACATAATGGAGGGAAATCGAATGGAAAAAGAAAAAGCTTTATTGTTATGGTTTGATGCTGTAGAGCGCAAAGATGTTGCTCTGGTAGGCGGCAAGGCTTCTTCTCTGGGAGAACTCACGACAAAGACAGCGGTACCTGTACCGTATGGTTTTACGACTACAGCATATGCTTATCGCTGTTTCATGCAGGACAGCGGCCTGCATGGGCGCATCCAGGAGATCCTTGCTGCGCTTACGGATGTGGAGAATGGCATGCAGCTGCGCAAGGTCAGTTCTGCTGTTCGAAAAGCCATTCTGTCGGCTGAAATGCCTGATGCATTGTCCGAGGCAATCCGCAGTGCGTATGCTGAGCTGAGCCGGAAAGCCGGCATTGAAGAACCGTTTGTGGCAATCCGTTCCAGTGCAACGGCGGAGGACTTGCCGGATGCAAGCTTTGCGGGGCAGCAGGATACTTATCTGAATATACGCGGAGCAGAGGCTGTCATTGAGAAAGTGAAAGAATGCTATGCGTCTACATTTACTGACCGTGCGGTATATTATCGCGTCAAACAGGGATTTGACCATTCGGCAGTGGCGTTGAGCGCAGTGATTCAGATGATGGTATTTTCCAAGGCAGCCGGGGTCATGTTTACTGTCAATGTAGCCAATGGTGATGATACGCATGTGATGATTGAAGGATCATGGGGGCTTGGCGAATATATCGTACAGGGGATTGTCACGCCGGACAGCTATCTGGTCAATAAGCAGACGCTGAAGATAGATAAACAGGTCATCAATGAAAAGAAAATCAAATATGTGCGCAAGGCTTCCGGCGGCTGTGCAGAGGAAAATGTTCCGCAGGAAGATATCCGTCGTTCTGTCCTCTGTGAGGAACAGGTCAGGGCGCTGGCACAATATGCGATTTCTATCGAGCGGCATTATGGGTGTTATATGGATATCGAGTGGGGCATCGATGAGCGTACGGATAAGCTCTGGATTTTGCAGGCACGGCCGGAGACGGTCTGGTCGCGGCGGAATAAGGAGCCGAAGAAAGATAATGCAGGAAAAGCGGCGGTTACACGGCCGCACCAGGTGCTGGTAAAGGGGCGTCCTGCAAGCCCGGGCGTTGTGTCAGGAGCTGCCAGAGTAATCCTGGATCCGGCAGAAATCGATGGATTCCGGCCAGGAGAGATTCTGGTCACTACGATGACTGCACCGGACTGGGTGCCTGTGATGAAAAAGGCCCGCGGTATTGTCACAGATGCGGGAGGCATGACCTGTCATGCCTCTATTGTCAGCCGTGAGCTGGGAATACCCTGCATTGTCGGTACAAAAAGCTGCGGCGAGGCAGGTACGGCGGTTATCCGGGATGGCATGCAGATCACACTGGATGCTGCCCATGGTATCGTCTATGCAGGAGATTTGATGGATGAGGGCGAAAAACAACAAGAGGTGCTGTCAGCGGCTGTGGAAAGCTATCCGGTGACCGGTACCAAAATCTATATGAATCTCGGAGATCCGGAGCTGGCGGAAAAGTACAGTAAGCTGCCTTGCGATGGGATTGGTCTGATGCGTGAAGAATTTATCTGGACGACCTATATTCATGAACATCCGCTTTATATGCTTGCCGGGGGACGCGGCCAGGAGGCCGTGGACAAGCTTGCCGAGGGGATGCGGATGGTATGTCAGGCGATGGCGCCCCGGCCGGTTACTCTGCGCTTCAGCGATTTCAAATCCAGCGAGTATCGTGACCTGAAGGGCGGCGATGCCTATGAACCGCATGAACCGAGCGCTTTGCTGGGCTGGCGCGGGGCATCCCGTTATTATGACCCGCAGTATACGGAGGCGTTTAAGCTGGAACTCAGAGCGGTACGCAAGACACGTGAAGAATATGGCCTGAAGAATCTCAATGTGATGATTCCATTCTGCCGTACGGTGGAGGAAGCTCAGAAGGTTACCGCACTGATGGCGCAGGAAGGCCTGCATCGCGGGCCGGATTTCAAGGTATGGCTCATGGCGGAGATTCCTGCCAATATCCTGCTCGCGGATAAGTTCAATGAATTCGTCGACGGGTATTCTATTGGCTCAAATGATCTTACTATGCTTGTGCTTGGCTGTGATCGTGATAACGATGCGATTGCCCATCTTTTCGATGAGCGCAATCTTGCCGTGAAGCGTGCCATCCATCATTTGATTGAAACAGCACATGAGGCCGGCAGGACGGTGTCGATTTGCGGCCAGGCGCCCAGCGTATATCTTGATTTTGCCGAGTTCCTGATCCAATGCGGGATTGACTCGATTTCGGTCAATCCGGATACGGTGGGATTTACAAAAAAACATGCAGCTCAGATTGAACAGCGGCTGCTGCTCAATGCAGTTACAGGACACAGAAAAATGAATCCGGATGAATTCAGCTGGTGAAATCCGGATAGGGGGGCTTGATTATTTCGCTGAGTGAAAGACAAAAAACAATCCTTGAGACAGCAAAAAGCGGGGGACCGGTTACGGGTGAGCAGCTTGCTGAGAAACTGCATGTGACCCGTGCAGCGCTTCGGGCAGATCTTGCTGTGCTCGTTGCGCTCGGTCTGCTTGATTCACGCTCCAAGGTTGGCTATTTCTATACGGGGAAGAGCGCGTTGTCCTTTTTTACGAAGGAGCTGGATACGCTTCTGGTCAGGGACATTCAGTCGGTTCCTGTCGTACTTCCGCGAACGGCGACAGCCTATGATGCCGTAGCCGCTCTGTTTTTGGAGGACGTAGGCAGTGTTTTCGTCACCAGGGAAAAGGGAATCCTGCTTGGAATTGTGTCCCGCAAGGATTTGATCAAGGCGGCATTAGGCGTGGGCAATGATTTGTCCAAAATGCCGATCCAGATGGTCATGACACCTGTGACCAAGCTGATCATGACGACACCATCAGAGTCAGTCATTACTGCTGCACGCAAGATCGTTGACTCGCAGATCGATTCGCTGCCGGTTGTGAGGGTTTTGTCGGCCAATGAACGCATTTATGAGGTCGTCGGACGTTTCACCAAGACCAATTTAGCCAGACTTATTGTGGAGCTTGCCAAAGATCAAACATGAAGGGGATGTTCATTTGCTGGAAAAACGGAAAATTTATATCATGTCCGAATGTACTGGAGAAACCGCAGATGCTGTGCTGAAATCTGCACTCAGTCAGTTCGGAGCAGAGAAATTCGACCTGCTCCGGATCCCGTATCTGGAGTCTGTTGAGCAGCTGGAAGCATCCCTGAAGGCTGCCTGTGAGGAACATGCTTTTGTCTGCCATACGCTGCTCTCTTTGCCGATGCGGAAGGCTTTTGCTGAGCTGCTGCAAAAATATCCCGTGCAGAATATCGATGTGCTGGGGCCAATACTTGATGGCCTGTCTGATTATGCAGGAATCCAGCCGCAGCATGAGCCGGGCCTTATCCATATTCTGGATCAGGAATATTTCAAACGCATCAAAGCCATTGAATTTGCGGTGAAATATGATGATGGAAAAAGCACACTGGGGCTTGCAGAGGCTGATATTGTATTGATTGGTGTTTCGCGTACATCGAAGACACCGCTTAGTATGTATCTGGCCAATAAGGGACTCAAGGCGGCGAATGTGCCGCTTGTTCCGAGCATTGCTCCGCCGGAGGAGCTTTTTCAGATCAAACCGCAGCGCATTGTCGGACTGCTGATCGATCCATTCAAGCTCAATGAAATCCGCATGGAGCGCCTGCGCTCGATCGGGCTCATGCCCGATGCCAGCTATGCGAAGCTTGACTGCATTACCGAGGAAATCGAATATTCAAAATCCATTATGCGGCAGCTGCGCTGCTATATCATTGATGTATCCAACCGTGCGATCGAGGAAAGCGCCCAGATGATCCTGGAACATCATTACAAATTTTTCCATAGTAATAATTCGTTGTAAACAAAGAGGAGAGCTGAACCCTTCAGCTCTCCTCTTTGTTTTGGATAGAAAAAAGCCAGTATCTTTCGATACTGGCTGAATTTACTGGTCGGGATGACAGGATTCGAACCTGCGGCCTCATCGTCCCGAACGATGCGCGCTACCAAACTGTGCCACATCCCGCGAACACAAGAAATATTATAACCCGTCTGATGGGAAAATGCAATAGGAAATTTAAAGTTTTTTTAGTAATTCAGAGAGAATACGCAGTCCGGTTTCGATTTGCTGCAAAGACAAGGTGGAAAAACTGATACGGATATGGTGATGATCGGTCGGGCGCGGATAGAAATCACTGCCATCCGTGAGCAGCAGGCTTTGTGCGGCAGCTGTTGTGCAGAGGGCTTCTGCATCGATTTGCGGCGGCAGCTGCAGCCAGAGGGAAAGGCCGCCTTGCGGCCGCTCCCAGCGTACGTTGTCCGGCAGGAGTGCGGCTGCCTGCTGGCAGGTAAAACTGAACTGCGTTTCATAGATGCGCCGGATGTTCTGGATATGTTTTTGCCAGATCTTTTTTCGCAGATAGAGGTCGAAAACACGCTGCGTGAGCCCGGAGGTAGAGATATCGGTGAGGTGCTTGACCTGCAGCAGCTGGGCGGAGAGGTGCACAGGCATATTCAGAAAAGCAAGACGCAGGCCGGGCATAAAGATTTTGGAAAAGCTTTTGAGGTAGATGACCCGGTCATCACGGTCCAAAGCTTTGAGTGGTGCCATAGCTTCTTTTGTATAGTTCAGCTCACTTAGATAGTCATCCTCCAGTACATAAACGTTATAATAGCGTGCGAGTCCCATGATACGGCTGCGCTTGGCTGTACTGTACGTGATGCCTGTGGGGTTTTGCAGATTGGGCATGACATAGAGGAGCTTGGGGCGGAACCGGCGCAGCTGCTTTTCCAGTATGGTGAGGTCGGGACCATCGTTTTCCAGCGGAATGTCGATGATTTTTGCTCCACGTGAACGGAAGGCGGCAATGGCCCCCGGGTAGGTCGGAGCCTCGGTGAATACATAGTCGCCATATTGCAGCAGGGAACGTGCAACAATATCGATGCCCTGCTGGGCACCGGAAATGATTTGCAGATTCTGCGCTGTGGTCTGGATACCGCCTGTATGCAGATAGCTGGCGATGGATTCGCGCAGCGGGAAGAATCCCTGGCTTTCCTGATAGCCAAAAGCATGTCCCTGATCCCGATCCAGTACTTCCAGAATAAGTTTTTTGAACTGCTCAATGGATACGATATCAGGGTTCAGGGAAATGCGGCTCATATTGATGAGATTTACAGGTTCGTTGGCAGGGAAAAATTCCGGGTCGTGGATTTCAAGCGTTGCAGAGGTTTGGGCTGCTTCCTGATCGATGGCTTCCGGCGGTGCAGCAACATAGCTGCCGCTGCCTTTGCGGGAATGGATCCAGCCGTTGTGTTCAAGCTCTTTGTAAGCATTTACGACTGTCCCGGTATTGATGCTGAGATTTTCTGCAAGCTGTCGTACAGGCGGAAGATGGTAGCCAGGAGCCAGCGCACCATCCTGTATGCTTTGCAGCAGCTGCTCATAGAGCTGGACATAAAGCGGAGAAGAAAGAGTTCTATCTAATTGTATTGATACAAAATCGGAAAAATTCTTAAACATGCTTGGCTTTTCTTCTTTCTTTTGTTAAAATAGGAAAAATTTGATAGAAAGTATCTTATATTGTTTCAATACAATTAATTCTAGCAGATTTTAGACTTTCGTCAAGAGAGGAAGATAATTTATGGAAACAAGAAATGCATTGAACAAAAACCTGGCGCAGATGCTTAAGGGCGGCGTCATCATGGATGTTACGGATGTGCAGCAGGCGCAGATTGCAGAGAAGGCCGGTGCAGCAGCTGTTATGGCTTTGGAACGTGTACCTGCAGACATACGCAGAGAAGGCGGTGTGGCACGTATGTCGGACCCGGGAATGATACGTGAAATCAAGGCGGCTGTTTCGATACCGGTTATGGCAAAGGTGCGTATCGGACATTTTGTGGAGGCACAGATCCTTGAAGCAATCGGCATTGACTATATCGATGAATCAGAAGTCCTTACGCCGGCGGATCCGCTGCATCATGTAGATAAAGCACGATTTCGGATTCCCTTTGTCTGCGGTGCACGCAGCCTTGGAGAAGCCTTGCGGCGTATTGGTGAAGGCGCATCAATGATCCGTACAAAAGGTGAAGCCGGAACAGGGAATGTCGTTGAAGCGGTACGTCATATGCGCACGGTACAGGATGATATGCGAAGAGTCGTGGCGGCTTCGGAGATGGAGCTTATGCATATTGCCAAAGATTTGGGAGCTCCGTATGAGCTGATCTGCACTGTGCATAAAGAACACAGGCTTCCAGTGGTGAATTTTGCTGCCGGCGGTATAGCGACACCGGCAGATGCGGCGCTTATGATGCAGCTCGGTTCGGATGGTGTGTTTGTCGGTTCCGGCATATTTAAGTCGGGCAATCCGGAGAAAAGAGCCAAGGCTATTGTTGAAGCGGTTACTTATTATGATGATGCGGAAAGACTGGCTGTGATTTCAGAAGATCTCGGGGAGGCTATGGTTGGCATCGATATGGATGAGCTTCCGAAAAGTGAACGCCTTGCAGAGCGAGGCTGGTAAACGGGGTGACAAAATGAAAAGAATCGGCGTTTTGGCAATGCAGGGAGCTGTGGCGGAACATATGGAGAAAATTTCAAAGCTTGGAGCCCTGCCGGTAAAAATACGACGGAAGGAAGAGCTTGCTGGTCTTGCTGGATTGATTCTGCCGGGAGGGGAATCCACGACGATGACAAAGCTGCTGCGGGAATTTTCTTTACTGAAGCCGCTGCAGCAGAAAATCAGAGGAGGACTTCCTGTCTGGGGAACTTGTGCAGGCCTTATCCTTTTGGCAAAAGAGGTCGTCGGACAGGCAGGCTGTCTGCAAAGCATGGATATCCGGGTAAAACGCAATGGATATGGGGGGCAGCTGGAAAGCTTCAGAATCGATCAACGGGTCACTGCAGTCAGCAAGGAGCCGCTGCCGCTTGTCTTCATCCGGGCCCCGCAGATTATCGAGGCAGGACCGGAAGTCAGGATCCTGAGCAGGGTGCGGGGACATATTGCTGCTGCTGAGGAAAGGAACATGCTTGTCACGGCCTTTCATCCGGAACTCAGCGACGATCTGAGTTTTCATCGGTATTTCCTGAAAACGTGTCAGAACTGAAAAAAGAAAATGCCGCCGTCTGACAAAAAATGCAGACGGCGGCAATTTTTTTCTTTTTGTTGTAAATCTATTAAAATCGTGCCGCAAAAGGCGGACATTTGTCTTATCTTTGAGGATAAAAACAAAACGTGACACGCGAGGTGGCGTGTACACAAAAAAGTTGATGAAATAAGTGTTGACATTGCTTTTGAGTGATGCTAATATATAGAAGTGCCTGAAATCAAAGCATGATTTAGTGATATGGGAGTGAAGGAAATGACGCTTGACACACTGAAAAATGCCGATAGGGTTATTGGTATCAAACAGGTTACCAAGGCAGTCAACAAAGGGCTCGCAGCGTGCGTGTTTGCTGCTGATGATGCAGATGGGCGCGTGACTGAACCACTGAAAGAGCTTTGCAGCCAGAAAGGCGTGGAGCTTGTGAATGTCCCGACGATGGAAGAGATCGGCAAGGCCTGTTCCATAGAGGTCGGCGCGGCAGCGGCAGCGCTGCTCAAGTAATCCGGTTGTTAAAAATCTCGTTTTCTACATTATATATAAGGGTGCGGATACGGGGTTATTAATAAATAATAAATTCTCAATTTGAAGGAAGGAGGTGCATGTATGCCTACAATTAATCAGTTAGTTCGCAAGAGCAGACAGAGTATGCAGGAAAAATCTACAGCACCGGCATTGAAAAACTGCCCACAGAAACGTGGCGTTTGCACAAGAGTTTATACAACGACTCCGAAGAAGCCTAACTCGGCACTTCGTAAGGTTGCCCGTGTTCGTTTGACGAATAGCATTGAAGTAACCGCATACATCCCAGGCATTGGTCATAATCTTCAGGAACATAGTGTTGTTTTGATCAGAGGCGGTCGTGTTAAGGATTTACCGGGTGTTCGTTACCACATTATCCGTGGTTCCCTGGATACTGCAGGTGTTCAGGATCGTGGACAGTCCAGATCCAAATACGGTGCAAAGCGCGCGAAGAAAAAATAAGACAAGATGAAATGAAGAATTATGAGTAAGGAGGGAAATCAATGCCAAGAAAAGGTTCCGTACCTAAGCGTGACGTGTTGCCGGATCCGGTATACAAGTCCAAGGTTGTAACGAAATTTATCAATAAAGTAATGCTTTCCGGTAAGAAGAGTGTTGCTGAAAAGGTTGTATATGATGCATTCGAAACGATTCGTGCTAAGACTGGCAAGGATCCATTAG
The DNA here is from genome assembly GCA_964611665.1 of uncultured Selenomonadaceae bacterium. Taxonomy (GTDB): domain Bacteria; phylum Bacillota; class Negativicutes; order Selenomonadales; family Selenomonadaceae; genus CAZTAP01. Next base: position 3,954 of record CAZTAP010000077.1, on the reverse strand, counting down.
AAGTTTTCGAAACTGCACTGAAGAACGTAATGCCGGTACTCGAAGTACGCGCTCGCCGCGTCGGTGGTGCTAACTACCAGGTTCCGGTTGAGGTTCGCCCTGACCGTCGCATGACGCTCGGCATCCGCTGGATCGTAAACTACGCAAGACTTCGTGGTGAAAAGACCATGGATGAGAGATTATCCGGTGAACTTATGGATGCTGCTAACAATACTGGCGCAGCAATCAAGAAAAAAGAAGATACGCATAAGATGGCTGAAGCTAATAAGGCATTCGCTCATTATCGTTGGTAATCCAAGCAGTATCTATTTAATAAGGAGCGATATACAGTGGCTAGAGAGTTTTCACTTGAAAAAACTCGTAATATTGGTATCATGGCACATATTGATGCCGGTAAAACAACGACTACTGAACGTATCCTCTTCTACACGGGTATTAACCACAAGATTGGTGAGGTTCATGATGGCGCTGCTACAATGGACTGGATGGCTCAGGAGCAGGAACGTGGTATTACAATCACTTCCGCTGCAACGACTTGCCATTGGAAAGGTCATCGTATCAACATTATCGACACACCAGGCCACGTGGACTTTACTGTAGAAGTAGAGCGTTCCCTCAGAGTACTTGATGGCGCTGTTGCAGTTCTGACTGCAAGAGGCGGCGTTGAGCCACAGACTGAAACCGTATGGCGTCAGGCTGAGAAATATAACGTACCGCGTATGGCGTACGTAAATAAGATGGATATCACGGGTGCTGATTTCTACAACGTAATCAAGATGATGGAAGAGCGTCTGCATGCAAATGCTGTTGCTATCCAGCTCCCAATCGGTGCAGAAGATGATTTCATTGGTATCATTGACCTGCTCAAGATGGAAGCAATCATTTATGAAGATGATCTTGGCAAGGTTGCTGATGAAGTCGAGATTCCTGCTGATATGAAAGAAAAGGCTGAAGAATACCGTGAGAAGCTCCTCGAAGCTGTTGCTGAACAGGATGACGCTCTCATGGAAAAATATCTTGGCGGCGAAGAGATCTCCGAAGAGGAAATCAAGAAAGCCATTCGTAAGGCAACCATTGAGTGCAAGATGTGCCCGGTTACCTGCGGTACTTCTTATCGCAACAAGGGCGTACAGCCGATGCTTGATGCAATCGTAGATTACATGCCGGCTCCGGTTGATATCCCGCCAATCAAGGGCGTTGATCCGGACAGCGGTGAGGAAGACCATCGTCCGTCCAGTGATGAAGAGCCGTTCGCAGCTCTTGCGTTCAAGATCATGGCTGACCCGTTTGTTGGTAAGCTTGCATTCTTCCGTGTATACTCCGGCACATTGACGGCTGGTTCTTATGTATACAACTCGACTAAGGGCAAGAAAGAACGTATTGGCCGTATCCTTCAGATGCATGCCAACCATCGTCAGGAACTTGAGGTCGTATACAGTGGTGATATCGCTGCTGCTGTCGGTCTTAAGGATACAACGACTGGTGATACGCTTTGCGATGAGGATCATCCGATTGTTCTTGAATCCATGGAATTCCCGGATCCGGTTATCTCCGTTGCGGTTGAACCGAAGACGAAGAACGACCAGGAAAAAATGGGTATTGCACTTCAGAAGCTCGCAGAAGAGGATCCGACGTTCCGCGTAAGAACAGATCAGGAGACTGGTCAGACGATTATCTCTGGTATGGGTGAGCTTCATTTGGAAATCATTGTTGACCGTATGCTTCGTGAGTTCAAGGTTGACTGCACCGTAGGCAACCCGCAGGTTGCTTATCGTGAGACAATCCGCAAGACGACAAAGGCTGAAGGTAAGTTTGTACGTCAGTCTGGCGGTCATGGTCAGTATGGTCATTGCTGGCTCGAACTCATTCCGCAGGAGCCTGGCGAAGGCTTTACCTTTGAAAACAAGGTTGTCGGCGGTGCTATTCCGAAAGAATTCATCAACCCGATTGAGGCTGGTGTCAAGGAAGCTATGGAAAGCGGCGTTGTTGCCGGCTATCCGGTTGTCGATGTCAAGGTTGTCGTTTATGACGGCTCCTTCCATGAAGTCGACTCCTCAGAAATGGCCTTCAAGATCGCAGGTGCTATGGCATTCCGCAATGGTGCAGAGAAAGCTACTCCGGTACTTCTCGAACCATATGTTAAGGTTGAAGTCATCGTTCCAGAGGAATACATGGGCGATGTCATCGGTGATTTGAATTCCCGCCGTGGCCGTATCGAAGGTATGGAGCCGCGCAACGGTGCTCAGGTCATCAACGCATTTGTTCCGCTTTCCGAAATGTTCGGTTACTCAACAGATCTGCGTTCCAAGACTCAGGGTCGTGGGAACTACTCCATGGAAGTTTCTTACTATGATGAGGTTCCTAAAAATATATCTGACGCTATTGTCGCTAAGAACAAGGGCGAATAAGGGAGGAAAATTTCAAAAATGGCTAAACAGAAGTTTGAAAGAACGAAACCGCATGTTAACATCGGTACGATTGGTCACGTTGACCATGGTAAGACGACTCTTACCGCTGCAATCACGAAGGTGCTTTCTGAAAAAGGTTATGCACAGTTCGAAGATTATGCAGATATTGATAAGGCTCCGGAAGAAAGAGAACGTGGTATCACGATCAACACAGCTCATGTTGAGTATGAGACTGACAAGCGTCATTATGCACACGTTGACTGCCCGGGCCATGCTGACTATGTAAAGAACATGATCACTGGTGCTGCTCAGATGGATGGTGCAATCCTCGTTGTAAGTGCTGCTGATGGCCCGATGCCGCAGACTCGTGAGCATATCCTGCTCGCTCGTCAGGTTGGTGTACCGGCTATCGTTGTTTTCCTTAACAAGGTTGACCAGGTTGATGATCCGGAACTTCTCGAGCTCGTTGAGATGGAAGTTCGTGAGCTTCTCTCCAGCTATGATTTCCCGGGTGATGATATTCCGGTTATCGCTGGTTCTGCACTCAAGGCTCTTGAAGATGATGCTGAGCAGAAAGCTAAGATCATGGAGCTCATGGATGCTGTTGATGAGTACATCCCGACTCCGACCCGTGATACGGATAAGCCTTTCCTTATGCCGGTTGAGGATGTCTTCACGATCACTGGCCGCGGTACAGTTGCTACGGGCCGTGTAGAACGTGGTGAGCTCAAGATGAATGATACGGTTGAGATCGTTGGTCTTGAAGAAAAAGCTAAGTCCACGGTTGTAACTGGTATCGAGATGTTCCGTAAACTTCTCGACAGCGCAGTTGCTGGTGATAACATCGGTGCTCTGCTCCGTGGTATCGACCGTAAGGAAATCGAGCGCGGCCAGGTTCTTGCTAAGCCGGGTTCCATTCATCCGCACACGAAGTTCAAGGCTCAGGTCTATGTCCTCACGAAAGAAGAAGGCGGCCGTCATACTCCGTTCTTCACGAACTATCGTCCTCAGTTCTACTTCCGTACTACGGATGTAACTGGCGTTGTTCAGCTTCCGGAAGGCACTGAAATGGTTATGCCTGGCGATAACATCGAAATGGATGTTGAGCTCATCACTCCGATCGCTATTGAAAAAGGTCTGCGTTTCGCTATCCGCGAAGGCGGCCATACGGTCGGCGCTGGTCGTGTAACTGAAATCGAAGAAAAGTAATTTTCTCGAGCAATTTAACAGAATCTAAGTATAAGGGCTGCGGTCTCGCAGCCCTTATATAAAGGTTAAATTTGGTACCCCCCAATGCGATGACGTGGTAGATGGCTCGCGTCAGCGAGGGAACTACTACGGAGAAATGTTTGGGCCAGGAGCCCGGACGATAAGGAGGAAAATACATTGTCTAAACAACAGAAAATCAGAATTCGTTTGAAGGCCTATGATCACAAAGCTCTCGATCAGAGTGCAGTAAAGATTGTTGATACTGCAAAAAGAACGGGTGCTATGGTATCCGGTCCGATTCCGCTCCCTACAGAGAAAAATATTTATACGATTTTGC
>CAZTAP010000076.1:0-12544 GCA_964611665.1 uncultured Selenomonadaceae bacterium | reverse complement strand
AAGGCCGAAAGTACTTGTCTGGAGACGGGCTGGGAGGATAGGAAATTGCCGGTTTGATATGATGGCGGTTGTGGTGAAGCGGTTAACACACTGGATTGTGGCTCCAGCATTCGTGGGTTCGATCCCCACCAGTCGCCCCATATACAGGGGTATAGCTCAATTGGTAGAGCAACGGTCTCCAAAACCGTAGGTTGTGAGTTCAATTCTTACTGCCCCTGCCATTTTGATTTTAACGTAAATTCATATAGAGCGATACGCAGGGGCTAGAAATTTGCGGTTCGCGTTTGGTAAGCTTGGAGTGGTACTCAAGAGGCTGAAGAGGACGGTTTGCTAAATCGTTAGTGTGGGTAACCGCAGCGAGAGTTCGAATCTCTCCCACTCCGCCACGAGAAAGTTAGACCCTAAGGATTTCCTTAGGGTCTTTTTGTTTTACCGAAAAAAGTTTGTCAATTCAAAAGATTCTTGTTATACTGTGTGATAAGGAAAAGTTCTGTTTATGAGGTGTACGATATGATGAATAAGATATTTCTTCCGGATGCAGATAAATTTCCTGTAGGAAACTGCGTTTTAAAGTTTACAAAGGAAAGACAGTTAGTCCCCGTGTATTTCTCACAAAGATTTTGTACTCTTCTGCATGCGGAGGATAAACAACTCATGGAAATGTGCCAGGATGATTTTTTCTGCCTGGTCTATCCAGATGACAGGGAATTTGTCGAGCACGCATTTATGCGTGGGGTGCAGGAGCATAAATCTTTCATCGAGACATTTCGTATGATGGCAATGGATGAAAATCCGGTTTGGATCAATGCGAATTGCAATGTAGTGGATGAACAGGGGTGCATATATCTTTATTCTGTCTATACTCGAACCAATGAAGATGCTGAATTACGGGAGCAGAAGCAGATGGAGCTGTTGGAGACAGCTTTGATTGCAGCTAAACAGGCAAATGCAGCAAAGAGCAATTTTCTGTCCCGCATGAGCCATGAAATACGTACACCTATGAATGCAATCATTGGTATGTCAACCATTGCAGCTCGTGCGATTGGCAATGATGAAAAGATAACGGATTGTATTTCCAAGATTGGCATTTCTGCAAGATATCTTTTGTCCCTGATCAATGATATCCTGGATATGTCACGCATTGAGAGCGGGCGTATGCTGCTGAAAAATGAAAAATTCATGTTTGCTGAATTCATTACGGGAATCAATACGATTATTTATAATCAGGCGGAGAATAAGGGTCTCGATTATGAGTGCGTGATTTCCAATGAAATCGAAGAGGCTTATTTTGGTGATGCAATGAAGCTGCAGCAGGTATTGATCAATATTCTGGGGAATGCAGTGAAATATACGCAAAAAGGGAAGATTTCTTTTTCCATTCGGCAGCTTTCCTGCAAGGAAGATCAGTCGATGCTGCGTTTTGTTGTGAATGATACAGGCTGCGGCATTAGTGAGGCTTTTATGGATAAGATGTTTGAACCCTTCGAGCAGGAAGATACTTCTTCTACGATGACTTTTGGCGGTACAGGTCTCGGTCTTGCTATCTCAAAAAGCCTGGTCGAGCTCATGGGAGGGACAATCAAGGTGCGCAGTATTGTCGGAATCGGCAGTGAGTTCAGCATTGACATCCCGCTGAAAATTGATTCGAGTGTGGTTCTCCGCCCGAAACTTGAACTGGAATATCATTTTGACAAGCTTTTGACTTTGGTGGTTGATGATGATGCGCTGGTTTGTGAGCAGACTGTACTTACGCTGAAGGATATCGGCATGCAGGCAGAATGGGTGACCACAGGTAAGGAAGCCGTTTCCTGGGTAAAAAAGCGGCAGAAGGAAGATTGTGCCTATGATTTCGTCATTCTTGACTGGAAGATGCCGGAGATGGACGGCATTGAGACTGCGAGGCAGATTCGCCGTATCGTAGGGCCGGAGACGACAATCATCATGATGACTGCCTATGATTGGGGTGCAATCGAGGCTGAAGCACGGGCAGCCGGCGTCAATATCATGCTGAGCAAGCCGATCTTCAAGTCTTCATTGGTGTCGGCTTTCCAAAAGGTTGCAGGTCAGGAGCAGAAACAGCTGGCTGTAGATTTTTCGTATGATTTTGCCGGAAAACGTGTGCTGATCGTTGAAGATAATGCATTGAATGCAGAAATTGCAGTTAATTTATTGCAAGACAAGAACTTTACTACAGATATTGCAACGAATGGACTGAAGGCTTTGGAGATGTTTACTTCAAAGCCGGTTCATTATTATGATGCTATCCTTATGGATGTTCGCATGCCCCTGATGGACGGCCTGCAGGCTACTGTGAATATCCGGCACTGGAATAAAGCGGATGCAAAGACGGTGCCAATCATTGCGATGACCGCGAATGCATTTGATGAGGATGTAGAGAAAAGCCGCGCTGCCGGGATGAATGCGCATCTGGCCAAACCAATCGAACCTGAGCTTTTATATCGTACATTATATCATTTGCTCTATAAGCAGGAGGAATAAGGTCATGATATGTAGTAATGAAATTATCGTTTTAGGCGGTTTGTCCACCCCAGAAGAATTTTTTATTGACAGTTGCTTCCTTTCCTGCTATTCTTGAAAAGTATTCATATGAGGCGTGTTGATACGGGGGGATTTGTCCGCAGCGATACGCTTTTATTCTTTGTATAAGTTCGCTAATAGGGGGCGGACGTTTCTACAGGCAACCGTAAATTGTCACAGGCTACAGGGAAATGGGATCCGGAACGTCAGGTGATGGCCATACTTTACTGGAAGTGGAAGTTTTTGTATGGCGGACCAAAACATAAAGGTCTCCCTATTTTCTTGTCTGTACTGCGGTGCATCAAAAATAGGGAGGCTTTATTTTTTATGAATGCAGAAGCAAGTCAGAATCCGAATTTATTAGAAAAGCTTTTTAAACTGAAGGAAAAAAATACTTCGGTCAAGACGGAAATCATCGCAGGTATGACAACGTTTATCGCGCTTGCGTATATCATGTTCGTCAATCCGAATATCCTTTCTGAAGCAGGGATTCCTAAAGAAGCAGCGATTGCCTCGACCATCTGGATTGCTGCACTTTCCACCATGGTCATGGGGATTTTTGCAAATTATCCGGTTGCTCTTGCACCAGGCATGGGACTCAATGCGTTCTTTACGTATTATGTCGTCGGCGTGCTTCATCTTTCCTGGCAGGTGGCACTTGGAGCAGTGTTTTTCTCAGGCTGTTTGTTTTTGATTCTTACCATTGGCGGTATTCGGCAGGCAATCATCAATTCTGTGCCACATAATCTGAAGTGTGCCATTGGAGTTGGTATTGGTTTGTTTATCGCGTTCATAGGCTTAAAGGGGACTGGGCTGATCATTGCAGATAAGGCGACCTTTATTACGCTTGGGCATGTTACGACGCCGACAACAATGCTTTCGCTGTTCGGACTTTTATTTACAGGTGCACTTATGGCACGCGGGATTAAGGGCGCCATTCTCATCGGTATCATCGCTACGACGCTTTTGAGCATGTGCCTGGGCTACTCACCGGTACCGCATGGTATTGCTGATATAATGAGTTTTTCTCTGCCGAGCATGAGTCAGACGTTTGGTGAACTCGATATTGCCGGTGCATGGAACTATGGTATTTTTTCCATTATCTTTACGTTTACCGTAGTTGAACTCTTTGATAATATGGGAACCTTGATCGGCCTTACGTCTAAGGCAAAACTTGTCAATAAAAATGGTGAAATCGAAAATCTCGATAAGGCCCTGACAACAGATGCAGTCGGAACAATCGTGAGTGCGATTTTCGGTACTTCAACGGTTACTTCCTATATCGAGAGTGCCGCTGGTATTGCGGCAGGCGGCAAGACGGGGCTTACGGCGGTTACCGTTGCATGCCTGTTCCTGGTGTCTCTTTTCTTCGCACCAATGATCGGCCTCGTTCCGGGTTTTGCAACAGCTCCGGCACTGATTCTTGTCGGTGCGCTCATGATGGCCGACGTTGGCAAAGTGAAGTTCGATGATTTCACGGATGGTCTGCCAGCATTTCTGACCATTATCATGATGCCGCTGACTTCCAGTATTGCTAATGGCTTTGCGTTTGGTTTTGTGAGCTATGTTTTCATGAAGGCGATTACGGGCAAATTCCGTGAAATCAATCCGATTATGTGGTTCGTAAGTATAGCATTTCTTGTCAATCTTATCATGCGTTCCTAAAGGGATAGAAAGCAGCGCAGGTTTTTTCCTCTGCGCTGCTATTATTTTTATTGACAAGGATTCGGGACTATGTTATCATTTTTAGATGTAGACCCATGAAAGTGAGTTTATTGTATGGGCGTTAGCGATTTCAAGCCCATCCCCAACCGCACGGCGAGGTGAAGAAACAGTTCAGGCTGTACCGTAGTCGGCGAGTAATTGATAGGGAGGTGTTCAGATGTACGCAATTATTAAAACTGGTGGAAAGCAGTATCGTGTTGCTGAAGGCGATGTGATCACTGTTGAAAAGCTTGCTGCCAACGAAGGTGATGCTGTAACATTCGACGAAGTTCTTACGGTTGTTAAGGATGACGAGGTTGTTGTTGGTAAGCCGGTTGTTGAAGGCGCAAAGGTAACAGCTAAGGTTGAAGCTCAGGGCAAGGACAAGAAGATTCTTGTATTCAAGTACAAGGCTAAGTCCAACTATCGCCGTCGTCAGGGCCATCGTCAGCCGTTCACGAAGGTTGTTATCGAAAAAATCGAAGCTTAATGATTAAGATAGAGATTTTTCGAACGGAAGATGGGAAAATATCCGGATATGCTGTACAGGGCCACAATGGCGAGTATGGTACGGATATTGTCTGTGCTGGTATTTCTTCCGTAGCGCAGACCGCTCTTTTAGGAATTGGAGAGCATCTGCATCGCGATGTTGATTTTCATGTAGCGAGCGGAGACCTCCGTATGAAGCTGAAGAGCGAGCCCGATGATCTCACAGAGGCAATATTAGAAACGATGCTTTTGGGATTTACCGAGATCGCAAAGGTGAGTCCAAAGGCTGTACGAATTTTTGAGTACAGGAGGTGAAGTAAATGTTTAACTTTGATTTACAGTTATTCGCCCATAAAAAAGGTGTCAGCAGCACGCGTAATGGTCGTGACAGTGAGTCCAAGCGCCTTGGCGTAAAGGAACATGCTGGTACGGTTGTAACTGCAGGCAGCATTCTGGTTCGCCAGAGAGGTACGCACTTCCATCCGGGTCATAACGTTGGTATCGGCAAGGACGATACGCTTTTCGCAAAGGTTGCCGGCAAGGTTGCTTTTGAGCGCAAAGGCCGTTATAACAGACAGATCAGTGTGTATACTGTAGAAGAAGCTATGTAATGAACAAATACCTGCGCCTTGCTTAGACGCAGGTATTGTTTTATTTTTTCAGCGTTAGGTTGCGTTGTGGTGTATAAAAAGCTGGCATTGTAATCTTTCAATACCAGCTTTTTATACATCACAAGAGGAATAGTTGGAGGTAGAAATGCAGTTTATCGATAGAACAAAAGTCAGCGTAAAGGCTGGCGATGGCGGGCATGGAAAGTCAGCGTTCCGTCATGAGAAATTCATCCCGAATGGAGGTCCGTCTGGCGGCGATGGCGGCAAAGGGGCAGATATTGTCTTTGTCGTGGATAATAATATGAATACGCTGCTGGATTTCCGTTTCCATCGGAAGTTCAAGGGAAAAAATGGAGAAAATGGCGATATCAAGAATCAATATGGCAGCAATGCAGAGGACTGTATCGTGAAGGTTCCGCAGGGGACGCTCGTCAAGGATGAGGAAACTGGTGAGGTCCTTGCAGACCTTACAGAAATCGGCCAGCAGGCTGTTATTGCCAAAGGCGGCCGTGGTGGCCGCGGCAATGCGAAGTTTGCAAATTCGGCAAATCGTGCACCAACGTTTGCTGAACTTGGTGAGCCGGGTGAAACGCGCAATCTCATTCTTGAACTCAAGCTTTTGGCTGATGTCGGTCTTGTCGGCTATCCGAGCGTGGGCAAGTCGAGCCTGGTGGCGAGTGTATCTGCAGCAAAGCCGGAAATTGCCGAGTATCATTTTACGACCATTACCCCTGTGCTGGGTGTTGTCAAGACGGATTATGAGAAGAGCTTTGTCATGGCAGATATTCCGGGGCTCATTGACGGCGCTGCTGATGGCGTGGGTCTTGGTCATGATTTCCTGCGTCATGTGGAGCGCACGAAGATCATCCTGCATATTGTGGATGCATCCGGCCTTGAAGGGCGTGATCCTGTAGAGGATTATTATAAGATTAACAAGGAGCTCAGGCGTTATAGTGAAAAAATTGCGCGCCGTACGCAGATCCTGGTAGCAAACAAAATGGATCTGCCAGAGGCGCAGGAGAATTATCCGCGTCTGGAAGCGCTGGCGAAAAAAGAAGGCATCCGTATTTTCCCAATTTCTGCAGCTACGAAGCAGGGGCTCAAGGAGCTCATTGCCTATACAGGTGAAGCTTTGGACAACTATGTGGAGGAGCCGGAGGCTTCGGATGAGGTCATGGTCTATGATGCAGACAAGCAGGAAGACCCGGATGCCATCACGATTACGCGCAATGACCACGGTGACTTCATCGTATCGGGCAAGGCACTGGAAAAGCTTGTTGCTATGACGAACTTCGGCAATGATGAAGCAACGCGCCGTTTCCAGTATATCTGGCGCATCAAGGGAATCGATGCGAAACTCAGGGAGCGTGGCATCAAAGAAGGCATGACCGTGCATATCGGCGAAATGGAATTTGAATATAGAGATTGATGGATTTATAGGAGGAAATACTTTGATTCGTAATACACTTACGGGGAAGCAGAAAAGCTTTCTTCGTTCTATGGGAATGACAATCGACCCGGTGGTAAGCATTGGCAAGGAGGGACTTACGCCTGCCGTTGTTGCTTCAGCCAGAGACGTGATGAAAAAGCGCGAGCTGATTAAGGTCCGTGTGCTGCAAAATTGTATGGAAGAGCCAAAGACGGTGATCGAGACGCTTGCGGAGCGTGCAGATGCAAACCTCGTCCAGGTCATCGGCCGCAACGGGCTTTTGTATAAGAAGAATTTTGAAAAGCCGAAAATTGAGCTGCCGTAAAAGGCAGGCAGGAGAGGATGAGACATGGGAATCCGTGAGGATTTGAAGCAGGCGCAGCGTATTGTCGTGAAGGTTGGCACAAGTACACTGACCTATGCAACAGGAAAACTGAATCTCTATCGCATGGAAAAGCTGGTGCGTGAGCTTTCTGACCTGATGAATCAGGGAAGAGAGGTCATCCTGGTAACTTCGGGGGCTGTGGCTGTCGGGATGGAACGCATGGGACTGAAGGAAAAGCCTTCAGATATTCCGGCTAAACAAGCACTGGCGGCTGTTGGGCAGGGGATGCTCATGCATATCTATGAGAAGCTTTTTGCTGAATATGAGCAGACGGCGGCACAGGTTCTTTTGACAAAGGAGAATTCTGTACGGCATAACCAGTATTCCAATTCCCGTAATGCTTTGCTTGAGCTTGTGAAGATGGGAGCTGTGCCAATCATCAATGAAAATGATGCGGTTGCTGTTGATGAACTGAAAATAGGCGATAACGATACTTTATCTGCCATCGTGGCGACAATCGTTGATGCGGATGCGCTGCTTATCCTGTCGGATATAGAAGGGCTCTATACGGCAAATCCTCAAACGGATGGAAATGCGAGGCTGCTGACGGAAATCTCTGAGATTACGCCGGAGATTGAACGCATGGCCGGAGGTGCAGGCTCAAAGCTTGGCACCGGCGGCATGTATACGAAGATCCAGGCTGCGAAGATTGCAGTGAATGCCGGAGTGGCCATGGTCATTGCTTCCGGTGCAGCTGATGGGGTCGTTCGCAGGGTCATGGAAGGCGAACCGCTTGGCACGTTGTTTCCTGCCAGGGAATCTCATTTGAGGGTGCGCAAGAGCTGGCTGGCATTTGGCAAGCGCATCATGGGAGATATCGTGGTAGATGAAGGGTGCGAAAAAGCATTGCTCAATCAGGGATCGAGTATACTGGCAGCAGGAATTATGGATGCGGAAGGCGAATTCAAAGCAGGGAACACGGTACGTGTATTATCGCCGGATGGACGTGAAATTGCCCGGGGAATTGTAAATTATGCCGTGGAAGATTTGAAAAAAATCCTTGGACGACAGACCAATGAGTTTTCGGCTCTTTTAGAGGGTGAAATCTATGAGGAAGTCATTCATCGCGATAACATGGTTTTGATGGTTTGATTTCAGGAGGGAAAAGCAATGGACGTAGAAGAGTTAGTAGTAGAAAAAGCAAAAGCAGCAAAAAAGGCAGCACATCTTTTGGCCGTGACATCGACACAAATCAAGAATGAGGCGCTGCTGGCAATGGCGGATGTTCTGGAGAAACGCAGCGAGCTTGTGCTGGAAGCAAACGAAGCAGATCTTGAGGACGCGCGCCAGAAAGGATTGAAGCGCTCGTATCTGGATCGTCTTATGCTGGATGAGAACCGCATTCGGCAAATGGCGGACGGTTTGCGGCAGACTGCAGCCTTGCCGGATCCAATCGGTGAGGGAAACTATTCTACGGTACGTCCAAATGGCTTAGAAATCCGTCGTGTGCGTGTGCCTTTCGGAGTAATCGGCATCATCTATGAAGCTCGTCCGAATGTGACCGCGGATGCGGCGGCACTCTGTCTGAAATCGGGCAATGCAGTCCTCCTGCGCGGCGGCTCTGAGGCTATACGCTCGAATGTTGCAATCAGCTCCCTTCTGGCAAAGGCTGCTTATCATGCAGGAATCCCGGAGGGAGCACTGCAGTTCATCGAAGTAACAGACCGCAGTGCAGTGGATACGATGCTGCATTTGAATCAGTATCTGGATGTAATCATTCCACGCGGTGGTGCAGGGCTTATCCGCAATGTTGTAGAGAACAGTTCGGTACCGGTCATCCAGACGGGTACCGGTGTATGCCATACATTTGTGGACGAGAGTGCAGACCTGGATATGGCCGTAAAGATTGCAGTCAATGCGAAGACTTCGCGTCCATCTGTTTGCAATGCGATGGAAACCCTGCTCGTGCATGAGGGGATAGCGGAGACTTTTTTGCCAGCGCTGGACGAGGCGATGCGTGCCAAAAAGGTGGAACTGCGCGGCTCAGAGGAAGCTCGTGCGATTTGTCCGGATATGCTGGAGGCAACGGAAGAGGATTGGGCGACCGAATATGGTGAGCTGATTCTTTCGGTTAAGGTCGTTCATGATCTTGATGAGGCGATTGCACATATCAACCATTACAATACGGGACATTCCGAGACCATCGTTACGAATGATCTTGTGCATGCACATCGCTTTCAGTCCGAGGTGGATGCGGCTGCTGTTTATGTCAATGCATCGACGCGTTTTACAGACGGCTTTGAATTCGGCTTTGGTGCCGAGATTGGCATCAGCACGCAAAAACTGCACGCACGCGGGCCGATGGGACTCCATGAGCTTACGAGTACAAAATATCTCATTTATGGGCAAGGACAGATCCGGGGATGAGGGCTTTTTGGGGATACTTGCGAACCCTGCGGCAGTATCTTGCTACACCGAAGGGGAGCCATGATTTTTGGGATGATTGCCGTGCCCTGTGCATTATTCTGTTGACCATGGCAATTCTTTGGGGAGTGCTCAATTATATTTTGTGATCAGGTGAGAAAAGCATGAACGTGAAGCAGCGACGAATAGGAGTTATGGGGGGAACCTTCGATCCCATTCATACAGGTCATCTGGTGATTGCCGAGGCTGTGCGGGAGGAATGCCGTCTGGATGAGGTCCTCTTCATTCCGGCGGCGAATCCTCCGCATAAACAGCAGCAGCGAGTCACGGCTGCCGGGCATCGTCTGGCGATGACGCGGCTGGCAACAGCATCGAATCCTTATTTCAGGGTTTCATCTATGGAAATCGACCGGCAGGGTCTTTCGTATACGCTTTATACGATGCGTGAGCTGGTCCGGCAAAATGCTGCAGCGGAGATTTACTTTATCACCGGTGCGGATGAGATGCGTGATATCCAGCAATGGTACCATATTGACGAGCTTTTGCAGCTTTGTCATTTTGTGGCTGCAGCACGTCCTGGCTGTATATCGGATATTACGAGAATACAGGAAGCTTTTGGGACATTGGGCAAGGCAAGGATCCATGAACTGCCTACCCTGGAACTGGAAATTTCCTCAACGGATATCCGGCACAGGGTGCGGACTGGAAGATCGATCCGCTATCTTGTGCCAGAGGCGGTTGAGGAGTATATTTATAAAGAAGGTCTGTATCAATGAATTTTTCTGAAATGAAGGAAGTTCTGGCTGCCCGGCTGAAAAAGAGCCGGTACCTCCATTCGCTGGGGGTTTCTGAGACAGCTGTCTTTCTGGCCGGACGGTTTGGCGTGGATCTGGAAAAAGCACGGATTGCGGGACTGCTTCATGACTGTGCGCGGGAATACCGCAATGAAGCGATGCTTTCGGAGGCTGACCGGCGCTCTATCCCCTATGGAGATGTGGAACGCCAGATGCCGCTTTTGCTGCATGCCTATATTGGTGCCGTGCGGATCGGGGAACTCTATGAAGTCAGAGATGCTGAAATTGCACAAGCCATTCACCGGCATACGGTCGGCGGAGAGAATATGACGAAGCTTGATAAGATCATTTATTTTGCGGATATGATTGAGCCGAATCGTGTATATCCTGGTGTGGAGGCGCTCAGAAAACTTTCACGTGAGGATGGTCTTGATGATATGGTATTTGCAGGCCTGAGCCAGTCAATTGCCTTTGTTGTGAAGAAGCGGCATTTGATTCATCCGGATACTGTATTGGCACGTAATGAAATTTTATTAAAGGGATAGCTGCATGATGGAAAGCAAGACGCGGGAAAATATCAAAAGAAAGCGTCTGCAAAGAAAAAGAATCCGCCGTATCCGGTTTTTACGGTTTCTCGTTTTTGTGGTGATCGTGGGAAGCCTGGGCGGACTCATTGCCTTTGCGGGCTATCATATTTATACGCTGGGCAGCCATGTTTATCAAAGCTATGAAGCGATGTATGCAGGCTATGAACAGCGTCAGCAGGAAAAGCGTGGTATGCTGGATGCACGGTTTGATGGGTATACCAATGTTTTGGTACTGGGGGTTGATGACGGAGCGGATGCCTCTATGCTTGCCGGACAGCATGCGGATACCATCATGCTGCTGAGCCTGGAGAATACGACAGGCAAGGTGCGGGTGATTTCTATCCCAAGGGATACTTTGGTGAACATACCAGGCCGGGCTTCGGGACAAAAGCTCAGCGCAGCGTTTGCTTATGGTGGAGCGCCGCTGACTGTGCAAACGGTCAGCGCGCTGCTGGGGGTATCCATTCACCAGTATGTTACAATTGATGTGAGGGCGCTGACTGAGCTCGTTGATCTGCTGGGCGGTATCGATCTTTATGTTGAGAATGATATGGATTATCAGGATCCCGAAGCAGGGCTGGAGATCCATTTGAAAAAGGGGTATCAGCATCTGGATGGGGATACAGCACAGAAATATCTGCGTTATCGCAGCTCTGAGCTTGGGGATATCGGGCGTGTCCAGCGGCAGCAGCATTTTGTCAAGGCACTTTATGAGCAGGCTTTGAAGCTGGATACACTGCGAAAATTGCCGGGGATTGCGGATCTTTTCCAGCACCGCATGTCGACGAGTGCGGAAATTTTTGATTCCGGACATCTGGCAAATGTCCTGCGCCATCTGAATACGGCGGAACCGGAAACCTTTATGCTGCCAGGCGGAAGCGATGGCGATGCATGGATACCGGATCAGCAGATGCTGGATACGAAGATAAAAGAGCTATTTCCGGATTCACTGAGTCCGGCAGAAGAGGATAAAAATTAAGGATATGAGGAGGAATATATTTTGATTCAGACACCAGAAGAAATGAGCCGGTTGATTGCGAAAGCAGCAAGTGACAAGAAGGCCCGGGACATTGTCATCATGAAGATGACGACGCTTACAACGGAAACGGATTATTTTGTCATCTGTTCGGCGAATACGGCAACGCAGGTAAGAGCTATTGCTGACAATATTGAGGAGGAACTTGCAAAGGAGGGCAAGGCGTTCCTGCATAAGGAGGGCTACCGTGAAGGTGAGTGGATCCTGCTGGATTATGGTGAGTGTGTAGCGCATGTGTTTATGACGGAAAGCCGTGAATTCTATGCTCTGGAACGTCTCTGGGGCGATGCTGAGCTCACGGTCTATGAGGATTAAGGATTCATGATGGAAGAAAAGATAAAACGCAAATACGGGCCCAGCACGGTAGCAACGCTGAAGGTAGCACGTCTTGGGGAAATGGGAGCATTCCTGGATGCTCAGACGGGGAATACATCGGATGATATCCTGCTGCATAAAACGCAGCAGACTGCTCCGGTACAGGTCGGTGAAGAGGTTACGGTGTTTCTGTACCTGGATCCGAAACGCCGTCTTACGGCCAGTATGCGTATACCAAAAATGAAGGAAGGGCAGATTGCCCGGCTTAAGGTCATCAATGTGAGCAAGGATG
>CAZTAP010000075.1:0-12564 GCA_964611665.1 uncultured Selenomonadaceae bacterium | reverse complement strand
TTTACATATGCCTGACCATCTTCAACAGCTACAACCGTAGCCTTTACAACGTCATGCTCCTTTATCTCCTGGATTGCTTCTTCCTCTGCTTCTAATAAACTCTTCATATCTTCTGACACTTTTTATATACCTCCTTGATAATCCAGTCCGGAGTCGAAGCCCCAGCTGTAATACCAATTTTTTCTATTTTGTCAAACCATTCGTCCTGCAGCTCAGCTGCGGTTTCGATATGGTAAGTCTTGCATTTTTCTGCACAAAGCTGTGCAAGGCGCGTCGTATTCGCGCTGTTTTTTCCGCCGATAACCAGCATGAGCTGTACCTGACCGGCCAGCGCTACGGCAGCAGCCTGACGTTGATCCGTCGCAGTGCAAATCGTACGCACGATACGCACATCGTTGGATTTATCCAACAGCCGCATGACAATAGACTTGAACTTCTCGCCGGAAAAAGTCGTCTGTGCAACAATCCCAAGCCTGCCGCAGGGCTGAAGTGCCGAAGCCTCAGCTTCCGTCTCTACGACCATGGCCTTATGCCCAGACCATTCATAGATGCTTCGAACCTCCGGATGACGTTTCTCCCCAACGATGACCACTTCATAGCCATCCTGAGCGAGCTCATTCGCAGCCATCTGCGCCTTTTTGACATGCGGGCAGGTCGCATCCACCAAAGAAAGACCCATCTTCTCAGCCTCATCATAAACCTGAGGACCTACGCCATGTGAGCGGATGATGATGGTCCCTGAGGTCATCTCTTCCAGGGAAGATACATTCCCTACGCCCTCAGCGGCCAGCCTTGCTACCATCTGCGGATTGTGTATGATCGGCCCCAGCGTGCAAGCTGTCCCATCTGGCGCTGCATTCTCTCTGGCTAACTTAATAGCGCGCTTCACTCCATAACAGAAGCCCAGCGATTCAGCCAAAATAACTTCCATACATCTACCACCATTATTCAATTTACTGCGAATCAAAACAACAATTTCGCAATCTAATGTACATTATAACATAGAATCATGGTTCAATGCTATTACTTTTTAGCATTCTGGCAATTTCATCCATGATTTTTTGTGAAAACTCATGAAGTGCAGCCTTATCGCTGTGTTTTCCGTCAAAATATAACGGCTTTCCATAAACAACCCGCAGTTTCGGAAACCATTTGCCCTGAGAAAATATTTTATTTGTCCCAAGGATCGCTGCCGGCACAACCGGTGCCTTTGACATCGCAGCCAAAAGTGCAGCACCAGCCTCTGCCTTGTGCAGTTTGCCATCCTTGCTGCGCGTTCCTTCCGGAAATACCCCGAGACATCGCCCCAGCTTCAGTGCCTGCAGTGCAGCCTTGATGGCACCGCGGTCAGCAGCTCCCCGTTTGACCGGAAAAGCCTGGCAGGCCCGGATTGCAGCTCCGAACACAGGAATCTCGAAAAGCTCCTGCTTTGCCATATAGGTGACCGGACGCTGCAGAAAAGCTGCCAGCAGCGGCGGGTCCCAATTGCTCATATGATTTGCTGCCAGGATCACCGCGCCCTGCTCCGGCATATTTTCTCTTCCCTGTGCCTCAGCACGAAAGAACAGCAAAAAAAACCATGAAAAAATACCCTTTAATATCTGATAAATCATCCAATCACCTGCACATCTTCAGGATTGCCTGCACAACTTCGTCAATGCTCATCCCCGTAGTATCCAGCAGTACAGCATCCTCTGCCTGTACCAGCGGCGAAATCTCCCGCTCACTGTCCGCCTTGTCCCTGGCTGCGATATCCGCCTGAAGCTTCTCCAGCTCGATCGTATAGCCCTTCTCGCATAATTCTTTCCAGCGGCGCTTTGCACGCTCTTCAATCGATGCAGTAAGATAGATTTTCACATCAGCATCAGGCAGCACATTGGAGGCAATATCACGGCCATCCATGAGCACAGCCCCACGCTCGGCCATCTTGCGCTGCAGATCGACCATCTTCTCACGGACAGGTGCAAGCCGGGCTACCTGCGATACGATGCCGCTGACCTCAGGTGTACGGATCTCTCCCGTAATATCCCTGCCGTCCACAGAAACCGTCGTTTTCCCTCCAGTATAGCGCAGATCGACCAGAATATCACGCACAACCCTTACAATCAGTTCATCCGTGACCGGCTCATGCTGCTGCAGTGTTTTCCAGGCTACCGCACGATACATCGCACCGGTATCGATATAGGTATAATTCAGGGCCCTGGCAGCAAGCTGCGCAACTGTGCTTTTCCCGGCACCAGCAGGCCCGTCTATCGCTACGACAAGATTCTTCATCCTTTTTCCTCCTCGTTTGTCAGCATCTCCAGCGTACCATAAAACGATGGATAAGAGATGTTCACGCAATTTGCATGTTCAATGCATACGCCCTGCGCTGCTGCTCCCGCAATGGCAAGCGACATTGCAATGCGATGATCCTCATAAGAAAAGCATTCCGCCTTCTGCAGCCTGGTCCCGCCATGGATCACCAGACCATCCTCACGCCCTTCCACTGCACCAGGAGCCAGTTTGCTGAACTGGTCCGTGATCGCCTGCAGGCGGTCTGTTTCCTTGACACGAAGCTCGCCAGCTCCCGTAATGACCGTATCGCCTTCGGCAAGAAGCGCTGCCACAGCAATGACCGGAATCTCATCGATCAGGCGAGGCATGATATCTGCACCGAAGCTCGTCCCCTTCAGCTTTGCAAAACGCACCCGGATATCCGCAGCTTCTTCGCCGCCGCTCACCCGCTCGTTCTGCAGAGAAATGTCCGCGCCCATGGCCTGCAGGACATCGAGGATTCCCGTACGCGTCGGATTGACGCCGACATTCTTCAAGAGCACATCACTGCCAGGAATCAGCGAAGCCGCCACAAGCCAGTACGCAGCCGAGCTGATATCCCCCGGCACCTCGATTTCCTTCGGTGCAGAAAACTCCTGTACCGGATGCATCGTAATGCTCGTTCCCTTCTTCTCCACCTGTACGCCAAAGGCCTCAAGCATGCGCTCCGTATGATCCCGGGAAGTATACGGTTCGGTTACCGTGGTATCCCCTTCAGCATACATGCCGGCAAGCAGGATAGCAGACTTGACCTGTGCACTGGCCATCGGCATCTCATAGGCGATGCCTTTAAGCTTATCCTGTGATGGGACAATGGTGATCGGCAGCAGACGGTTATGGTCACGGCCGACGAT
This sequence comes from uncultured Selenomonadaceae bacterium, assembly GCA_964611665.1. Classification (GTDB taxonomy): domain Bacteria; phylum Bacillota; class Negativicutes; order Selenomonadales; family Selenomonadaceae; genus CAZTAP01. The sequence continues at coordinate 9,394 of CAZTAP010000075.1, read as the reverse complement.
TCCGGCCCCCATGGAAACCAGCGGACGGATGACCCGTGCCATTGGACGTTTATGCAGAGAAGCATCACCGGTAAAGGTCGTCAGAAAAGGCTGCGCCGCCAGGATGCCCAGCATAAGGCGCAGTGTGGTGCCGGAATTCCCCGCATCGATGATGGTCTGCGGTTCCTTCAGTCCATGGATGCCATGTCCTCTGACCACGAGCTCGGTGTCACTGATTTCTTCGACATCCGCGCCCAGAGCTCTCATGCAGGCCACGGTAGACAAACAGTCCTGTGCATGCAAAAAATTGGTAATATGTACAGGCGCATCGCCCAAACCGGCAAACATCACACTGCGATGAGAAATGGATTTGTCCCCCGGAATTGCAATCTCACCTGTCAGGCCTCGTTTCGCCGGCTGAATTTCTTTCATCTCGTTCATGCTTCTATCCCCTCATCTCTATAAATTTCAATCATCCTTCCATACGCTCCAGGTCCCCGCAGCTGCGCCCATAGAGAACGCTGCCTGCAGGTTATAGCCGCCCGTATAGGCATCGACATCCACGACCTCACCTGCGAAATACAGACCTGGTACAAGCCTGGATTCCATGGTCTTCGGCTGGATTTCCTTCGTCGAGACCCCCCCAGCAGTAACGATTGCCTCCGCAATCGGGCGCGTGCGCGTAATCGTAAGCGTCAGATTCTGCAAGGTCTCCACCAGTCTCAGCCGTTCCTCACGCGTCACCTGATGAATGGGCTTATCCGGCGGCAGGTAAGCCAGATCAATGACGGGCATGATCAATTTATTTGGAAGCAGATCATGCAGAGCATTCTTGATCTCCTTGCGGATGTATTTCTCGAAGTCACGCTGCACACGCGCCTCAAGCTTTTCTGGCGTAAGTGCCGGCTTCAAATTGATGACAAGCTCCACAAAAGCACCCTTTTGCAGCTGCTCCGCTGCAGTGCGGCTCAGCGAAAGAATGATTGGACCGGTCACGCCGAAATGCGTGAACATCATCTCACCGAATTCTTCGCCGGCCTTTTCGCCATCCGCCAGCAAGGTCACCTGCACATTGCGCAGGGACAGCCCCTGTGCCTCTTTGACCCAGTCCTCCTCTGTCTCAAGAGGAACCAGTGACGGCCGGATCTCTGTCACGGTATGACCAAGCTTCCTGGCAATCTCATAGCCATCTCCGGCAGAGCCCGTGCCCGGATAAGAAGCACCTCCCACCGCCAGGATCACAGCATCCGCCGGCAGGATCTCACCGCTTGCCAGACGTACGCCAGCGGCTTTGCCTCCTTCGGTGAGGATTTCCTTCACCGCAGCATTGGTCTCGACTTTTACCCCGAGCTCATGCAGATATTCCAGCATGGCATCCACGACATCTGCCGCATGGTCACTTACCGGAAACACCCGGCTGCCGCGTTCCACCTTCGTCGGCACGCCATGTTCCTCAAAAAAGCGGATGACCTCCTGATTATCAAAGGCCCGCAGCGAACTGTTCAGAAAAGCACCATTGCCGAGGATGTTCCGGATGATCTCGGGAATATCTGCTGCATTCGTAATATTGCAGCGTCCCTTGCCGGTAATCAGCATTTTTTTGCCGACACGGCGCATCTTTTCGAGCAGTACGACCTGCGCGCCCTGCTCCGCCGCCTTGACGGCAGCCATCATGCCTGCCGGACCGCCGCCAATCACAAGAATCTTTTTCATCGCACATCCACCTGCTTTCCAATGACTTCCCGCAAATAAGCAAGCTCCTCCATCGTAAGGCTCCGATGCTCGCCACGATGCACACCAGAAAGATTCAAACCAGCAAACTCCGTACGTTTCAACGCCTTCACGTCGCAGCCAATGGCAGCAAACATCCGGCGCACCTGACGGTTGCGTCCTTCATGGATGATGACCTCGACACGCGTGAGCCCGCCGCGCAGCTCCTGTTCCAATACTCTCGCCCTTGCCGGTGCAGTGAGTCCATCCTCGAGCTGCACGCCCTTGCGAAGCGCCTGCAGCTTTTCCTCGGTGACCTCCCCGGAAACACGTGCAAGATAAGTTTTATAGATTTCTTTGCTTGGATGGAGCAGTCCATTCATAAGCTCCCCATCGTTCGTCAGGAGCAGCAGCCCTTCGGTATTATTGTCAAGCCTTCCTACCGGATAAATACGCTGCTCTACTTCAGGCAAAAGATCCAGTACCGTTTTACGCCCACGCTCATCCTTTGCCGTAGATAAATATCCCTTCGGTTTATTCAGCAAAAAGTACACATGCTCCTCTGCTGTCTGCACTGCCTTGCCATCCACCAGGATTTCATCCCGCTCTGCATCGGCCTTCATCCCTGCCTCTGTTACGATTTTGCCATTCAGGCTCACGCGGCCTTCCTGAATCATTTTCTCCGCGGCACGGCGTGAAGCTATGCCAGCCCGGCTGATGATCTTCTGTAATCGTTCTTCCATAATACCCCCCTCATCCGTTTCATAAAAAAGGGGCTGTCAGGCAGCCCCTCATGCGAACAACAAATGAAATAAACTCGTCAACTGATTGGACAAAAATGTAAAAAAGGACTTCTTTTCGATGGTATCCGCTGCCACCAGGTCTGTGGAAGCAATTTCCTTGCCATCGTAAAGCACAACCAGACGCCCAAGGACATCGCCAGCCTTCATCCCCGCCTGAATACGATCCGGCGCATCAATCCTGGTGTAGAAGCCAAGCGTCTCATTTTCGAACTCAGGCACAGCCAGCGTATGTTCAGCTTTGAGAGCTAACGTATCCTGACGGCCAGAGAGAACCCGCACAGTTTTTACGACATCCCCCTCATGGACGATTTCTTTTGTATCTGTCTGCTTGAAGCCATAATCAAGCAATGCAATGGAATCATTCCACATATACAAGCTGTCAAGCACAACGGAAATCAATTGTATGCCATCCCGGCTCGCCGCCGATACCAGGCAGCGCCCGGCCGCATCCGTATATCCTGTCTTTACGCCATTTCCGCCGCGATACAGCCAGAGCATGCGGTTCTCATTCTTCAGCTCACGGTCCTCGATATGCGTCGGCCAGGGAATCTTCCACTCCTTCGTGCTTACGATTTCCGTAAATTTAGGATTGCGATAGCCATAAGCCGCAATCAGAGCAAGATCATGTGCCGTCGTGAAATGACGATCGTCCGGCAGGCCGCTGGAATTGACAAAGGAAGTGTTCTCCGCTCCGATCTCATGTGCCTTTGCTGTCATGAGCCGCGCAAAGGCATCGACACTGCCCGCAATATGTTCTGCAACAGCAACGGTTGCATCATTTCCGGAAATCAGCATCATACCATACAGCAAGTCAGAGAGCTTGATCTTCTCTCCTGGCTCAAGCCAGAGCGTAGAACCTTCCGTACGTGAAGCATTCTCACTGACGGTCACGATATCATCCAGATTTCCCTGCTCCAGCGCAATGATGAGCGTCATGATTTTGGTTGTACTCGCCGGATAGCGCTTCTCGTCCATGTCACGCGCGTAAAGAATCTTTCCTGTAGCAGCCTCCATGACAACAGCAGAACGGGCCGTCACATTCGGCAGCACATCCCCCGGCTTAATCTGTACATGAGGCGGTTCCTCCTGCTGCGGCTTCGCTGCCGCAAAAACCGCCGTAATCTGCAGGCAAAAAACCAGCAGCAATGAAATACCTATCTTCAATTGTTTCAATCTACCAATCCTCCGCTATATCCTCATATTATAGCGAACAAAAAGAACGTGCGTCAAGATTTTTTTATTCTCATTCACGTCCCCTGCATACCACAGCAGACAATATTCTGTGCTTCTTCAACTTCTGACTCCAAGACACGAATCTCAAAAATCCCGCTTTTTCCATGCTCCATACTGCCGATTGTCCGCACATCGGTCATGATTCCTTCAGACTTCAGCGCAGAACACATCCTGTCTGCCTGTGTCTTGTTGTTTGCTACATAGATTGATGTCCACATGCCATTCCCTCCATTATTTTAGCCAGCCGTATGGCATCAACGCTGACGTACAGCGCCCTTCCCCAGCAGTTCCTCGATTGCCTCTGCCGCACCGGGCGCTGCATTCAGCCAGAACTGCGGTCCTGTTTTCTGCCAGCGGCCCGCCATATGCAAATAAACAACATGTTCACCGTGATATTCCGTAAAAATTTTTTTCAGCGCCTGAAAAACATCTTCCTTTTCCTGCTCTGCCTGCAGCGTGATATAGTACTCCGGGCGATACTCGGCAAGCGGACAAAAGGTATCCGCCAAAAGCTTCGCACCATCATCGGTAAGATTCACGCGGCCCTGTACCATCACTGCACTGTCAGGTACCAGCAGATTGACATTCTGATAAAATACCCGGGGAAAAACGACGATTTCCAGACTGTGCGTGAAATCCTCCAGGTCAATAAAGCACATCGTATCTCCCTTTTTGGTTGCAATGCGCTTAGCCGCAGTAATCAGCCCGCCAATGCGAACCAGCTGATTGTCCTTGAACTTGCCCGTCAGGATATCCTCGATGCGCACAAAATTCTTGATTTTATCCGCATAACGATCCAATGGATGCCCCGTAATATAAAAACCTGTATTTTCCTTCTCCCAGGTCAGCATCTGGGCCTTGTCGACTTCATCAAGGTCCGGCAGACGAAGTTCATCGGCCTCTCCCATGGTCTCCTCCGTAAAAAGACCGATCTGTCCGCTTGCCAGATCCCGCTGCACACCGGCAGCAGTATCAACGGCCTGGTCCAGTACAGCCAGCAGCTGGGATCGCTTATTCCCCAGAGAGTCAAACGCACCACATTTGATCAGGCTGTCTATGACCCGTTTGTTCACAATCCGCATATCCACCCGCGTGCAAAAATCGAGCAGTGAACTGAATGGTCCCTCTTTCGCACGTACCTCTTCCAGATTATGAATCGCAGTCTCACCTACATTGCGTACAGCAGCAAGTCCGAAACGGATTGCCTGACCATCCACGCTGAACGATGCGGAGCTTGCATTGATATCCGGCGGCAAAATAGCGATTTCCATGTGACGGCAAAGCTCAAGATAAATGCTGACTTTATCATTTGTATCCATGATACTGGTCAGCATCGCTGCCATGAACTCCTGCGGATAATGCGCCTTGAGATAAGCCGTCTGCCAGGCAACAAACGCATAGGCCGCGCTGTGCGACTTGTTGAAGCCATAATCAGCAAAATGCGTAAGCAAATCAAAAATCGTGTTCGCCATGCCAGGCTCAATGCCATTGGCCTGCGTACCCTTCAGGAAAGCCTCTTTCTGGGACATCAGATATTCATGTTTCTTCTTGCCCATTGCCCGGCGCAGAATGTCCGCCTGCCCGAGCGTAAAGTTCGCCAATACCTGTACTACCTGCATGACCTGTTCCTGGTAAAGCACTACGCCAAAGGTTTCCTTCAATATGGGCTCGAGCAGAGGATGCATATAGGTAACCTTTTTCTTGCCATGGCGGCCATTGATGAAATCCGCCACCATGCCGCTTCCCAGAGGACCCGGCCGGTAGAGCGCCATGAGCGGAATCAGATCCACAAAGCCCTCCGGCTGCAGGTCCCGGACCAGATTCGTCATCCCTGAAGATTCCATCTGAAAAACCGCCCCGGTCCTGCCTTCGCACAGCATTCTGGAAGTTTCTTCATCTTCCAGAGGAATGTTCTGAATATCAACGGCCACGCCGCGGTTTTTCTTGATATTATCCAGTGCATTGCTGATGACAGTCAGGGTACGAAGCCCCAGAAAGTCCATCTTCAGCAAGCCAAGTTCTTCTACATGATCTTTATCGTACTGCGTGACAAGCGTGCCATCCGACATCTGCACAGGCACATAGTCGGTAAGCGGATTGCGCGCAATCACGACCCCTGCAGCATGGGTTGAAGAATGGCGCGGCAGTCCTTCGACATCGCGTGCAAAATCGATCAGACGGCGATTTTCTTCACTTTCCTCATACATTTTCTTGAAATCCGAAGATTCCTTCAGTGCCTTGTCCAGCGTAATCCCGAGTTCGGAAGGGATTGCCTTTGCCACACGGTCAACATCAGCATAAGGCATATTCAGTGCACGTCCGACATCCCGGATCGCACCCTTGGCAGCCATGGTACCGAACGTAACGATCTGGGCGACATGATCATCGCCGTAACGCCGCTTCACATAATCGATGACTTCCTCCCGGCGTATATAGCAAAAATCGATATCGATATCCGGCATGGTCACACGCTCCGGGTTCAGGAAACGCTCGAAGAGCAAATCATATTTGAGCGGGTCAAGATTCGTGATTCCCAGGATATAGGCCACGATACTGCCAGCAGCCGAGCCGCGTCCCGGCCCTACTGCAATGCCCTGGCTGCGGGCATAATTGATAAAATCCCACACAATCAGGAAATAGCTGTCATATCCCATACGATGGATGATTCCAAGCTCATATTCGAGGCGTTTCTGTACCGCCTCGGTCATCTCAGCATAGCGTGCACCGATTTTATCCGCACAGAGCTTCCTGAGATACATCTCATCGGTCATGCCTTCCGGCAAAGGAAAATTCGGCAGATGCAGATGTCCGAATTCAAACTCCACCTTGCAGCGCTCAGCAATCCGGACCGTATTGGCAAAAGCTTCCGGGTGCTCAGGGAAAAGTGCCTGCATCTCTTCCGGCGACTTCAAATAAAAATCATCGCTTGGAAAGCGCATGCGCGATGGATCATCCATTGTCTTCCCCGTCTGGATGCAGAGCAGCACATCATGGAACGCGCTGTCGCTGCGCCGCACATAGTGAAGGTCATTCGTTGCAACCAGGCCGATTCCGTATTTCTCCGCAAGCGTTGTCAGGCCTTCATTCGCTTTCTTCTCTTCGGGCATGCCATGATCCTGAATCTCGATAAAGAAATTATCCCTGCCGAAGATTTCAGCATATTCACATACCAGAGCATCCGCGCGCTCCCGGTTGTCCCGCAGCAGCATCTGTGGAATCTCTCCCGCGATACAGGCACTCAGGCAAATAATACCCTCATGATACCGGCGCAGCAGTTCCTTGTCCACACGCGGCTTATAGTACATCCCTTCGATGTTCGCAAGGGAAACCAGTTTGACCAGGTTGCGATAGCCTGTCTGGTTCTCTGCCAGAAGAATCAAATGGTAATATCTCGTCCCCTCCACATCAAAACGGTCCTGGCGCGCGCCAGGCGCCAGATAGACCTCACAGCCGATGATTGGCTTGATGCCCTGCTTCTTCGCCTCTTTATAAAAATCAATGACTCCATACATTGATCCATGATCCGTAATCGCAATGGAGTCCATGCCAAGTTCCTTTGTTGCCGCGATCAGGTCCTTGATCCTGCTCGCGCCGTCCAGCAGACTATATTCCGTATGTACATGCAGATGAACAAAGGATGCATCTGTCTTTTCCATTAATTTTTCTTCCATTCCTACGAAAAACCACCCCTGTAAATATCCTGTCCTTTATCATATCATTCTTTTTATCTGCAAGAAATCCTCTTTTCAAAAAAAGAAAATAAAAAAGACCAGGGTGCGTTGATGATCATCAATACACCCTGGTCGCAAAAGCTTCTTTACTGCATCAGATTTCCATAATAATCGGCAGGATCATCGGACGACGGCGCGTCTTGTCAAACAGATATCTGCCAAGAGCATCACGTACGTTCGACTTGATCGTCGCCCATTCCGTAACTTTGCTGTCCTCGCACTTCTCCAGTGCCTGCTTTACACGTTCCCTTGCCTCATCCATCAGGGCTTCTGACTCACGTACATAAACAAAACCACGGGATACAATATCCGGTCCGGAGACGACTTTGCCGCTGGCCTTATCCATTGTGACAACAATGATCAAAATACCATCCTGCGAAAGCTGGCGGCGATCCCGCAATACAATATTGCCGACATCACCAACGCCGAGACCATCTACGAGGATTTTACCGGAAGTGACCTTGCCGGCCACAACGCCTTTATCTCTCGTAAACTCAAGGATCTGTCCATTTTCGCCAATAAAGATATTTTCCTTTGGCATGCCGAGATCCTGTGCCAGCTTTGCATGGCGCACAAGCATACGATATTCACCATGAACCGGAATAAAGAACTTCGGACGCACAAGATTGTGCATGAGCTTGAGTTCCTCCTGGCTCGCATGTCCTGAAACATGGATGCCTTCAGAACGCCCATAGACAACATTTGCTCCCTGTTTCAGCAGATTATCAATGGTCTTGGAAACAAGCTTTTCGTTGCCCGGAATCGGTGTCGCTGAAATAATGACCGTATCTCCCGGCACAATAGAAACCTTGCGGTGATCCGACATCGCCATACGCGTAAGCGCAGACATCGGCTCACCCTGACTGCCCGTCGTGATGATGACGATCTGGTTCATCGAGTAATTATTGATCTCATCAATATCAATGATCGTCCCCTCCGGCGCATTGATATAACCAAGCTCCAAAGAGATATTGACAACATTGACCATACTGCGTCCCAGGACAGCCACTTTGCGCTTATAACGTACAGCCGTATCGATGACCTGCTGGATGCGCGATACATTCGACGAGAAAGTAGCAATGATAATGCGTTCTCTTGCATTATGGAACGCCTTCTCAAACGCAGCGCCGACCGTCCGTTCACTCGGTGTATGCCCTTCACGTTCCGCATTGGTACTATCGGCCATCATCACAAGAACACCCTTGTTGCCAAGGTCAGAAAAACGACGGAAATCCGTCATTTTCCCATCAACCGGCGTATAATCAAGCTTAAAATCGCCCGTATGCACGATCATTCCGACCGGTGTCTTGATGGAAAGCCCGACTGCATCCGGAATACTGTGATTCACACGAATAAATCCCACACTAAAGCAGCCGACATTGATGATATCTCCCTGCATGACAGAATGCAGATTGCTGGAATCCACATTATTCTCTTTCAAACGGCCTTCCAAAATTCCCAAAGTCAGACGCGTACCATAAACCGGCACATTAATCTGCTTCAGCACATAAGGAAGGGCTCCGATATGGTCCTCATGACCATGCGTAAGGACAATCGCCTTGATCATATCACGATTCTCCAATAAATAAGCGATATCCGGAATAACAAGATCTATTCCGAGCATATCCTCATCTGGGAACATTAATCCAGCATCAATCAAGAGTATTTCGTCATCCACGCGGATAACGGTCATATTCTTGCCGATTTCTCCCAGCCCGCCTAACGGGATAATTTGTAGTTTTTGCGATCCTTTTGACAAAAAATTACACCTCCAAGGTAGTTCTCTTTCTATTTTCTATTACAAAAATCTTATTTTTCTAAGTCCGAACCGTACAATTACACGAAAAAATAAAAAAAATCGACCGTTCTGCTCATTAGATTCTATTATATATCCTTAGAGGATAAATTGTAAAGACCGGACCTGCAATTATCTTGCCT
>CAZTAP010000074.1:0-12585 GCA_964611665.1 uncultured Selenomonadaceae bacterium | reverse complement strand
GTAAAGCCATCCATCTTTTCCTGAATAGCAGACTTGTCACCAGGCTGTAAAGAAATTTCCACTTCACAGATTGCCTGGCCGTTTTCCTGGAAAACACTATGACGATAACCAAAATTAAGCTCGTCTGCACGATAGGCAACAATATTGCCTGCTGCCGAGACTGCGCGTACGCCGGTAACGACGTTCTGTGTTTCGCCGTCATAGGCACCTGCGTTCATGAACACGGCTCCGCCCAGACTTCCCGGGATACCCACAGCAAACTCCAGTCCCGTAAGGCCGCAGTCAGCAGCATAAAGCGAAACATCCTTTAAAAGTGCACCTGCACCGGCAATAATCTTATTGCCCTCCTGATGCATGGCTGACATCGGGGAATTGAATTTTACTACGGCCCCGCGGATTCCCTTATCGAGGACCAGGACGTTGGAGCCGTTCCCTAATACCGTAAAAGGAACCGCATACTTGCGCAGCAAATCGAATACTGCGGTAACCTCCTGCAGACTGCCAGGGAAAATCAGATAGTCTGCAGGTCCGCCAATTTTAAAGGTCGTATGTTTGTACATGGGTTCATTGATAAAAAACTGTTCCGGCCGAATTACTTTTTTGATTTCTTCTATAAATCTTTCATTGATTTGCAAAGTAAAGTCATTCCCATCTAATTTAATTTAGTCCAAATGAGTACGGCCTATTTCTTTTAAGCCTGGAAAATCCAATTGCCGCATTGCCTCATAGGCAACAATGGCGACGGAATTGGAAAGGTTCAGGGACCGTGCATCGGCAATCATTGGAATGCGTACGCAGGATTCCCAATGATCTTTCAGGATGTCTTCCGGGATGCCAGCAGTTTCTTTGCCAAACACCAGCATATCCTCCGGTCCAAAAGCTGCTTCGGTATAAGATCGTGGTGCCTTGGTAGAACAATAATAAAAGTCATGTCCCTTGTACATAGCGAGTACTTCATCAAAATTCTCATGATAATGTACCTTGACGAGATGCCAGTAATCGAGTCCGGCCCGCTTCAAATATTTATCATCCGTGGAAAAACCAAGAGGCTTGACCAGGTGGAGCTCAATTCCTGTAGCAGCACAAAGACGTGCAATATTCCCTGTATTTCCCGGGATTTCAGGTTCAATCAAAACAATATGCAAAATGTACACCTCTATTAAAATAAATAAAAACGCATAGAAAATCTGGAACTTATATATTATACCCAAAATATCCGGTAAAAACAATAGCAGCCAGAGCAATTCACCCTGGCTGCTGAAAACAGACGATTTATTTCAATACGGCACCTGTGCTTGCCGAAGTGGTAAGCTTTGCATAACGGGAGAGATAGCCCGTCTTGATCTTTGGCTCTGGCTGTGTCCAGGCTGCTTTGCGGCGTGCGAGCTCGGTATCATCTACCTCGAGCTCCAGCTTGCGGTTCGGGATATCGATGGAAATCACATCGCCATCCTGAATCAGGGCAATCGGACCACCTTCCATGGCTTCTGGCGAAACATGGCCGATGCAGGCGCCCTGGCTTGCACCGCTGAAGCGTCCATCTGTAATCAGCCCGACCTTGAGCCCCATACCCGTAATGACAGCGGTCGGATTCAGCATTTCCTGCATGCCCGGGCCGCCCTTAGGGCCTTCATAGCGGATGACAACGACGTCGCCATTCTGGATTTTCCCATCCATAATGGCATTTACGCCCTCTTCTTCGGAATTATAGCATTTTGCTGTCCCTTTATAGACCAGCATGTCCTCGGTAACAGCAGATGCTTTGACGACTGCATAGTCCGGACAGAGATTGCCTTTGAGGATTGCGATGCCGCCTGTTTTGCGATATGGTGCATCTACGCTGTGAATGACATCAGGGCGCTGGATTTCGGCATCTTTGATGCGGTCAGCTACGGTACCCGTGACAGTCAGTGCATCGGTATGAAGGATCCCCTTCTTGGCAAGCTCATGCATGACGGCAGAAATGCCGCCTGCTTCATTGAGATCCTGCATATGATGCGTGCCGCCCGGGCTGAGTTTGGTGATATATGGCGTATGGCTGCTGATTTCGTCGAAGAGCGGCGTCGGAATCTCAATACCGGCTTCGTGTGCGATTGCGGTAAGATGCAGTACGGTATTGGAAGAACCACCAATGCCCATATCAACGGTCATGGCATTTTCAAAAGCCTCGCGCGTCATGATATCGCGCGGCTTGATATCCTTTTCCACCAAGTCAAGGATTACTGCACCGGCCTGTTTTGCCAGCAGACGGCGGGCGCCAAAATAAGCGGCAGGAATCGTACCATTGCCCGGCAGGCCCATGCCCAATACCTCGGTGAGACAGTTCATCGTGTTGGCCGTGAACAGGCCGGCGCAGGAACCGCATCCCGGGCAGGCGTTTTCTTCAAGTGCAGCCATTTCTGCTGCATCCATCTTGCCCGCAGCGAATTTTCCTGCAGCTTCGAAAGACTGGCTTACGCTTACATCTTTGCCGCGGAAACGTCCGGCAAGCATTGGTCCGCCGCTGACGACGACACATGGAATATTCAGGCGTGCTGCAGCCATGAGCATTCCAGGAACGACCTTATCGCAGTTCGGAATGAGCACCATACCATCAAAACCAGAAGCCATGGCTACCGCTTCAATGGAGTCTGCAATGAGTTCACGGCTGGCCAGGGAATACTTCATGCCGGTATGCCCCATTGCTATGCCATCACATACACCGATGGCCGGGAATTCGATTGGTGTGCCGCCGGCTGCAGCTACGCCAAGCTTTGCTGCTTCTGCAATCGAACGCAGGTGCATATGCCCAGGAATGATTTCATTGAATGAATTACAGATACCGATGAGCGGCTTCTGCAAATCTTCAGGGCCATAGCCCATGGCATGGAACAAGGAACGATGCGCACAACGTGTTGCGCCTTTCTTTACGATATCACTTCTCATAAAACAAATCCCACCTATTCTCTTCATTTGCTCCTCTGTCTACCAGAAACGTACAAATAACAAGGAAGCCTTGTATACAACATTACAATTTTACCGCAGATTTCTCATATATTCAATAGAATGTTGTAAAAAACGTTAAATGTGATTAAAATTCAATGCCCTGTTGGGCTTTGATCCCCTTTTGAAATGGATGTTTGATAAGCTTCATTTCAGTCACCAGATCAGCCGCAGCGATGATGGCAGGACGCGCTTTACGGCCCGTCAGCACAAGATGGAGCTTTGCTGGCTTGTTTTGCAAAAGCTTCAGTACGTCAGCTTCGTCAACCAGACCGAAGTTTATAGCGTAATTGATCTCATCCAAAATGATCATGTCCCATTTGCCGCTGTCTGTTTCCTGGCGGGCAGCACGCAGTGCGGCAGCCGCTGCCTGCTTATGTTCAGCTCTGTTTTGATCATCACGCTGTGTAAATCCCAGACCGCATTGGCGCACTTCAATGCGGTCATCAATTTCCTGCAGTGCCTGCAGTGCTTTCAATTCGCCGTATTTCCAGCCGCCTTTGATGAACTGAAGGATGAGCACATGAAAGCCATCGCCCCAGGCACGCATCGCGAGTCCGAGAGCTGCGGTTGTCTTTCCTTTGCCATCTCCGGTATGTACCAGGATCAGCCCCTTTTCTTCCATAAAAACTTCCTCTTTTCCTGTAGATTCAGTACATCATGAAGAAAAAACATGGTATACTATTTATGTTTTTATTTTATTATACAATAATGGAGTTCTCAATGAAAAAATTTCTCGTTTTTGCTCTGGTAATTTTCCTTTTTACGATTCTTTGCATTTTTTTTACAGAAAAGACTGATGTTCTTGGCTTGCGAAATATTCCCTTTCAATCCAGTTTTACAGAGGACGGTGCTCATCTGATACTTTCCTGGAAACGTCTGCCTTATCCGTGTTTTTATAAGGTCGAAATGATGTCCAGGACGACGGGGATGGTAGCAGGAGAGTCAGAATACCACAAATTTGGGCAGGAATTCACCTTTAAGTCCTCTTATGAACTTCCGGATACAGCGATTCCCATGTATTATCGCGTAACGGCATATGGCATGTTCGGACAACTTACGGAGTCTTCAAGGATTGTTCCTAATCCGAGGTATACTGATCCATTCGTGCCTGTACCGATTTTTCATTATACCAGGGAGAATCCTGCAAGCTGTATGCCTTTTCTGGTATGGCATTCTGTTCCGCAGGCTGTCTGCTACGAAGTTGAGCTTTTGTCCGGCAAACCTGATCATGAGGGCGGAACGGTACTTTCCGCAGAAAATCATTTGTACAATACCAATCAAATCTATACCAATGGATGGCAGGCTGACTTCAGGCCTTATCTGGAGGATACACATACGCTATACTGGCGCGTCAGGGCCTTGGGATTCCATCATGAAGCAATCGGAGAATTTTCAAAAGCAGAGCCGGTTTTTGTCAATCCGGCAGAAAAGATACCAGATCATCCTTTGTTGAATAATTTTGACCGGATGCCAGGATTCAGGCAGCCGCTTTATCCGGTCTATCAATGGATTCCTTTGCATAATATCAAGCGGTATGAAGTAGAACTTCTTACCACACCGCCTTCAGCGGAAAAAGAACATAACCGGACACCGTCATCACAACGCGTCTGGAGCCGCATCGCCAATGATTCCTTCAGCTGCTATGATGAATATGCGAGACCCTATGCCGGTGAGTATTATTGGCGTGTACGCGCGATTGATGAAAATGGACAAACCATCGGCAGTTATTCCGATACGGAAGAATTTGTCGTAGAATCTCATGCAGCCCGTATTGAAGCGGCAGCTTTCGGCGACAGCATTACGCATGGCGGCGGAGCCATCTCGTATTCTCCGGTTAATCTGGAATACAGTTATACGACTTACCTGGATGTTCCCACGCTGAATCTCGGACGCAGCGGTGATACCTCACATACGACAATGCAGCGGTTTGAACAGGATGTCCTCCCGTATCAGCCCTATAACCTGTTGATTTTGACTGGCTCGAACAGCCTGCGTGCAGATTCGATTTCTGCAGATGATGTTATCGCAGATCTTGAGGCCATTCGACGAAAATGTGAAAAAAGTGATATCCGGCCGATTTTTCTTACGTTGATGCCAATCCAGCCAGTCAGTATAGAAGATGCTTTTCAAACCGAAACAGATCCAGAATGGCAGGCAAAGCTCAGAAGAATCAATGGATATATTCGCCAGCAAAAATATTATATTGATCTTGAGCCATATTTTTACAACAGTGAGCATACTGCTTTAGCAGAAAATCTGTCCACAGACGGTCTTCATCCGGATATCCGTGGAAAAATGCTCATGGCTGAAATCATCAATGCACATCTGGCCCTCTTGCGAAAGCCATAGAAAAAGCCGGAAGACCACGCTGATTAAGCGCGTCTTCCGGCTTTTTCTTTATGCGGAGGCTGCGTTTTCTTTTAAGGCAGCCATGGCCTGCTCGCTTGTCATCAAAATCTCACGTGGCTTGCTGCCAATATTTGGTCCGACAATGTGCAGTTCCTCCATGGTATCAATGAGACGGGCGGCACGGGTATAGCCGATGCGGAAGCGTCTCTGGATGCTTGAGGAGGAGGCCTGTCCTGTGGAAAGCACAGCATTGACTGCATCGGCAAGCAGTTCATCCTGCTGCGGTGCAGAAGAACCAGCACCATTGGCAGTTTTGGCATCATCCCGCAAAGCATTTTCTGTAAACGTGATAATCTCTTCGTTAGCTTCCATTTCCTGTCCCTGGCTTTTGATGAAATCCAGCAGATGTTCAACCTCTTCATCACTCACAAAGGCCCCTTGTACACGGCGAGGCTTTGCGGCACCGACTGGATAGAAAAGCATATCGCCTTTGCCCAGAAGTTTTTCTGCGCCGCTCATATCCAAAATCGTACGGGAATCAATCTGGGAAGATACGGAGAAAGAAATGCGTGAAGGGATATTTGCCTTGATGATGCCGGTAATGACATCAACGGACGGGCGCTGTGTAGCAAGTACAAGATGAAGTCCCGCTGCACGGGCCTTTTGCGCAAGGCGGCAGATTGCATCCTCTACGTCATGTGGCGCGACCATCATGAGATCTGCGAGCTCATCGATGATAATAATGACCGCAGGCATTTTGTCCTCCGGATTGGTCTTGTTATAGCGTTCCATATCGCGGACGCCATTCTCTGCAAATTTTGCGTAGCGTTTTTCCATTTCCTGTACAGCCCAGTTCAGTACAGAGGCTGCTTGTTTGGCATCGGTTACGACTGGTACCATGAGATGTGGTATGCCATTATAGTTGGAAAGCTCGACCATCTTTGGATCGATAAGGATGAATTTCACTTCATCCGGTTTGGCTTTAAAGAGCACGCTCGTAATGAGTGTATTGATGCAGACAGATTTACCGGAGCCGGTAGCGCCTGCTACCAGAAGATGCGGCATCTTGGCCAGATCGGCAAAGATGGCCTGCCCTCCGATATCCATCCCAAGACCAACGGTAAGCTTGGATTTGGCCGCAGCAAAGGCATTGTTTTCCAGCACCTCACGCAATTGCACGCCTTCCAGTTCTTTATTCGGCACTTCTATGCCAATTGCGGCTTTGCCCGGAATCGGTTCAATGCGCACGGAAAACGCAGCAAGGCTCAAAGCCAGATCATCTGCGAGATTCGTGATTTTACTGACCTTGACACCAGGAGCTGGTTCGAGTTCATAGCGGGTAACCGCAGGTCCATGACAGGCATTGATGATTTTTGCCTTTACATTGAAATTATCCAGTGTCCTTGCAAGTGTCTGGGCATTCTCAGCAATTTCACGTTCAAGCTTCACGTTTTTTTTCTTTATGTGCCTGGATAAAATATCCCGTACTTTAGGCAGTTCGTATGGCCGGACTGGCCGGACTTCTGCCGGGGCCGGAGCATTTTGGCGGTCATACTGTTCGGACAGCATATCTGTACCCGGTGTAGAATAGATTGAATCTGCTGAAGGCGCATGTTTGAGAATCCTTGGCCCCACCGCAGGTACTTCTGGAATATCATCGCCTTCAATGACCGGCGCTTCTTTTTTTTCTTCACTGTATTCTATGGTAAACGCAGGCGGAAGATCATCCGATGAAGGCTCGGGAACAAGTGGCTTTTCAAGTGCAGCTTCATCATGCAAGCCTGGAAGCATGGCCTCTTCTGCCGCAGGAACATCAGGCTCCTCCTGAAAACTGTCATCTTCATCCTGATTGTAAAAGGAATTCTTTACTTTTTCCTTTACACGTTCCTGTACAATTCCTTCAACCTCAACAACCTTGTCACAGGCAGCTGCCAGTGTATCCTTTGCTGCACCCAGACCATTTTCTGCATGCTTTTTTGTTTTAAGTATGCCAACGGATAGCGACCAGGTCGTTGACAGCAGGATAGACGCAACCATGCCTATGCACAAAAGGATAAGGCTGCCATCAATCCCAAAAAATTTGCGCAGGAAAAATAACAACCCGCCGCCGGCAAGACCGCCGCCTTCTGGCAGACTGTTGGGCAGGATTTCAGCGCCGGAAGGAATCGTAAAATGATGGTAGATTGCCAGTGTACATAAATAAAGTGCCGATAATCCAAAAAAACGCATAGAATAAACGATGCCATGATGCTTCGTCATATATTGCAGCCCAATCAGCAGAACCAGAAATACCATGAGCCACGAACCTATCCCAAATAAATAACGCAGGAATTTGGCAAAGTAAACGCCAACAAAACCAACATTCAAGCCAGAAAGACCACAAAGGGAAATCAGGCCGACTGCGAAAAAAGCCAGGCCGATAAGCTCATAGCGTCTGCTTGAAGAAGATTTTTTCTCCACAGTCCTGCGTGCTGGTTTTCGTGTTGTTTTCTTGTCTGTTGCTTTTTTCTTCAAAAGAACCACCACTTCTATTTCTAAAAATCATATATCCAGAGCCTTTTTGGCCAGTCGATCGGCAAGCTCATTGCCTTTGACGCCCGTATGGCCTGCGACCTTACGGAAGCGGACCCAGCCAAGATAGTCTGCCATAAAGGCTGCATAGGCGGCTGTTGTCGTTGTATTCGTTTTCCAGCGGCGCTCTGCCCACTCGGAAATCCCGATATAATCATGACAGATGATGAATTTTTCCACCTTGTTTTTCTCAGCCCATTTTACTGCCTGCATTGCACCCTCGACTTCTCCGGCAACATTATGAAGTTTTGCCGCATCGGCTGAAGTACCGACACCATTTGCCGTATGCAGCAGCTCGCCCTTGCGGAAAACAGCCATGCCCCAGCTGTAACGTCCATGAAAATATGAACCATCAACATAGATATAATAGCAGTCAGGCTCATCTGCAGAGGCTGCAGAACATTTGGGACTTCCCGCCGAAGTGCTGCAGCCAAGATATGTCTCTGCTTCAGCACGTGTAACAAATCCCTTGAACAATGCGCCGGCAAAGCCCTGCACCTGTCGCTGGCATTCCGGCCAGGTCTTGTATATGCCGGGATTACGGCCATTTTTTACAGCATAAAAATTTTTCTTTACGGCCAAAATAATTCTCCTCTAAAAAGGGCCGCTGTACTAATGTACTGACATGTTGCCGGTACACTAGGCAGCAGCCCCTCTTTTTATTTATTTTGTAAGCCGCATGGCACAACGGTTTGCTTCATAATAGATGCGTTCTTCATCCAGAGTGAGCAGCTGACGTTTTTCCATCAGTATCTTACCATTGACCATAACGGTATCGACAGAGCTGCTGTTTGCGGAATAAACCAGCAGAGAAAGCAGATCGTGACGAGGATACCATGCTGCGCTATGCATATCGAAGAGCGTAAGATCGGCTTTGAATCCTTCCTCCAGCCGTCCAACCTGTGAAAGCCCGATGGCTTTCGCACCATATTCAGTTCCCATCTGCAGCGCCTGGAATGCAGGAACTGCCAGCGGATCAAGCGTGTCTACTTTATGCACCAATGCTGCGAGCTGGATTTCTTCCAGCATATCCAGATTGTTGTTGCTGGATGCGCCATCTGTACCAAGTGCTACGCAGAGACCATGGTCAAGAAGTTTCGTCACCGGAGCAATTCCACTGGCCAGTTTCATGTTGCTGCCAGGATTATTGGCAGCACGGATATGGTATTTTTCCATAATCGCAATATCTTCATCATCAAGATGTACACAATGCGCAGCCAATGTTCCGCATTCAAAAAGTCCGGTCTCAGCCACATGAGCAAATGGACGCTTGCCATATTGCTTCAGACAGTCCTCTACCTCGCCTTTCGTTTCAGACATATGAATATGGATCTCTGCCCCGAGTGCCCGCGCTTCAGCTGTGACCTTGCGCAGAAAATCCGGCGGACAGGTATAAAGGGCATGTGGTCCGAACATTACGGTGATGCGTCCGTCTGCAGCACCATGGAAGTCTTTGTAAAGCTGGACATTACTTGCCAGTGAATCCGCTGCCGTTGGTGCTGCGCCAATGAGTCCACGGGAAAGAGATGCACGCATTCCCGACTGTTCAACGACCTCAGCTACACGTTCCATGTTTGGTCCATACATATCAGCAAAGGCTGTTGTGCCACTTTTGATCATTTCAACGGCAGCCAGCATGGCGCCCCAATAAATATCATCAGAGACCATGTTTGCTTCAACCGGCCAGATCTTGTTTTGCAGCCAGTCCATAAGTTTCATATCATCAGCATAGCTTCTGAGCAAAGTCATGGACGCATGCGTATGCGCATTGACAAAACCCGGAACCGCGAGTTTTCCTGTGGCATCAATAACGGCATCTGCCTGCCAGTTTTCCGGTTTCTGTCCGATTTTGGTTATTTTGTCCTCTGTAACAGCAATATCCGCTGTTTTTACCGTACCGTCAGGCAGAACGACAGAAGCATTTTTGATTAACGTATGCAAAGAATATTCCTCCTCAGGCTTGATTTAAATAAGCTTTTTGTTCCGGGGTGAGCTGATCAATCGCCACACCAAGGGACTTCAGTTTGATTTCAGCAATTTTCGTATTGATTTCCTCTGGCATGAGATATACTTCGTGCTTCAGCTCATCATGATGCTGCAGCAGATGAAGCGCGGAGAAGAATTGTACGGCAAAGGACAGATCCATGATTTCTGCCGGATGTCCATCGCCTGCAGCAAGATTGACCAGACGGCCCTCTGCGAGCAGATAGAGCTTGCGTCCATCTTGCTGTACAAATTCTTCGATATTCTTCCGGACAGTGCGGCGTGAAACAGAGCCGGCCTCGAGTTCCGGAATATTGATTTCTACATCGAAATGGCCAGAATTAGCCATCATGGCGCCATTTTTCATGACAGCAAAGTGCTGTTTGCGAATGATATCCTTATCGCCAGTGAGTGTCAGGAAAATATCGCCGATCCTGGCAGCTTCATCCATTGGCATTACCCGGAAGCCATCAAACACAGCTTCAATGGCCTTGATGGGGTCGACTTCCGTGATGATGACATTGGCACCAAGGCCGCGTGCACGCATGGCGCCGCCTTTACCGCACCAGCCATAGCCGGAAATGACGACATTTTTGCCCGCAATGACCAGATTTGTCGTACGCATGATGCCATCCCAGGTGGACTGGCCTGTTCCATAACGATTATCAAAAAGATATTTGCAGTAAGCATCATTTGCTGCAATCATTGGAAAGTCCAGCTTGCCCGCTGCGGCCAGTGCATGCAGACGGTGTACGCCGGTAGTCGTTTCCTCTGAGCCGCCCAGGATATTCGGCAGAAGCTCACGGCGTTTTGTATGCAGCATAGACACAAGATCTCCACCATCATCGACAATGATATCCGGCTCAATGTCCAGTGCCCTATTGATAAAGGTATCATATTCCTCTGCAGTGCAATTGTACCAGGCATAGACATGTAAGCCATCCTCAACAAGAGCAGCTGCAATATCATCCTGAGTAGAAAGCGGGTTGCTGCCTGTGATTGCTACTTCAGCACCGGCATTTTTGAAAATTGTAGCAAGATAAGCCGTTTTAGCTTCCAAATGCAGGGTGATTACCATTTTTTTGCCCGCAAAAGGCTTGGAGACAGAGAATTCTTTATTGATTGCTTCCATCACTGGCATGAAGTTCTTTACCCAGTTGATTTTGTCATGGCCGGAAGGGGCCAGTTTAATATCACGGATCATTGATTCCATTGTCTATTCCTCCATTGTTCTAATATCTATCTTATTATAACGTAAAACCACCCAGTTCAGCAAGCATGTGTTCGCAGTCGCATTTTCCTGTATCCATGTCCATATGGGCAATGGTATTCATGATCAGTTTTTTGATGTTTTCACTACTTTGTGCCATTGTATCCAGAACTTCCCGATGCGTAAGCTTGGTTGGTGAAATCCCCGCAGCAAAATTTGTCACCATAGAAATGGTTGCATAGCACATTTCCGCCTCATGTGCCAGTACGACCTCCGGCACATTTGTCATACCGACCAGATCGCCGCCGAGAATATGAAACATCTTGATTTCTGCCGGCGTTTCAAAACGAGGACCTTCTGTGCAGACGTATGTTCCTCCATTATGTATGCAGATACCTAATGATTTTCCTTCACGTTCCAGATCTGCACGCAGCACCGGACAATATGGCTCAGTCACATCCAGGTGGACAACGCCGCGTTCGCCGCCTTCATAGAAGGTGCTTATCCGATTCTTGGTAAAATCAAGGAACTGATCCGTAAGCACAAAATCTCCGGGCTTCATTTCCGGATTCAAAGATCCCACTGCCGTGGTTGCAATGATTTTCTTTACGCCGATTTTCTTGATGGCCCAGATATTGGCGCGATAGTTGATTTTATGCGGCGGTATGGAATGATGGCTGCCATGCCTTGGGATGAATGCGACTTCCCTATCAGCATAGGTTCCCATTTTAAAGGATACCATACCATAGGGTGTCTCAATTTGTTCTTCGTGTACATTTGCCAGAATATCCGGATCATATACTCCTGTTCCGCCAATGATTGCAATTTCTGCCATTTCACAGTCCCCATTTCATTAAATGATTTTGTCCATTGTTTCTATTATACAGCCACCATTCGAAAATTTCTGCAGAAAAACCCTTACTGCAGATGATTATTTTCTCAATCGCGCATCAAGTGCTAAATAGTCAGTGAGATCGGTCTGCAAAGGCGTAATGGAAATATATCCCTGCCCGACTGCATAGATATCTGTTGCCTCGCTGTTATTGCTGTCATAGATTTCTCCAGCCATCAGGTAATAGACACGGCCATCCGGGGTTGTGGAACGTTGGAATGCATTTAGATAATCACGATTGCCAAGTTTCGTAAAGACAAATTCAGGGCCTTTTGCCAGAAATTTTTTAGGGAAATTCAGATTGTAGAAAAAAGGCTGTCTTTCCTGCTGGAAAAATCTTTTCAGATGCTCCGCAACGATTTTGGCTGCTGTATCATAGGGGATTTCCGAATGGAGATCAAGAGAAACTGCCAGTGATGTAATGCCATGAAGATACCCTTCCATGGCCGCACCGACCGTGCCGGAATACAAGACATCCGTTCCCAGATTCGCACCGTGATTGATGCCGGAAATTACGAGATCCGGCTTGTTTTCACCCGCAAGAGCTTCCAGATACAACTTGATGCAGTCTGTTGGCGTTCCATCGATGCTCAGG
>CAZTAP010000073.1:0-12597 GCA_964611665.1 uncultured Selenomonadaceae bacterium | reverse complement strand
TTCCGGATCCGATTTGCCGGCAAGCTCCCTGACGACTTCTTTCAAGGCCGTCTGCGACTCCTTCATTGTGATGAATTCCACACTTTCCCGATGCCCGTCCGAAGCAAATTCGAGGGATTTATAAAAATCCTGATCCAGCTGATTCATATGCTTCTGGGTAATCGAAAAATTCCCGCCAAGCTCGATTGGGAGCTGTGCCACACGCACCGTGGGCTGAACCTGTGCGGATACGGTTGCTGCCGAAAACAAAAACATCGAGAGTACGCCAAGAATCATCATAAGCTTTTTCATTTTGTCTTCCCCTTTTCTATACAATGCTGCAAGATTTAATCATTTGCTTTATGCTGCGGTGCCGGCAGTACTACAGCTTCCGGTTTTGCAAACCAGGCAAGCGCATAGGCCGCTGTCGCCGTATAATCAATTGCATATTCGTTCATCGACCAGGATGAGCTGTTATCCAGATAGCATTTCGCTGCCGGTATTTTCCCACCATGGATATAGCTGGTCTGTACCGGATCGCCGCCCTCGTATTTGTTCGGACCGCCAACCATGACCCCCGGGATATATACCCCCGTACTGTTCATGATACGGTTATGCGGATGCATCGGCGGTTTGCTGCCAATCCCTGTCATAAAGCTTTGATCCAGGGAATTGCGCCCAAAAAGATAATGGATCTGATCCAATGCGCCTTCAAGATATTCCGGCTTTGGCTGGAATTGATACGCCATGAGCAGGAAATCACCCTTAGTCACAGCATTCTTCGTCGAAGCCCAGCAAAATTCATAATCATACAGGGCGCAGCCCAGACCATCCTCCCTTATCGTATGGAGAATATCATCCGCCGAGCCAAGAAACGCCTGCTGCACTTTGTCCCGTAAGCCGGCATCTGCATTGCCTGCCTTCAGATAAGCAAACTGTGCAAGTGCCTGCGTATGCCCCCAGCCATACATTGAAGGTTTGGCTGTCATGAGCGGCAGGCCCTCTCCGGCTAAATATTGTTCATAAGCCTTGTCGCCGGTCGTACGGAAGAGCTCGGCGGCCAGCCAGAGTCGCTGATTCTTATCGGTATCTGTATTGTAGTTTCCTGAGCCGTTATCCTGTCCTTCATCGAAACGAAAGATCCGCTCCGGATGCTTCTGCAGATAATCCCAGGCCAGCCTGGCATCATCCAGCAGTCCCTTGGCATAAACTTTATCAAACGGTTCAAAAACGCGTGCTGCCATAGCCATCGTTGCCCCATACATCGCCGTATCATAAGTAGCCATACCAAGGATATACCGTGGCTGCAGATCTTCATCCGGCCGCACAGCTCCTGTCCATTGGATACCCGCAACCTTATGAAAGGTACTGCCATCCTCACGCTGCATCTTGCGCATCCAGTTCAGCTCGTATTTGACCTCCGCAAGCCCGTCTGGCAGCACTTCATCTGTTTCAATGCCTTCCGGGAACTGCATCTGTCCCCTGGTAAAATGATCCGGATGTGCTTCATAGGCCAGCATCATCTGTGCACTGGCAATGGCCGCCGTCGGGATATATTTGCCATAGTCCCCGGCATCATACCAGCCGCCCGTCTCATCCAGCACTTCGCCCTTCTTCACCATGTCATCGCTGAAATAGGCAATGGCATGATCATCCTGCGCATGCCCGTTTTTGATTTTCAGCCCGGTTGCCGCATCATCGATTGTACTGTTGCAGCGTGTAAGCGTATAGGAACGCCAGGTCTCGACTGCCGGCAGCGCATAGATATTATCCCCGATTTTGAATGCATACGACTCACGGCTGCCGACCTTCAGCTTATACGTCCCAGCCTGGTCAAACTTGCTGAAATCAGCGGTGCGGAGATTCTCTGCCGATGATTTATCCAGCTTTGCTCCGGAAAGCTCACCCTGATATACCACTGCCCCCGTCTGTGCATCGACAAGCGCGAACGTTGTTTCCTTTGAATCCGTGACCATGGCAATCTTGTTATGTCCGGTCAGATAACCAACCTGATCGACATGCATGCCGGCATCCGCCGCCCAGGCTGTTCCACCCAAGGCAAAGGTTCCGGCACCGGAAAATATTGCCGCAGCTGCCAGAACCAAAAGCTTCCTCCTGTAGTTCATTTGACACAGCCTCCTCATTTCGTAACTGCATTGGCAGTTATCGTTACTGCAGCATTGCGCAGACCGCCAGCTGCACTCTGGGCAGAGATTTTCACCATGCCCGCCTGCTCCGTTTTGATGATCAGCAGGCATTTGCCATGGAACGCCTTGCGGGAAGCCGCCCGATAGGATTCAAAGCTCATCGGATCACCGTTATCCACACCAGCGATCGTGCCGCCCTCAACCGCAAAATTCAGCAGCTGATCTGCATCCGGCACAATATTGCCATCTTTGTCCGTGACATCAACTTCTACATAAAGAAGATCCTTGCCATCCGCCTGTAAGCTTTTGCGTTCTGGTTTCAGCGAAATTGCTGCTGCAGGTCCGGTCGTACGTACGACATCTTCCGCAACCACCCGGCCGCGCTCATCGCGTCCGACTGCTTTGAGCTCACCCGGCTCATAAGCCACCGGCCAGTTCAGATGCAGCATTTTGCCTGCCGGATTATACGTTTGTGTTCCGAGAGAGCTTCCATTGAGGAACAGCTCCACCGTATGTGCATTCGTATACGCCCATACCGGGATGACCTCACCCTTTTTCTTCTGCGCTGCGTTCCAGTCCGGCAGCAGATGCAGCGTAGGTGTCTTCGTCCACTGACTCTTGTAGAAATAATAAATGTCCTTCGGGAAGCCGCAGGTATCTACGATACCGAAATAGGAGCTCTTGGCATCATCGCCATACGGTGTCGGCTCGCCGATATAATCAAAGCCTGTCCAGATAAACTGTCCCGCAACATACGGACGGTCGCGGTCATCGATCCAGGACTGCTCTGCGCTTTTTCCCCAGGGCACTACACTGTTGTCATAGCTGGAGCACTGCTTATCCGGATGCTCCAGGATATTCTTCCAGGTCGGCAGATGATATACACCGCGCGTACGCACCGCAGAAGATGTCTCACTGCCAAAGATCACCCAGTTCGGATGTGCCGCATGATCTGCATCATAAAGCTTTTCCTGATAATTGTAGCCAACAGCCCCAAGCTCATCGGCTACATCCACATCGAAGTTGCCGCCGGCATTGGCCATGGTAACCGGCCGGGTCGTATCAATGGACTGTACGGCTGCCTTAAGGCGCAGAGCCGTTGGCCGCGTGCGATTCGGAATCTCATTGCCCATGCTCCAGAGAACGATCGATGGATGGTTCTTGTCCCGGTCTACCATGGATTTGATATCGCGTTCTGCCCAGTCCTTGAAGTAAAGATGATAATCATTTTTGCTCTTGCCGGTTTCCCAGCAGTCAAAGGATTCATCCATGACTACAAAGCCCATGCGGTCCGCGAGATCAAGGAACTCTGGTGCAGGAGGATTATGCGTCGTGCGCAGTGCATTGACTCCCATTTCCTTCATGATCCTGAGCTGACGCTCCATGGCAGAAAGATTCGTAATGGCTCCAAGGCTGCCCTGATCATGATGCAGGCAAACGCCATGCAGCTTCATCGGCTGATCATTCAGGTAAAAACCGGTATTGGGATCGAAGCGGAAGCTGCGCACGCCAAAAGGCGTCTCCTGCGTATCGACTACCTTGCCATCAACGAATACCTCACTTTTGAGCTCATAGAGCACAGGCGTATCCACCGACCAGCGCTTTACCTGCTTGATTTCCATATCCTGAGAAAATTTGCCGCTCTGATTCCCCGGGATGAGTTTCTCGGTCTTCTGCATGGTTACCAGCTGATGATCCGCATCGTAGATTGTAGAAACAAGTGCGACCTGCTGCGGCTTCGCCGTGCTGTTGACCACCGTGGACGCTGCATTTACCGCAGCTGTCTCGGAATTATCTGCTGCCTTCCGGATTTCCGGTGTTGTCACAAAGGTTCCCCACTGACCGATATGTACAGGATCCAGCACCTGCAGCCAGACGTTCCGCTCAATCCCGCTGCCGGAATACCAGCGGCTTGTCGGCTGATTGTTATTGACCTTCACAGCAAGGACATTCGCTGAGCCATCCGTATGCAGATACGGCGTAAGATCGTATTGAAAAGATGTATAGCCATATGGATGTTCTCCCAGCTTCTGCCCGTTGATCCAGACCTCACTGTTCATATAAACCCCATCAAAATCAACGATGATCTTCTTGCCCGCCATACCGGCCGGCAGGGTGAAGCTCTTGCGGTACCAGCCGATGCCTCCATTCAGACAGCCGCCGCCATTGCCGGAAGGTGATTTCTTGTCAAACGAAAGCTCGATGCTCCAATCATGCGGCAGATCAAGCTTTCGCCAGGCGGAATCATCAAAACCGGTTCCGTACGCATTGGCTTCATCCCCAAGTTTGAAGCGCCAATCTGCATCGAAGTTTATTCTGCGCTCTCCCTTTTCCGGGACAGCCGCTGCTGCCTGAGCAACACTGCCCTCCAAAGCTGATGGATTCAGGCCAATGCTGCAGTTCAAAGCACTAAGACAGACCAACGGCAATATAAGCTTGCCAATTCTCCTCATCATTTCCCCTCTTCTCTCTTAATAAAAGTAGTACTGTACTTCATAAACCTTAGCATAGGGCATAAGGGGATTCAATTGATTCTCATGCATTTGAACGGTTGTTACAGCGTATCCGGCCAATTGTTTTATCTGTTTTGTACCATTCGTTCAAATTGTTTAAAAATTCTTTATTTATTGTACGAAAAAAGACGCTTTTTTGTACGATACAAAAAAGCGCCCTGTGCTTCCGTTGATTCAATTTGAGCGGGAAAAAAACTTCCCATAGGCCGTGTTCCGTTCCAGTGCCAAATCATAATGATGGGACAACAGGATACTGAACAGGATATCGATCATATATTTCGCACTTAACAAGAAAACAAAGTTCTCCAGCTCATCAAAGGAATGCTCTGTCGCCGCGCAGAGGGTCTCTTCTGCCATAGAAGCCAACGTGGATTTCCTGGCAGCCGTGAGCAGGATGATCCTGCATTTCCTTTCCTGCAGAGCCTCTGCGATATCGATGAGTCTCCGGTTCTCCCCGGTGCGGCTGATCAAAAAAGCCAGGCGGTGCTTATCTGCACTGACTGCCTGCAGATAAAGCTCCGTAGCAGCAGCATGGGCGGTAGAAAATTTCCCCGCATGCAGGAAGCTGTAGCTCGCCATTTCCGCAAGATGATGATTATTATCAAGCGCATAGAAATCAACGCACTCCGCCTGATCGATCCAGTGGACCGTACGCATGAGCACCGCAGGATCGATATCGTTGCGTGTATCCTGCAGCGCCCCGATCTCGATGCTCGTAACCTTGTCCACCGCAGAAAGGATCGTATCCTTGCGCGTAATCGAATGCGATTCCCCTGCCTGCAGGCCGCTCTGCATCGCCTCCGCCACAAAGCGCAGCTTGAAATCAGCATAGCCTTTCAGCCCGAGGCGCTGGCAAAAGCGCACGACAGCAGCCGAGCTGGTATATGCCTTCTCTGCCAGCTGCCGCGCCGAAAGCTCCGGCAGCTTCTGGTAATTCGCGAGTACATACTCGACGATGAGCTGCTCTGTGGGGGAAAAGCGCTCCTTCTCCTGCATCATTTTCAATAGCTTCATGCGAAACCACCTCTATCCTGTATCTTAAGAAATACAGATCCATTCCTCAGTATTCTCCGACAAAGCTCTACAGAACCCTTCCGGCTGATTCAATGACCTTCTGGTACCAGAAATAGCTGTCCTTGCGATACCGCTTGAGACTGCCGTCTTCCGCTTCATCGCGGTCTACATAGACCAGGCCGTAACGCTTCTGATAGCCGTTCAGCCAGCTCAACAGATCCGTAAAAGACCAGACACAGTAAGAAAGGATACTGCAGCCATCCTCCACCGCCTGTTCCACCGCCTCAATATGCGCGCGCAGATAATCGATACGATAGCCATCATGGACATGTCCGTCCTCAAGACTGTCAAAGGCACCCAGGCCATTTTCAGCAATGACGATTGGTATGCGGTACCGGCTGGTGATTTCCCGGCAGGAATACCTGAGTCCTTTCGCATCAATGCTCCAGTCCCAGTCGGTCGTCTGCAGATAAGGATTCGGCGGTGTCTTATACAGACCCGGCATCCCCATGATTTCGCTGCTGCCCTTCCTTCCTGTTGTATTCGGACGTACATAAGGTACAGCTCCATCCGGCGGATTATACTCACAAACATTGGTATGATAATAATTGATGCCGAGAAAGTCCATCTTTGCCGCAGCCTTTTTCAACAGGCTGCGTTCCCTGGCGCCCACCTTTGGCATGAGGCCTTTTTTCTGCAAATAGTGCTCACCGACTTGTGGATATGCACCATAGCAATAGACATCCAGCCACCAGTTATTCTGCAGCTCGTCAAAGCTCTGCCGGGCAGCCGCATTATCCGGATTGCAGTCAAATGCATAGCCGGGACCATAGGCGAAGCTCGCACCGATTTTCCCCTCCGGGACCATTTCCTTGAACTTCAGGACCGCCTTGGCATGCGCAAGATTGATATAATGATTGACCTGATAAAAAATCTTCACTTCATCAAATTTTCCCGGCGGCTGCAAGGCCATGAGCCAGCCCTGATAGGTAAAGATATTCTGCTCATTGAACGTAATCCAATACTTTACCTTTTTGCCGAAACGGCTGAACAGCAAGGACGCATACGCAAGATAATCCTCAATACACTGCGGGCTCTCCCAGCCGCCATAAGCATCCTGCAATGCCTGCGGCAAATCCCATTGATAAATGATCAGCATCGGCTCAATCCCGCAGCGCAGACATTCATCAATAATGCCCTCATAAAAGGCCATGCCCTTCTCATTGACCTCACCACGGCCTTCCGGAAGCACACGCGGCCAGGAAACAGAAAATCGGTACACCTTAAGGCCAAGCTCAGCCATAAGAGCAAGATCTTCCTTCCAATGATGGTAATGATCCACTGCCACATTCCCATTCGTCCCCTTGAAGGTTCGTCCAGGTTCCTGGGCAAACGTATCCCAGACACTGAGTCCTTTCCCATCCTCCTGATAGGCGCCTTCTGCCTGATAGGCGGTAGAAGCCGCCCCCCAGAGAAAATCCTTTGGCATGCCAGTTCTTGCCATCTCACTCACATCCTTTTCCCTTTCAGCCAGATTTATGCCTCAAAACGTTTATAAACGTCAATGAACTCAAGTGCAATGGTCTTGAACGCCTCTGCACTCATCAGCTGATCCTCAGCGTGCAGGATCAGGAGATTGATGCTGCTCCCCTTGCCCTCAGCCTCATTCTGCAAAAGCTTCGCATGCGCATGATGCCCCTCGACAAAAGCATCATCACCCTCTTTGATGAGCTGATTCGCTCCGGCAAAATCACGTTTCTTTGCTGCCTGAATAGCCTCAATGTAAGAACTGCGCGCTGTGCCAACCGCAGAAATAATTTGAAATGCAATCAATTCTAATCCTTCCATGAAGAACCTCCCCTACCTTCTTACGCTTTCAATTTCCCAATTTATCCATGACGAGCTTCATGACAGCCTCGCCATCCATACGTCCATAGATGCGCATGTCGATTGCATCGACAGGAACACCCGGACACTGTTTCTCAACTTTATCCTTCGAAAAACGTACCTGTGGCCCAAGCAGGATGAGATCCGCATCGGCTCCCTGTTCCTTGGCCTCTGCCATAGGATATGCAGCAATTTCACAGCTGTACTGCAAAGCGGCAGCTGCTGCCTGCATTTTCTTGACCATCATACTCGTCGACATACCGGACGCACAAAGCAAAATAATTTTTTTCAATTCCAACACTCCTCTATTGCCGCCCGCCAGAGCAGTATCCTGTGCAGTCCCTTTGCCTACACTATACCACACAAAAGCAGCGGCCTCAATTCAAATCTCTTTTCCCGCCGAAGCAATGACCTTCTGATACCAATAGAAGCTGTCCTTTTTATACCGGTCCATGCTTGAGCCCTCTTCCTCGCCACGGTCCACATAAACAAGACCATAGCGTTTCTGATAGCCGTTCAGCCAGCTCAGAAGATCGGTGAATGACCAGATGCAGTACGAAAGGATATCGCAGCCCTCTGCCTCTGCCTGCTCAATGGCCCGCACATGCTCGCGCAGATAATCGATGCGATAGGTATCCTGCACGCGGCCAGCCTCCAGCTTGTCAAACGCGCCCATGCCATTTTCCGAAATGACGATTGGCAGACGATAACGGCTGGTCAGCATGCGGCAGGCGTAGCGCAGGCCCTCCGGGTCAATGCTCCAGTCCCAGTCCGTCGTTTCCAGATAAGGATTGGCCGGATTCTTATAAAGTCCCGGACGGCCGGTGACCTCACCGCTTCCCTTTTCTCCCGTCGTATTCGGTTTCGCATAAGGCTGTGCACCATCCGGCGGATTGTACTCGGCTACATTCGTATGATAATAATTCATCCCGATGAAATCCAGCCTGGCCGCGGCAGCCTTCAACAGAGCCCTGTCCTCCGCCTTGACCTCCGGCATCAGTCCCTGTTCGCGCAGATAGCACTCTGCCGACTGCGGATAATTGCCATAACAATAGATATCCAGCCACCAATAGCTCTGCAGCTCGTTATAATTCTGACAGGCCATGACATTTTCCGGCCGGCAGTCCAGCGCATAGCCAGGGCCATACGCGAAGCTCGCACCGATCTTGCCCTGCGGCACAAGCTCCTTGAAACGCAGCACCGTTTTGGCATGTGCAAGATTGATATGGTGGTTCACCAGATAAAACAGCTTCTCCTCTGCATGCTTGCCCGGCGGATGCAAAGCAAGGCGCCAGCCCATCTCCGTGAAGACATTCTGTTCATTGAACGTAATCCAGTACTTTACCTTCGAGCCCAGACGCTTGAATACCGTTTCCGCATACTGCACAAAATCATCGATGCTGCGCTCGCTTTCCCAGCCGCCATACGCATCCTGCAGTGCCTGCGGCAGATCCCAGTGGTACAGCGTGATCATCGGTTCAATGCCGTATTTCCGGCACTCATCGACGACATTCTCATAAAATTGCAGGCCGGCTTCATTGACCGCACCATTCCCCGTCGGGAATACTCTTGGCCAGGAAATCGAAAAACGATAGGCACGCAGGCCCAGCTCAGCCATCAAGGCAATATCTTCCTTGTAGCGATGGTAATGATCAACCGCTACCTTGCCATCGGTCCCCTTGAACGTGCGTCCCGGCTTGCGTACGAATTCGTCCCAGACGCTCGGTCCCTTGCCATCTTCATCGCAGGCTCCCTCGATCTGATAGGCGGCTGACGCACAGCCCCACAAAAAATTCTCTGGCATACCCTTCTCTGCCATAAAGTTCACATCCATTTCTTTTTTGCATCATACCGCAGACTGCTGCATGATGATTAATTTCTTCTCAAACATTTATGACTATAGCATAGAAGAAAACCCTCCTCAATTCCTTCCGGACGTTTTGAATGATTGTTTCAAATACTTTGGATGATTTCCATCGTTCTTTGTATCATAGATACAAATTTTTCGAAAAAAAAGACTTGCCCTGTTTTCCAGCACAGAAGAAGCACGGCATCCGCCGTACTCCCTCAAACTGAAGGCAAGTCTTTTTCCATCTATGTCATGCTTCCTTTTTCACAAAGACCAGGCTCTTTGTCCCGGAAGCGATTTTCCATACAGAGCCCTGCTCCGTACTCTGCTGCAGCTGCGCCCTGCCCTGCTGCAAAGTGTAGTCCCCCGCCGGCAGAGAAAGTGTGCAGTCCTGTTTCAGGTTCGTAAAGTCTATCGTATAGTCTGCGCCTGCACGCTGCGCAGTAACGGTTGCCGCAAGATCACGCGCCAAAGAAAGCACACGTGCCTTTGCACTGCCGCCATCCGTGAGATGCGCAATGTACAGCGTCAGACCTGCCAGATAATCATAATCCGGCCGCTCCATATTGCTGCCAAGTGCGAGGATCGTATTTTCGCGTACAAAGAGCGGCAGGCTCATAAAGCCATACGTCTCACGCTGCCAGGAACCGCCCTCGACCTGTCTGCCCGTAAAGAGATGTGTCCACCTGCCGGCCGGCAAATAGTACTCTGCTTCATTGTCCTCACTGAGCACCGGCGCAACGAGCAAAGCATTGCCCAGCATATACTGACGGTCGAGATAGCCGCAGGTCGGCTCTTCAGGGAATTCCAGCAGCATGGCGCGCATCAGCGGTGCGCCCGTCTCATGTGCCTGCTCGGCAAGCTCATAGAGATACGGCATCAGTCGGCATTTCCACTGCGTGAAATGGCGCAGCACGTCAACGGCTTCGTCATCATAGCTCCATGGAATACGATAGGACTGGCTGCCATGCAGACGGCTATGGCTTGAAAGCAGACCAAAAGCACACCAGCGTTTATAGACACTGGCTGGTGAAGTATTCTCAAAGCCGCCGATATCATGGCTCCAGAACGCAAAACCAGAAAGTCCCAGGGACAGGCCGCCGCGCAACGTCTCCGCCATGGAGTCGAAATTGCCCTTGCAGTCGCCGCCCCAGTGAACCGGGAATTGCTGCCCGCCGGCTGTCGCCGAGCGTGCGAAGAGCACCGCCTCGCCCTCACCGCGCTTTTTCTTCAGCACATCGAACACGGCTTTATTGTAAAGATACGTATAGTAGTTATGCATTTTCTCCGGTGCCGAACCATCCGCATAGTTTGCATCGGTCGGTATGCGTTCACCAAAGTCTGTCTTAAAGCAGTCTACGCCCATATCCAGCAGTTTGGCCAGATAGCCCTGATACCATTTCGTGGCTTCAGGATTCGTGAAGTCCACGATAGCCATCGCCGGCTGCCAGCGATCCCACTGCCAGACATCGCCGTCCTTTGTCTCGACAAAGTAATGCTTCTGCATGCCCTCATCAAAGAGACGGGAAAGCTGGCTGATGTACGGATTGAGCCAGACGCAGATCTTGAGCCCTCTGGCCTTGAGCCGTGCGAGCATTTCCTTCGGCTGCGGGAACACATCCTTATCCCATTCGAAATCACTCCAATGCAGCCCCTTCATCCAGAAGCAGTCAAAATGGAATACATGCAAAGGAATATTGCGTTCCTTCATGCCATCAATGAAGCTCGTAACGGTCTTCTCATCATAGTTCGTCGTAAAGGAAGTCGAAAGCCAGAGACCGAAGGACCAGGCAGGAAGATGCGGTGCACGTCCGGTGATTGCCGTATAGTTGTTCAGCACGGCCTTCGGGCTGCCGCCGCCGATCACATGGTAGGTAAGCGACTCACCCGGCACGGAGAACTGCACCTGGGAAACCTTCTCCGAAGCGATTTCCAGAGAAACCTTATCCGGCTGGTCAATGAAAATACCATAGCCGCGATTCGTAAGATAGAACGGCACATTCTTGTAAGCCTGCTCCGTCCCCGTACCACCATCGCAGTTCCAGAGGTCGACGGTCTGGCCGTTCTTGACAAACGGTGTAAAACGCTCGCCAAGCCCATAGACAAGCTCGCCGACCCCAAGGTTCAGATGTTCAAACACATACGGCTGTGCCGTATATTTATCCCTGGCATAGCCCACTGCCCGGTCAGGACTTTGCGTAATCTTTTTTCCATCATAGAAATAAGCAATGCGCCAGTCACCCTTTTTGGCAAGCTCTGCCGTAAGCAGGCCGCTCTGCAGCACGATTTTGTCTTCCAGCTCTGTATAGCTGAGATTTTCCGGTCTTGGTTCCTGCAGGACGAACTGCGGTTTCTTGTTATATTTGCCGCGGAAATGCTCGATTCGCACCCCGATCGTGCCCTTCTGACAGGAAAAAAACGTATACGTAAAGAGTGCCACATCCACCTGGGCACCGCGTGACGAAACATCCCGCGGAGCCACATAGACACGCAGTCCATTCTCCACCGGCTCAGCCGCAAAGAACTGTACCGCATTCATGACCTCCAGGTTCTCCTGAACCAGCCAATTGCCATCACTGATTTTCATCTTATATCCTCCCTTTATTTCAGCCTCTGCTGTATATACTTATCATGACGTTCGAAACAAGTTTACTATAGCACACAGCAAGGCCGGGGCTCAATGGATTCCACATTTGTTGGACCGCTGGTTCATCAGAATCGTCCATTTCCGTTGGATAAATTGTATCAATCGTTCAAGTCGTCATAATTTTCTTTTGTTTCCTCTCTTTCTGTGCTATCGTAGATATTGTACACATAGAGAAAGGATGTTGATGATGAACAACTGGTTAGATCAGGCAATCTTTTATGAAATTTACCCGCAAAGCTTTTGCGATTCCAATGCAGATGGCATCGGCGACCTGCAGGGCATTATCCAGAAGCTGGACTATATCTGCAGCCTTGGCTGCAATGCTGTCTGGCTGAATCCCTGCTTCACCTCTCCGTTCAGGGATGCCGGCTATGATGTTTCCGATTATTATACCGTTGCGCCGCGCTATGGCACCAACGAAGACATGCAGCAGCTGTTTGAAGCAGCCCATAAGCACGGCCTGCATGTGCTGCTCGATCTCGTCCCGGGCCATACCTCCAGTGAGCATAAATGGTTCCAGGAATCCTGCAAGGCGGAAAGGAATGACTTTACCGACCGCTA
>CAZTAP010000072.1:0-12697 GCA_964611665.1 uncultured Selenomonadaceae bacterium | reverse complement strand
GCTATTACTCATTGACAGCAATAACCTATGAATTAATCAAAAAGGATGAAAAAACAGGCGCACGTGCGGGAATCATCCATACACCGCATGGAAGTTTTCCAACACCGATCTTTATGCCGGTTGGCACACAAGCCTCGGTCAAGGGGGTCTCGCCGGATGAGCTGAAGGATCTGGGGGCAGGAATCGTGCTCAGCAACACGTATCACTTGTTCCTGCGTCCGGGCTCTGAGCTGATCCGTGAGGCCGGCGGACTGCATAAGTTTATGCATTGGGACAGAGCAATCCTCACAGACAGCGGTGGATTTCAGGTATTCAGTCTGGGCGAACTGCGGAAAATTACGGAAGAGGGAGTGACCTTTCGTTCGCATATCGATGGTTCTAAAAAATTCCTTTCGCCGGAAGTTTCGATGAAGGTACAGATGGATCTTGGCTCAGACATTGTCATGGCTTTTGATGAATGTGTGCCTTACCCGGCCGATTATGACTATACAAAACGTTCAACAGAGCGTACGACACGCTGGGCCGGGCGCTGCAAAAAGGTCATGACGAGCGAGCAGCAGGGACTGTTTGGCATTGTGCAGGGCGGTATGTATAAGGACCTGCGCACGCGCAGTGTCCAGGAACTTGTGGATATGGATTTCCCGGGATATGCTGTCGGCGGCCTGAGTGTAGGTGAGCCGAAGGACCTCATGTATGAGATGCTGGAACATACTGTTTCCCAGCTGCCTGCGAATAAGCCGCGCTATCTTATGGGGGTAGGGACGCCGGACTGCCTGGTAGAAGGCGTTCTGCATGGCATCGATATGTTTGACTGCGTATATCCGACGCGTGTAGCGAGAAATGGCATGGCAATGACCTGGAGCGGGCGGCTGATCATGAAAAATGCAGAGCATACGCATGATTTTCGTACGCTTGAGGAAGGGTGCGGTTGTTATGCCTGCCGCAATGGCTATACACGTGCTTATATCCGCCATTTGATCCGTGCAAATGAAATCTTTGGTCTGAGGCTGCTTTCTTTGCACAATCTTTATTTCCTGCAGGACTTTATGCGCAAGCTTCGCACATCTATTTTGGAAGAACGTTTCAGTCAGTTCCGCAGTGATTTTTTGTTGAATTATCATTTGGGTGCAAAAAAATAAAGGGATATGACCGATTGCGTCGAATGAATAAAAATGTATATTGATATTTTTTGAACATCAGAGGAGGAGATACAATGAGCCCGGAAACAATGGGAACCGTTGGTACCTGGGGACCGATTTTGATCATGGTCCTGATTTTTTATTTTTTGCTGTACAGACCACAGAAAAATGAGCAGAAGCGCCGCAGAAATATGCTGGACAATCTGAAGAAGGGCAATCGAGTCATGACCATTGGCGGCATTTATGGTCAGGTTACAGAGATCAAGGACAAGATCGTCAAGATCAAGATTGCAGAACATGTGGAGATTGAGGTTGCGCGTTCTTCAATCAATGCAAATGTTTCGCAGGAAAATGCGGAGAAAAAAGCCTGATCCATGATAAACGAGAAAATGCTTGCTGCCAAGAAAAAGCTGCGGCATCACTTGCTCGGTCTGCGCCGCCATCTTTCCGTCGAAGAACGTGAGAGCCGCAGTGCATGCATCTGGCAGCAATTGCGCAGAGAGAAATTTTATCGGCAGGCAAAGTGTGTTTTCTGTTATGCATCTATGCCGGATGAAGTGCAGACGCATGCGATTCTGGAACATATGCTGCAGAACGGAAAACGGGTGTGTCTGCCGCGTATTGTCGCCAAGGGAATCATGGATGCGGTAGAATTGTCTTCAATGGAAGATCTGGTTCCCGGAGATTTTGGCATCCTTACCGTAAGTGATGAAAAAGGCACGGTGATCCCACCGGAAGAAATCGATTGTGTGCTGGTTCCAGGTGCAGGATTTGGCCGGGATGGTGCCCGGCTGGGCATGGGAGGCGGCTATTATGACCGGTTCCTGATGACAAGAGCACGTCAGGCATTGCGTATAGCGGCGGCGTTCAGTTGTCAGCTTAGTGCAGAAATTCCTATGGAACCGCATGATTGTCGTGTGGATGCAGTAATTACAGAAGATGAAATGATTCTGTGCAATAAAATGAAGTGGTGAATGAAGTGGAAGTAAAGATTGGTATTGCCAAGACAAGCAAATATGCCATGAGCTATTGCGGAGACAGCTGCGATATTGCCGAGCGTCCTCATGGCGGGATCTCTGCGGTGATTGCGGATGGACAGGGCAATGGACTGGCTGCACATCATACAAGCGGCTGGGTGGTGAATAAGGCAGTGTCTTTGATTACCGATGGCACCCGTGATGGTGCTGTAGCGAGAGCTGTACATGACTATCTTTATGCGATGAAGGATAAGAAGGTTTCCTGTACACTTACTGTGCTCAGTGCGGATCTTGATACGGAGACCATTGTGGTGAGCCGTAATTCCAATTGCCCGACAATCGTAAAGACAGCGGATTATGTGTCTGTTTATGATGAAGAAGTCGGACCGATCGGCGTGAACCGCCATATGAAGCCGCGGATGTATGAGGTGCCGTTTGAAGCAGGCATGCTTGTTGTATCCTATACGGACGGCATTGCGCATGCCGGGCGGAAGCAGAGCGGGAAGGAAGCCGACTTTCAGAAAATCATGGCAATCCTTGAGGATAATACTGCAGATGATTGTGATTTCATCGCGAAGAGCATTTTGGAATATGCCCTTTCCCTGGATCATGATCAGGCGGGCGATGATATGACCGTTGTTGTCATGGGAATTTCTGATGGAAGCCGGAACACACCTAAGATTGAGCAAATACAGGTAACCTATCCATTCTGAGGAGGGGGAATACGATGAGAATTGCCATTGTCGGTGTTTGTGCATCCGGCAAGACAACGCTGGTAAGGGGCTTGCGTGCTGCAGGCTTTGATGCCTATAACGTTGCACAGGAACATTCCTGTATACATAATTTTTGGCATAAGCATGAGCCGGATTTGCTTGTGATGATTGATGCAACGCTGCCCGCAATCAAAAAGCGGCGTCTTGTTTTTTGGACGGAGGAACGTCTTGTCACACAGCATGCAAGGCTGGCAGATGCACGGGAACATGCTGACTTATATTTGCAGACAGATGAATTGGATGCAGCACAGGTACTGGAAAAGGTCATCTCGTTTATTCAGGCCTATGAAATTGAACATAAATAGATCACAGATTATTATGGAGAGGATTGAAGCAATTGAGAAAAGATAGTCTCTTAAAACTGATTGTGACCATTGCAGTCATTATTGGTGTCTTTTTTGCATTTGTCTCGCCCCTGGCCTATTCGATTCGTCAGGGTCTTGATCTGCAGGGAGGAACTCACGTCGTTCTTGAGGCGGAGGATACACCAGAGGCGCAGGTCAATGATGATGCAATGCAGCGTGTTGTTAAAATCATGGAAAAGCGTGTCAATGAGCTGGGACTTACCGAGCCGGTCATCCAGCGTCAGGGAGAACGTCGTGTCATCATTGAACTTGCGGGCATCAAAGACCCGGATAAAGCGATTCAGGTCATCGGCAAGACAGCTATGCTGGAATTCAAGGATGAGGCTGGCAATACGGTTCTGACCGGTACAGATCTGAAGGATGCTCAGGCTGCGACTAACCAGCAGAACCAGCAGAATGTCGTAAACCTTGAGTTTAGTGATGAAGGCGGCAAAAAGTTTGCTGACCTCACAACCAAAAATGTTGGAAAACGTATTTCTATCCTGTTGGATGGCGAGGTGCTGACTGCGCCGAATGTGCGCGAACCAATTACTGGCGGCAAGGCAGAAATTACCGGGCAGAAGACACTGGAAGAGGCCCAACAGCTGGCGGTCCTGCTGCGCAGCGGTTCTTTGCCGGTCAAGGTGAATATTATTGAGACACGCACGGTTGGACCTACACTTGGTCAGGATTCCAAGGATAAGAGTGAGTTTGCGTTTGTTGTAGGTATTGCGGCAGTCTTGATTTTCATGGTGCTTTTCTACCGTTTGTCTGGCTTGATTGCAGATATCAGTCTTATGGCGTATGTTGTCATGCTGCTTTTTATTTTGAAGATGCTGGATGCGACATTGACCCTGCCGGGGGTTGCCGGTATCATCCTGTCCATTGGTATGGCTGTTGATGCGAACGTGCTGATTTTCGAACATTTCAAAGAAGAGTTCCGTAACGGCAAGACTTTGCGCCTGGCAATGGATTCCGGATTCAAGCGCGCCTTTACGACGATCTTTGACTCGAATATCACAACCATCATCGCAGCTGTTGTGTTGTTCTTCTTTGGTACAGGAACCATCAAGGGCTTTGCAATTACGCTTGGTCTTGGTGTTGTGCTGAGTATGTTCACGGCAATCACCCTGACCCAGTATATGTTGAAGCTGCTCATTGCTTCCAACGTTTTGAAGAGTCCGGGAGCCTATGGCGCAACGGGGTTTGTTATAGACAGTGAGGTGAAGAAGGATGCGTAAATTTGACATTATCGGGCATACGAAATGGTGGTTCATCCTTTCCCTGTTTATCATCATCCCGGGTATCTTCAGCATGTGTACGCGAGGCTTCAATCTGGGAATCGACTTTACCGGCGGAACCATCATCGAAATGAAGTTCGATCATGATGTGACGCTTTCGCAGGTGCGTGATGTCCTGCGCGATTATCAGCTGGACAATAGTACGATTCAGCTTTCCGGCGATGCGAGCAATGCAGAGGCGGCACAGGATGTCATGATTCGTACGATTGATATGGAAGAGAATGACCGCAAGGCGGTTATGGCTTCTTTGAAAGAAAAGATTGGCGATTATAATGTGCTGCGTGAGGAAAAAGTCGGTGCTACGATGGGGTCCGATTTGATCGAAAATGCTCTTTTGGCATTGTTTCTTTCCTGGGTGCTCATTGTCGTCTATGTTTCCTATCGTTTTGAGCTTCGTTTCGGTATTTCGGCTATTCTGGCTTTGGTACATGATATTTTCATTGTGCTCAGTGTGTTCTCCTTGCTGCAGAAACAGGTGGATTCATCTTTCGTAGCGGCATTGCTTACCATTGTCGGTTATTCCATCAACGATACGATTGTTATCTTCGATCGTATCCGTGAGAATCTCAAGCTTCATTTCCGCCGCGGCGGGGATATCAATGAACTTGTTGACCGGAGTATCTATCAGACATTGACTCGTTCGATTTATACCGTATGTACGGTATTGTTCACGACCTTTGCCCTGTATTATTTCGGTGGAGATACAACCAAGGATTTCTCCTTTGCGCTGCTCATTGGTTTTTCTTGTGGCTGTTATTCTTCTATTTTCATTGCGAGCCCAATCTGGGTTATTCTTCGCAATCGTTTTGAAAAAGGGCGTATGCAGAAGAGAGCAGCTGCGGCAAAGTGATCTGTTCGATATGCAGTCTCAACGGCACAGACAAATCGTCTGTGTCGTTATTTTTTGGCAGGAGTTCTGTCTTTGTACAGCGAATAAATATGTTTCAAGGAAATGCTGAATAGGTATTTCCTTTGGGAAAGATGGGGGATTTATGCAAAAAAGATGGCACGTACTGGAGATTGATGAAAAGAAATGCAGGACGTTTGCAAAAAGTCTTGGTGTATCAGAGGTTACTGCTGGCCTTTTGCTGCATCGGGGCATAGATGAGGTGAAGTCTGCACAGGTTTTTTTGCAGCCGGAGAAGCAGGAGTTTTATGATCCGTTCTTGATGAAGGATATGGATAAAGCAGTTGAACGGATAAAGATGG
Source organism: uncultured Selenomonadaceae bacterium (assembly GCA_964611665.1). Taxonomy (GTDB): domain Bacteria; phylum Bacillota; class Negativicutes; order Selenomonadales; family Selenomonadaceae; genus CAZTAP01. Next base: position 6,954 of record CAZTAP010000072.1, on the reverse strand, counting down.
CAATTGAGCAAAAAGAAAAAATTGTGATTTACGGGGACTATGATGTGGACGGAATTACCGCAACAACCTTGTTGAAACGCAATCTTACGCGTCTGGGAGCAGATGTGGAATACTATATACCAGACCGCCAAAAGGAAGGTTATGGTTTTAACTCCGATGCCTTGCAGCGATTGGCGGATGCGGGGACAGATCTGCTGGTTTCTGTTGATTGCGGTATTTCTGCTGTGCAGGAGGCAGCCGGGATACAGGGAAAGCTTGATCTGGTGATTACTGATCATCATCTGCCGGGAGACAGGCTGCCTGAGGCGCTGGCTGTCGTAAACCCGCATCGTGAGGATTGCGCATATCCGGATAAGAATCTTTCTGGTGTGGGCGTAGCATTCAAGCTTTGCCAGGCGCTTTGGAAAAGCATGAATGCGCAGGATTTTACTGATGATCTGGAGATTGTCGCACTTGGTACAATTGCAGATATTGTACCGCTTTTGGGCGAGAACCGTAAGATTGTGCGTTTAGGGCTGGAGCGCATGCAGCATACTTCATTGCCAGGTTTGCAGGCGCTGCTTGAGGTTGCCAAACTGCAGGATAAAGAACTGAATGCAGGGCATGTCGGCTTCGTCATTGCTCCGCGGCTGAATGCGGCTGGACGTATGGATTCAGCTGCGAAGGGTACAGAATTATTGATTACCACAGACCGGGACCGGGCACATGAACTGGCTTTGCAGCTGGATGAAGAAAATCAGCAAAGACAGGAGGTAGAGCGGGAAATTCTTGCGGCCGCCGAAAAGCAGCTTCAGTCGATGGATCTTGTAAAGAATCATGTGATTGTACTGGCTGGAGAAAACTGGCATCCAGGGGTCATTGGTATCGTGGCATCGAGGATTGTCGACAAATACTATCGCCCGACCATTATCATCAGCACGAAAGATGGAATCGGTAAGGGATCCTGCCGCAGTATAGCAGGCTTTCATATGTATGAGGCGCTGGATTCCTGCAGCAGCCTTCTTCTCGGCTTTGGCGGGCATGCCCAGGCAGCCGGGATCAGTATTGAACTTTCAAAGCTGGAGGAGTTCCAGGCGGCGCTGAATGCTTTTGCTGAGGATCATTTACAGGAGGAGGATTATACACCCGTCGTGGATATTGAGTTTGAGCTTGCACCGGATCAGGTAAGCCTGGAACTCATCGAGGAGATGGCTGCATTGGAACCATATGGTATGGGGAATCCGAAACCGCGTTTTGGATGCCGTAATTTGCGCGGCAGCTATGCGCAGGCCATTGGCAGGGAGGGCCAGCATCTGCGGTTCAAGCTGGAAGCCCGGCAAAAGAGTATTACCGCGCTGGCCTGGAATAAAGGGACGTATGCAGGACTGGTGAATCAGGAAGCGCTTGATCTGGTCTATGTGCCGGAAATCAATGTATGGAATGGACGCACGTCTATTCAGTGTATGGTAGAAGATTTTTCACCGGCCCGGCAGGAATGCTGCTTTCCGGATCATGCTGCTCTGGGGCAGGTATATCTTTTCCTGCGGAGCGTTCAGCGCCAGGACAATACGATACCATGTGATGCGCTCCAGCTGACTTTACGCTATATCGAAGGACGGCAAAAGATTTCCTTGTACACCATGGAAAAAGCGCTGGCCATTTTTCAGGAACTGGGGCTGCTTCAGCCTGATTTCTCGGAACAGAGGTATATTATGCCGCCGGCACCGAAGATGAAGCTGGATTTGATGAAATCATCGATTTATCGTAAGGGCCTGGAAAAAAACAAAAGTGGCAGGAAATAGTGTATAATAAGGAATAGACTATTGGAAATGAACAATGAGGTTGATATAAATGAATGATAAAGACCGAAAACCGGTAACCATTGAGGATATTATTGATGCTGTAAGGAAATATCAGCCGGCTGCAGACTTTGCTTTGATTCGCAAGGCCTATAATCTTGCTAACGATGCGCACAAGGACCAGAAACGTGTATCTGGTGAAGCCTATATCATCCATCCTTTATCTGTGGCAAAAATACTCACAGAATTGCAGATCGATGAGGTAACCATCAGTGCTGCGCTTTTACATGATGTGGTAGAGGACACGACATATACTTTAGAACAAATGAAGGAAATTTTTGGCGATGAAGTTGCCATGCTCATTGATGGTGTTACAAAGCTTGGACGCATCGAGTATAAGTCTAAGGAAGAACAGCAGCTGGAAAATTACCGCAAGATGTTTCTGGCCATGGCAAAGGATATCCGGGTCATCATGATCAAGCTGGCAGACCGTCTGCATAATATGCGGACATTGAAATTCATGCGTGAGGATAAACAAAAGCGCATTGCGAAAGAAACCATAGAAATTTATGCACCGCTCGCAAACCGTCTGGGTATTTCGAACGTCAAATGGGAGCTGGAGGACCTTTGTCTGCGTTATCTGGAACCCGAGACGTATTATGAGCTCGTTGAAAGCGTAAAGCAGAAGCGTAAGGAACGTCAGGCTTTTATTGAGGATTCCATCCAGCAGATCCGGGCGAAACTGGATGCGGCAGAGATGAAGGCTGAAATCAGCGGCAGAGCAAAGCACTTTTATAGTATTTATAAAAAAATGAAACGGGATCATAAGGATATCAGTGAAATCTATGATCTGTCTGCTGTGCGTGTACTGGTAGATTCAGTGAAGGACTGCTATGGTGTGCTTGGTGTGATCCATGCCATGTGGAAACCGATGCCTGGACGCTTTAAGGACTATATTGCCATGCCAAAATCCAATGGTTATCAATCGCTGCATACCACAGTAATGACCAAAGGCTATCCTTTGGAAATCCAGATCCGGACTTTTGCCATGCATAAGGTCTCCGAATATGGTGTAGCGGCACATTGGAAGTACAAGGAAGCCGGCAAGAGCGTCGGGGCTGCCAAAGAATATGACCAGAAGATGTCCTGGCTGCGTCAGCTGGTAAACCTCCAGCAGGAACTAAGCGATCCGCGCGAATATTTTGAAGCACTCAAAGTGGATGTTTTTTCGGATGAGGTCTTTGTGTTTACACCAAAGGGGGACGTCATCGATTTGCCAAAGGGTTCTATTCCTATTGATTTTGCGTATCGGATCCATACCGAGGTCGGACATCATTGCGTCGGAGCCAAAGTCAATGGGAAATTGGTTCCTTTGGAATATAAGCTGAAAAACGGGGATATTGTATCGGTTGTCACGAATAAGGCGAATAATGGGCCAAGCCGTGACTGGCTGAATATTGTGGCGTCCTCTGAAACGCGTACGAAAATCCGCTCCTGGTTTAAGAAGGAGCGTCGTGAAGAAAATATCGAGCGCGGTATGGAACTCATCGAAAAGGAAGCCAAGCATCTGGGCTACGAGGCAAAGGTGCTTCTTAAGGAAGGGCGCCTGAAGATTGTCGCGCAAAAACTGAATATCCAAAATGAAGAGGATCTGCTGGCAGGCCTTGGGTATGGAGGCCTCACGGTAAACGGTATCATGTCCAAGCTCATTGAGATGCATAAGAAGGACCTGCAGAGAACAACGCCGCCTGATGTATCCAAGATGCTTGATGAACTGAAGCAGCAGCCGCAAAAAGGCAGCAGCAAGAAATCCAGCCATGGGATACTGGTCGAAGGGGAAGGCGGGCTTCTGGTACGTCTTGCACGCTGCTGCAATCCGATACCTGGAGATCCGATTACAGGCTATATCACAAGAGGCCGCGGTGTTTCTGTACATCGTTCGGATTGCCCGAATGTACTTAATGATACGGATCTATCCCGGGTCATCGAGGTGAATTGGGATATCGGACTGGATAAGGTTTATACCGTACAGCTGGAGATTACTTGCAATGATAAAAGCGGCGTACTTACGAGTTTGCTTGGTGTTCCATCGGAGATGAAGATCAATCTTTCCTCGATCAATGCAAAGCCAAATAAATCCAATAAGACTTCAACGGTGATCATGGGACTCGATGTACGCAATTCACAGCAGGTTTCACAGATTATGACCAAAATGCGGCGGCTTAAGGATGTATACAGTGTTACGCGTTCTTTGGCAGCAAACACGAGGGAGGATTAAGCATGGGCATGGAAATACGGTCCTTTGTGGTCGGGCCGATTGATGTGAATTGTTATGTTGTGCAGGATACAGAAACAAAACAAGGCATGATCATCGATCCGGGAGGAAATGGAGAGGCTGTCTGGCAGTATATCCGGCAGGCTTCGATTGATGTACAGTCTATCGTGAATACGCATGCGCATGGTGATCATATCGGAGCCGTTGATTTTTTGCGGGAAAAGACAGGGGCAGATTTTTGCATCCATGAGGATGATGCAGATATGCTGCTGGATGCAAGGAAGAATCTGTCTGCCTTTATGGGCTTTACGCTTGTGACGAAGCCCGCGGATATTTTTCTGCATGATGGGGAGACCGTGTCTTTTGGTCAGCTTTCCTTCCGTGTCATCCATACGCCGGGACATTCTGCCGGAGGTATTTGCCTTTATGGTGAACGGGTGCTTTTTTCTGGAGACTCTCTTTTTGCTGAATCCATCGGACGCTGTGATTTCCCGGGTGCTTCTTCTGAGCAGCTCATTCAGGCTTTGCAGGAAAAAATCATGGTTTTGCCTGAGGATACCTGTGTTTATCCGGGGCATGGACCAGCTACAACAGTTGGCTGGGAGCATGCGCATAATCCTTATTTACAGAAATGAGAGAGGTTCTTTGTATTTTTTGTTGCTATAGGTCTTTGCGGGGAAAAGCTGGTTTGAATAATTTTGCCTTGCGGAATCCTGAACAATAGCGTTATAATAAAGGTATTTGTTGATATTATAGAGATGAAGGGGTATTAGTATGCCAAGTAAATTTACAATAGAGGATCTGAAAAAGCGCCTGCAGGAACGTCAGCACAAGATGACTCCGCAGCGTCAGATTGTACTGCAGATTTTTCTTGATCATCCGGGCGAGCATCTGAGTGCTGAGGATATTCATGGGATTCTGCGTGCAAATCATTCAGAAATCGGGCTGGCTACGGTATACCGCAGTCTGGAACTGTTAAGCGAGCTGGGCCTTTTGCAGAAGATGGAGTTCGGCGATGGATGCAGTCGTTATGAGGTAACTGATACAAATGCAGCAGGACATCAGCATCATCATCTGATCTGTTTGAAGTGCGGCAAGGTCATCGAGTTTTCGGATGATCTGCTGGATGAATTAGAAAAAAATGTTGCAGAGAAATGCAGTTTTGAAATCATTGATCATCAGGTGAAATTTTTCGGTTATTGCAAGGAGTGCCAGAAACATTGAGAGTCAGGGAATTTTATCTAAACAGTGAACATGAGGTCATCGTCAAAATCGTTAAAGAGGTATTGAATCTGTTCCGGATTGAAATTGCTGACGAAGATGCAGAGCCCGTTGATTTTGCTGTGCTGTCCATAGAGAATGAAGTGCTGTCCAGGAAACCGCCGGAGGTACAGACAAGACTGAGCGTGCAAAGAACAGATGGCACAAAACAGAGCTTTGTGCTTGCAGAGAACGCTGCACTGGATGAGCATGAATCAGCAGCAATCCATCGTCTGATCAAGCTGAACCTCTATCATTTGTTTCGTGAGCATTTTGCCATGCCGCCAGCGCCCTGGGGCATTATGCATGGCGTGCGTCCAACCAAAATCGTACATCGTTTGATCCAGGGGGGAGCATCGGCAGAGGCAATCATTAAACGCCTGCAGAAAGATTATGAAGTGAGCTATGAAAAAGCTGACTGTATCACGCGTATGGCGTTTCGGCAGCTGCCATTCCTGGCATCTTCAGATGAACATACCATCAGTATTTATGTGGGCATTCCGTTCTGTCTTTCCCGCTGTCTTTACTGTTCTTTTCCGGCATATGTTCTTCCACCGGCAGAGAAGCTGGCTGAGTTCATGTTGGTTTGGCGAAAGGACTTAGCGGCTGCAAAGGCTGCTGTGGACAAGTATGGTCTGCATGTGCAGAACATTTATATTGGCGGCGGTACGCCGACCAGTCTGCCAGACGAAATTTTTGCCGAAATGCTTCATTTGGTATATAATGCTTTTTATGGACCGGGTGTCGTGGAGTTTACGGTTGAGGCAGGACGTCCCGACAGTATGTCAAAGGCAAAGATTCAGACGATGCTGGACTGTCATGTGGACCGCGTAAGCGTCAATCCACAGACCATGCAGCAGCGTACGCTTAAACGCATTGGCCGCAACCATACGCCGGAGGATGTTGTCCGTATGTTCCATGCACTGCGTGATGCGGGAATCCCGCAGATCAATATGGATCTTATTCTTGGTCTTCCGGGCGAAACCGTGGCGGATGTTGAAGATACGATGCAAAAGGTTGCAGCACTTGCACCGGATGATATTACGCTGCATGCGCTGGCTTTGAAGCGTGGTTCGCGGCTCAAGATGAATCTGGCGGATTTTGAACTGCCAGATGATGCGACTACGCGAAAAATGTTTGATACAGCGATGTGCTATGTCGGAAAGCTTGGCCTGCAGCCATATTATCTTTATCGGCAGGGCTATATGAGCGGACAGCTGGAAAATGTCAGCTGCTGTCGTGAGGGTGCGGAGGGTATGTATAATATCCAGATCATGGAAGAGCACCAGACCATTATCGGCATTGGCGGAGCTGCTACGACGAAAGTCGTTGATTTCAAAGCCCATCGGATCAAGTCGTCTTTTAATGCTAAAGATTTAGCTACCTATCTTAATAGTGTAGATAAATACATAGAAAAACGTGCTTTGCTTTTGGAAAGTGCTTATAAAGAATAGGAGGAAATAGTTGTATGTTGACAAATGGTCCACGTGGGACAAAGGATATTTTGCCAGATACTGTCGGCCAGTGGCTTTATGTAGAAAATAAAGTACGTGAGATTTGCGGACGTTATGGTTATAAAGAAATCCGTACACCGATTTTTGAGCATACGGAGCTTTTTTTGCGCGGTATTGGGGAAACGAC
>CAZTAP010000071.1:0-12758 GCA_964611665.1 uncultured Selenomonadaceae bacterium | reverse complement strand
CTGATCATAATAAGTTTTTGCCATAATACTCTCTCTCCTCACAATGTTCATAAATTGTATGTTCGCCGCGTTCAAGGGCAATGAGCCCTGTCCGGATGACTTCAAGAATTCCATAGGGAGATAAAAGCTGCGTAAAAGCCGTAACCTTTTCATCATCTCCGGTAATCTCGAAAATCAGCGTGGTCGGCTGCACATCGATTACATGAGCCCGAAACAGCTCTGCCATTTTGAGTACATCCAATCGGTTCGTGTCATCCGCCTTTACCTTAATCAAGGTCATGCCTCGGTAAACAGACGTCCCGGCGTCCAGGCGCTGTACTGCGACAACATCCGGTAGTTTCTCCAGCTGCTTGATCATCTGATCGACGAGTTCCTCATCGCCATAGACAACAACGGTAATTCTGGAAAACTCAGGCGACTGTGTTACACCGACCGACAAACTGTCGATGTTGAACTCGCGCCGTGAAAACATGCTTGCAACCCGGACCAGTACTCCGGACTGGTTCCGCACGAGAATAGATAATACATGCTTCATGATAAATGATCCTCCCAACAATAATAAAACCGCCCCTGCCAACACAAAAATCGTGCTGACAGGGGCGGATAATTCCGCGGTACCACCCTGCATTATACTCATGGCCTGCATCGGCCTTCATTAACGCTGAAACACGTTCATGCCTCCTGACGGATCATTCGACACAAAAGCTCCTGGGCGATGTCGGACACGCAACTTTACTGATTTCCACCAGCCATCAGCTCTCTGTAAAAGGATATAATGTCCTGCTCCCTATCATTGCCGCTATCATTTTATTATATCATGCTATCTATCTGCTTTCAACGCGTAACGTTGTAAACATGTATACATTATTACAGCATTACAGTTTTTTGTCAACACCTTTTTGTAACTTTTTCTGATGTTTTTTGAAATTCTCATGTAAATACTTCTCTTCACAGGAAACAATTCAGAAAATCGTACTTGTGTAAAGAATTTTTAGAATTTTCTATCCATCTGTTACAATATACCATTTACACTTTCCCAAAACAGGTACCTCTATGATATGATAGATATACTTAGGAGGAATATCATGCGTACTACCTTACTATTAAAACGAACAGAAATACTCTCTGAAATAACCTTCCCTCTCCTGACCTGGTATAAAAGCCAGGCACGCGCGCTGCCCTGGCGCGAAGAGCCAACCCCCTATCGTGTCTGGATTTCAGAAATCATGCTGCAGCAGACACGCGTAGAAGCCGTACGTCCTTACTTCGAACGCTTCATCACAGCCCTGCCGGATCTCCAGGCTCTGGCAGTCTGCCCGGAAGAACGTCTGCTTAAGCTCTGGGAAGGGCTTGGCTACTACAATCGCGCACGCAATCTGCAAAAAACAGCACAGATTGTCTTGGCGGAATACCAGGGCCGCCTGCCCGCAGATTTCGAGCAGCTTCTGCAGCTGCCCGGTATTGGCCGCTATACAGCCGGCGCCATTGCTTCGATTGCCTATGGCCAAAAAGCTGCAGCAGTCGATGGCAATGTGCTCCGCGTCATCACCCGCCTCATCACCTGCCCGGAAGACATCCTGAAAGACCGCACAAAGCGCGCGGTTGAAGCGGCCCTGCTCACCATCATGCCCGAAGGAGCTGCAGCAGGTGCCTTTAATCAGGCGCTCATGGAGCTTGGCGCAACGGTCTGCCTGCCAAGAGGCACCGCCCTTTGCCCCCGTTGTCCGCTGCATCGCCTTTGCCTGGCCTCTGCAGAAGATTGCATTGCGGATTTTCCGAAAAAAACGCCGTCCAAAGCACGACGCATCGAAAAACGAACCGTTCTCCTGCTCAGCTGCCAAAACCGGATTGCCATTCAGCAAAGGCCTGATTCCGGTCTGCTTGCCGGGCTTTGGGAATTCCCGAATCTCACCAGCCAGTTCAGCAAGCAGGGACTTCTCTCGTTTCTCCAGGAGAAAGGGTTCGCCATCGCCTCCATCGAAAAGCTCCCGCCAGCCCGGCACATTTTTTCTCATATCGAATGGCACATGCAGGGATGGTACGTGCGGCTTCAAAACGATTGGCTGAAAGAAGGACCATTCGCTCAGTATGGCAATAATGAAGATTCTCTTGATTCTGACTCATTTCGTTGGATAACCAGAAAGGAGCTAATAAAACAGTATAGTATCCCAACAGCATTTCATTACTTTTTTTCAAAAATCCAGCAGGAACTATAGGACATTTATCGAAATAACTAATTAATAATAAATTTAAATTGCCTGTTTACTATAAGAAATCGAGGTGTATTCAACGATGTTCAGTATTTTTTCAAAATCAGATGCGCCTAAGCCAGCGGTCAAAGCAGAACCCTCTCCCGCTCTGCATTCAGCACGCGCAGAGACTTCTGCTGCGGCAAATCAGCAAGATATCAAAACTGCTTATCTGTCACATAATGATCTGGCTTCCGGCAAATTAAAAGAAATTCTTGCCGTAGCAGGAGGTCCGGCTCTTGTCATGGGATTTATTTCACCAGATCTTTCTATGCCGGAAGTTTCATCTTCAATCAAACGCGAACTGCCGTCCGGCAGGCAGCCAGTCGCTGTATTGCAGTGCGGAAGAAAACCGCGGCAAGGTCCTCCTTCAGGTATATTCAAAGCACATGATTGAAAATACCTATATCATGAGCATTCCACTGCCCAACGAAGATTTGCGCTCCGGGCAGGTACGCATGACGGTCAATGAGCGCGTTGAACTCATCCAGAAAGAAATCGAACGTCATCAGATTCCTTTCCGCATCAGTACGAACCATACTTTTGCCCTGGTTTACGTCGACGGGCTTTCCAATTGCGAAACCTTTGTGCTCCAGGCACTTTATGCGAGCCGCAAATGCCCTTGCCCGTATATTGGCGGAAGTGCCGGCGGCAAACTGGATTTCGTCAATACGTATATCTATGATAACGAAAAAGTCACCGAAAACCATGCGGTCATTACGCTCGTACGTCTCACAAAGCCTTATCGTTATGGCATTTTCAAGACACAGGCCGTTGAACGTACCGGAGATGTTTATTCCGTCGTCGGCGCAAATACATCCCTGCGCTATATCGAAACCGTGGACAACGGCAGCGGACAGCCGGTTTCCTTGATTGATACACTGAAGCGCCGCTTCAACTGCAGCTCAGTCGATGAGCTCAACAAGGCGATGCAGTCCTATACCTTTGCCACCGATATCAATGGCGAAGACTTCATCCGCTCAGTCGCTTCGATTGATGAAAGCCATGACCATATCAATTTCTTCTGTGATGTCGTTTCGGGCGAAAAGCTGTACCTGCTCAAGCGCACCTCTCTTGCCGATACCGTTACCCAGGAGATCCGCACGTTTGCCCAGAACAAGCCTGTGCCAATCGGCGGCATCCTCAACGACTGTATCCTGCGCCGTCTCGGCTATCCTCAGGAAATCAATCACGTCGACCTTTTCCAAAATATTCCGGTTGCCGGTTTTTCCAGTTTTGGTGAGATCAGCGGTCTGCATGTAAATGAAACACTTACCGCAATCTTCTTTTATCATCTGCCGGAGGGCGCCGCTTTCTCTGATGCTTATATCGACAAATTTGCGGTTCAATACGCAGCCTGCCAGGCATTTTTCTTCAACCGCATCATTGCACGCCAGAAGAGCATGGATCGGCTCAAAGACGATATCATCTCAATGTTCCAGTCTTATCAGAGCAAAATGCCGACAATCATTGCTACGATTACGAAAATGTCCCGGGATGTCGAAATCATCCAGACTTCGATCCAGGATCTTTCCAAGGGCATCGAAGAGCAAAGCGATCTTTTCGGCCAGCTCATGAAGCGCAGCAACGATATCACACCAAAGCTCGATATGCTGAGCCAGAGCACACAGAAAATCGACGATGTCATGCATATGATCACCGAAATCTCCTCACAAATCAATCTGCTCGCACTGAATGCCGCCATCGAGGCTGCACGTGCCGGTGAAGCCGGACGCGGATTTTCCGTCGTCGCTCAGGAGGTCCGCAAACTCTCGGAAAACACACAGGAAAGCCTGCATACTTCCGATGAAGCTATCCGCATCCTGCTGCATGACGTTGAGGAAATCGACGGCATTCTGGCCGAGAACAAGAGCTTCGAAGACAAGATTGCTGACTTTGACCAGCACTTCAATACACAGGTTACTTCGCTGCATGCTAACCTTACCGAAAGCATTTCCCATATCCAGTCCTCCACCGCTTCGATTCGCGAACTGGAATCGCTCAATACGACTGCACGCGATCAGCTGGACAAACTGACCAAAGTCATCCAGAATATCCAGATGGGGATTTAACTCCTCTGCAGCAAAGAACAGCCCGCCAGCAACTTGAACTAGTGCTGACGGGCTGTTCTTATGTTATCTTATTCATTTTCTGACTTGTCTGCTGCGCCTGCTTCCGGACGCATATGTGGGAAGAACAGGACATCACGGATTGATGCGCTGTCCGTAAGAAGCATCACCAGACGATCGACACCGATGCCAAGACCACCCGTTGGCGGCAGGCCGTATTCCATCGCCGTAATATAATCGCGATCCATCATATGTGCCTCTTCATCGCCGGCTTCACGCTGCCTGACCTGATCGAGGAAACGTCCTTCCTGATCGATTGGATCATTGAGCTCAGTAAAACCATTGGCAAGCTCACGTCCATAGATGAAGAATTCAAAACGGTCGGTAATCATCGGATTCTCCGGATTACGCTTTGCAAGCGGTGAAATCTCTGTCGGGTGACCAGTAATAAAGGTCGGCTGCATAAGGCTTTCTTCAACCTTTGCCTCAAAGGCTTCGTTAAGGATACCGCCTATGCCATGCTTTTCCTCATAGGCCACGCCAATCTCATCTGCCATCTGACGTGCTTCTTCCACCGTCTTCGCACTCAGGAAATCCTTGCCCGTAGCCTCTTTGACCGCATCGTTCATGCTGATGCGCTTGACCTTGGAAAGGTCGATCTCCACACCCTGATAATTGATGACCGTCGTGCCGAGCACCGCTCTGGCTGCATCACAGGTGATGCCTTCCGTAACATCCATAAGGTCATTATAGTCTGCATATGCCTGATAAATCTCAATCGACGTGAACTCCGGATTATGACGTACATCGATGCCCTCATTGCGGAACACACGCCCAAGTTCATAAACGCGCTCCAGGCCGCCGACAATCAGACGCTTCAGATTCAGCTCGGTTGCAATACGCAGATAAAGTTTCATATCCAGCGCATTATGATACGTAACGAACGGGCGGGCTGCTGCGCCGCCGGCGATTGTCGACATGACCGGTGTCTCGACCTCGAGGAAATCACGTTCATCAAGATATCTGCGGATCGCCTGGATAATGCGTGTCCGCGCAATAAATGTATCCTTGACCTCCGGATTGACAATAAGATCAAGATACCGCTGACGATAACGAATCTCAACATCCTTCAGGCCATGGAACTTCTCCGGCAAAGGACGCAAAGACTTTGAAAGAAGATCGAAATCTTCGATCTTGACGGTGACCTCCCCACGATGCGTACGGAATACGCGTCCGGTAATCCCAAGGATATCGCCGATATCCAGCAATTTAAACTCAGAATATTTCTCTTCACCAAGTACATCAAGCTTGAAATAAACCTGGATTTTACCGGAAAGGTCCATGAGTACAGCAAAGCTTGCCTTGCCGTGACCCCGGATTGCCATGAGACGTCCTGCAAGCTTCACCTGCGGACCGTCCTCTTCGCCCTCAAGTTCTTCAAAATGCTCAAGAACATCCTTCGCGTGATGTGTTACTTCAAAGCGATGTCCAAACGGAGCTACGCCCTTTTCCTCAAAAGCTGCAAGCTTATCACGACGAACCTGCATCATCTCATTGAGGTCTTCCTTCTGCACGGGTTTTGTCTGCTTCTTATCTGCCAATTTCCTAACTCCTATCTATGCGATTATGCTTTTATTTCCACGATTTCATACTTCAGGATACCTGCCGGAGCATGTACATCGACAACATTGCCAACCTTCTGCCCAACGATTGCTGCTCCAACCGGAGACTCATTTGAAATCTTGAACTCCGACGGATCTGCCTCAGCAGAACCTACGAGTGTATAGGTTTCCTCTTCATTGTATTCAAGATCCTTGATCACGACCGTATTTCCCATCTGTACGACATCTGAATTTGCATCGCTCTTGATGATATCACTGTTACGGATTTTCGCCTCAAGGTCCAGGATCTCGCCTTCCAGAAATGCCTGCTCGTTTTTCGCATCATCATACTCTGAGTTCTCGCTCAGATCGCCTAATGCGATTGCTGCCTTCAAACGTTCCGCAATCTCGATTCTTTTTACGCTTTTTAAATAGACCAGTTTATCCTCAAGTTTTTTATAGCCTTCTTCAGTCAGCATTACACGTTTATCTGCCATTGCTATGCGCCCCTTTTTATCAAAATTCAAGCCGAAGGAACTTCGCCTGCAGCTCAGAAAGACAAACATAAAGAAGTGTCAAGGGCAGAAATAACCACTTGACACTCTTTTTTCCAGTCTACTGAGTTCCTAAATATTATATGTTCTTTTGACTTCTTTGTCAATGAACTGCACAAAAGGACGGCCTTTTTCAGCCGTCCATTCTGCTATGCCCGCGCAATAAGCGCAAGCTTCTGTTGGCGTGTAAGGTGCTTGATCTGCCATTCGCGGCTCTGGGCTGCGGTCTTATCAGAAAACTCTTCGAAATATCGCAGTTCTACCGGCCCTCTGGCTCTGGTATATTTTGCACCCTTGCCGGCGTTATGCGCAGCGACCCGTTTTTCCAAATCGTTCGTCCAGCCGGTATAAAACGTACCATCCGCACATTCTACAATGTACGTATAGGCTTCTGCCATTTACTCCGCTTCCTTGATCGTGATTTTCTTGATGACGACGTCCTCTAATGGTCTGTCCTGTAAATCACATTCTACCTTGCCGATTTTCTTTACGACATCCATACCCTGGATGACTTTGCCAAAAACAGCATGATGTCCATCGAGCCAGGGAGTTTTCGCCAGCGTGATGAAAAACTGGGAACCGCCTGTATTCGGGCCGGCATTTGCCATGGACAGGATGCCCTCCGAATCATGCTTGAGATCCTTGTGGAACTCATCCGGAATGGTATAGCCAGGACCGCCTATGCCAGTACCCTGCGGATCACCGCCCTGAATCATGAAACCATCGATGACACGATGGAAGATCAGTCCATCATAGAAGCCCTTTTTCACGAGATTGATGAAATTCTGCGCTGTTTTCGGTGCTTTATCCGCAAAAAGCTCAATTTCAAAATTTCCCTTGGATGTTTCAAATACTGCAATCGGATTTGCCACTTTATTCTCTCCTTTACCTGCTGTATCCTTTGTCGCGGCCAGACAGCCTGACGTGAGCACCAGCAATGCTGCCAAAAGCAGCAAGATAATCTTTTTCACTGTTTAAATTCGCCTCCAATTTTAAAAATCCTGCTTTCTCCCGGTTTTTCGGGCGACCAATACGGAAGCTCCTTGCCTGGCAGAAAGAAATCCACTGCGGGTTTCCAGACAGGATAGCCCACATTATGCATCGTGACAAGCGCCCTGACATTCGTACGTGCACAAAATTCCCTCGCACCGATATCCCAGAACTCGCCCAGACGGCCATCCACCGGAAAAAATGCCAGATCTGCTTCAAGCCCGTCCAGCTTTTTCATCTGCTTCATGAAGCCATTGCGCGCAAACTTGATATTTTGCTCAGTATCCCCCTTCCAATGCCACCAATTGAAATCACCCGCATGAAAGATACGGATTCCGTCTTTTTCTATGAGAAAAGAAGTGCCTGTATCCGTAGAATCGAAGCTGGTGACCTTGATCCCTTCATCGGCATAGCTGTCATAGGTATTGAGATAGGTGACTTTCCCTTCTGGAAATCCTCCGGCAGATTGCAGCGGCCGGATCTCCTCGCTGAAAAAATAACGGTTGGTCTGCGGTGCATAGTCCAGAATGTGTGCGTCAAAATGATCAAAATGTGCATGCGATGCAAAAAAGTAAACTTCTCGGACAGCCGGCAGTGCAGCCTTCACCGCGCCCGCAGGGTCACGATAGTCATCAAAGACCAGCAAAGTATCCCCGAGTTCTGCTGCAAAGCCGCTGTTCAATAAATACGTAAGCTTCATGGTTCAGCCACCTGCGTGAAACTAAAGGAACCCACATCCACCAGTCCCCTGTCCGTAAGCTTCAGCGCCGGAATGACCGGAAGGCTCAGAAAGGCCAGCGTGAGAAACGGGTCATAGCACTCCCGTACCCCAAGGCCGTGTGCCAGCCGGACAAGCTTTGCTACGGCAGAAGCAACTTCCTGCGCACTGGAATTCGTCATCAGACCACCGATGGGCAGGGACATAGAGCCCAGGACCATACCCCCGGACACCACGGCAATGCCTCCGCTGATCCGTTCCAGCTCACGTGCCGCAAGCAGCATGTCCTCATCATCAGCGCCAATGACCAGCAGGTTATGCGAATCATGAGCAATCGTCGAGGCAATCGCTCCATGCTTCAGGCCAAAGCCCTGTACAAGTGCAGCGCCTGACTTCCCTGTAGCATGATGCCGCTCAAATACCCCGATTTTCAGGATATCATTCTGCACATCGCTCACCGCCTCGCCATTGACCACCTTCACCTTCCGATGCAGCAAGTGCGTGATGATCTGCTCCGGAACAAGTCCGATGACCCTTGCCATGTCCCCCGTCATGGGAATGCGCAGCTGCTCTTTACTCAGCTCCTTCAAATGCACTGTATGTTCAATCTCTTCTGATGCAAAACAGTTCCCTTTGTCAAGCGCCCTGCCCCGCTCAGCAACCAGCTCGCCTCCCTTGAATACCATCACTGGCTTCCAGTTTTCCAAATCTTCAAAGACCAACAAATCCGCATGATAATGCGGCGCAATGACGCCGAGATCGCACAGGCCAAAATAACGCGCGGTATTCACGGTCGCCATACGAATGGCCTGTACTGCCGGCAGTCCCAGCTGCACAGCAAGGCGGACCATATGATTGATACCGCCCTCCTCGATCAAATCCGCCGGATGACGGTCATCGGTAACAAAACAGCAAAACGGCGCTGTCAGCTCATTCACGACCGGCAGCAGCGCGCGCAGATTCTTCGCAGCTGAGCCCTCGCGGATCAGCAGGTACATCCCCGCCTGCAAACGCTCCATTGCCTCTTCTGCCGTCACACATTCATGATCAGAATGGACACCTGCCGCTGCATAGCCCATCAAAGCTCCGCCCCGGACTCCCGGTGCATGTCCATCGACTCTGCGCCCTTCTGCCATCCGAAGCTTATCATAGACTTTCGTGTCTCCCATCAGGACACCCGGCACATTCATCAGCTCCGCAAGCCCCAGCACCCTCGGCTCATCCATAAGCGTCATGAGATCCTGTGCCAGAAGCTCCGCCCCGGAATCCTCCAAAGGCGTAGCAGGCACACAGGAAGGCAGCATGAAATACGTCCGGATAGGGATATTTCTTGAAGCTTCCAGCATGTAGCGGATTCCATCGAGCCCTGCCACATTCGCTATTTCATGCGGATCCGCAATGACCGTCGTCGTGCCGGCTGCTGCAACCGCCCGGCCAAACTCCAGCGGACTCAGCATCGAGCTCTCCATATGGACATGTCCATCAATAAAGCCCGGCGTAATATATTTACCCGCAAGGTCGATTTCACGCTCGCCTGCATAGCTGCCGATCCCGGCAACCCTCCCCTCAGCAATCGCAATATCCCCCTGGATGAATTCTCCGGTAAACGCATGGAATACCTGTGCATTCTTCAAGACCAGCTCAGCCTTTTCCATGCCCTGTGCAATGCGCACAAAACGTTCCAAATCTTTCATTTCCTCACCTGCTGTTTCTTTGAATTTCTTTCCTTCAACATTGCTTCAAAACGAATGCCAGGCAGGGTAAAGCCCCGCCCCATGACCTCATTTGCTGAAAGCACGATCATAAACGCCTGTGGATCGATTGCATCCGCGATGAGCTTGATCTTGCCAATCTGGGTAAGACTTACCACTACAAAAAGCACGTTGCGCTCTTTGCGCGTAAAAGCCCCCTGTCCATGCAGGAAGGTCACGCCGCGCCCGACTTCAACAAGTATGCCTTCAGAGATTGCCTGGATATGATCCGAAATGATCAGCACAACCTTGCGATGATTGAGCCCTGCCACTACCTTATCCGTAACCGCAGAATTCATGAACATCGATACCAGTGTATACATTGCCGGCATCATGCCAAACAGCGCAGCTGCTATGCACATGATCACGCAATTGAAGGCAAAGATCACCGAGCCCATATTCAGCGAATAATATTTCTTCACAATAGCCGCAACGATATCAAAGCCGCCTGAGCTTCCATTCATACGGAAAATGATCCCATAGCCGATTCCGTTGAATACGCCGCCAAAAATTGCAGCCAGCATCGTATCCGGCACCGGCGCATAAGCACTCAAAAAACGCGTTGCATCCACGCAGAGCGAAAACAGCACCGTACCAAATGCAATGTCGACGGTATAGGGTTTGCCTAAGGTACGATAAGCCGCAAAGAAAAGCGGCAGATTATAAAGCAGCATCTGAATACCGATAGGCAGCTCCGCCAGATAGTAAAAAATAATCGCAATACCGGTGATGCCGCCGCTCAGCAGATGATTCGGCACAAGGAAAAGATTGATCGAACTGCTGCTGATGAGGCAGCCAAGCAATATGCCAAGATAGCGTACGATTCTGCCTTTCCACATTTTGCTTACCCCTTGATTTCCAATTTTACTTCACCTTTATCCGCCTGCTTATCCAGAGCACTCGTATCCACCGGTTTGTCTGCCATGGTAATAGCCGTCAGATCATTATTTTCCCAGTCGCTGTCCTCTGCCATGTTCTCTGCCTCTTCATCCGTAAGCGGCAGATTCGTGATGCGCATGGATAAGAGCCAGCCATCGGTAGGCTCTGCCTCAATGAGCAGACGCTGATATTTATGCTCAGGGTTCTCATAAATATAATACGTTGCGCCATCAAAGAAAGTCCGCTGCTGCTTTCCATAGGTCTGCTTGATTTTATAGGCAGTAGCTCCATATTTCACACCGTTCCGTGCTTCATACTGCTGATTCCTGATTTTGAAATCAACGACCCTGTCCCGTTTCACAGCTACGCCTGCAGTAAAATCGTGCGGAAAGGTATAGTAGCGTACCTGTATGCCCTGCACCGTAACGTCCTTCTCAAACAGCGGCGTGCCAAAAGCCTGCAAAAGCTTAGCCGCCGAATCACCAAGATAAACCCCCTTGCAGGAAAAATCCACCGGCTGCAGTTCCGCATTGCGTTCAGCAGCAGATACCGGCAATGATGCAAACAGAAAAAGGACAGCAAAGACCAGCAGACTATTTTTTAACAAATTTTTCATATTTCCCTCCGACTATTTCCCAAGCTTCAACCCGGCAAGTGCCTCTGCCAGCGCATTGTTCTTGAAATCATCCTCCTGCTGGTGCAGGTACTTGGAAACCTCACGCTTTGACACACGTCCCGCACTGTTTTCCGCCCTGCGTTTCTGGAAAGCCGTGAGCTTTTCCCGGTAGCCGCAGGCACAGACAAACATCTTGCCATCGCCCTCGCCGCGCATCTCCATTTTTTTATGGCAGTTCGGGCAGCGGGCATTCGTCGTACGAGACAAAGCCTTGCGATAGCCGCAGGCGCGGTCCTGACAGACGAGCATTTTGCCATGCTTGCCGTTGACCTCCAGCAGAAACTTGCCGCATTCCGGGCATTTCTTGCGTGTCAGGTTATCATGATGGAACTTCGCCTCGGAATCCTTGATTTCTCCCACAATAGCCTGGGCATACTTCTTGATTCCGGATAAAAACTGTCCTTCAGGCAGACTTCCTTCAGCAATCTGCGCAAGCTGCTGCTCCCATTTCGCCGTAAGCGCGGGCGTGCGCAGTTCCTCAGGCACGAGCTCCAGAAGCTGTCTGCCCTTGGCTGTCGTATAAATATCCTTGCCTTTTTTCTCCAGCAGAAAGGTCGCAAAAAGCTTCTCGATGATATCCGCCCGCGTAGCTACCGTACCAATACCGCCGGTACGCCCCAGCGTCTCCTTGAGTTCCTTGCTTTCCCCAGCCATAAATTTGGCCGGATTCTCCATAGCTGCCAGCAAAGTCCCTTCCGTAAAGCGGGCCGGCGGTTTTGTCCTGCCCGTTGTCAGACGCACGCGTTCAACCTTCAGCCGGCTGCCTTCAGCCATTGCCGGCAGGGTCTGTTCTTCAAGCTCTGCCTCATCATCCTCTGTCCGATGATGATATACCGCCTGCCAGCCCTGCTGCCTGACCACGCGCCCACGCGCGATAAAGAGCTCACCAGCTGCTTCTGCCTGCAGCGTCGTCTGCTCATATTCATAGGCAGGATAAAGCACTGCCAAAAAGCGCCGTACCACAAGATCATAGATATGATGCTCCTTCTCCGAAAGAGCCCGCAGGTCCACGAACTGCTCCGTTGGAATGATGGCATGATGATCTGAAACCCTCGCATCATCGACAAAATGCTTTGAGGCTTTGATCCGTTTCGAAGCCTCAAAGGCCATGCGGGAATATTCGCCCACGCCGCAGGCATTCAGCCGTTCCTTGATGGTTGGCACGATATCTGCAGTAAGATAACGGGAGTCCGTGCGCGGATAGGTAAGAATCTTATGCGTTTCATAAAGCTTCTGCATGATGGACAATGTTTCCTTGGCCGAATAGCCAA
>CAZTAP010000070.1:9905-12871 GCA_964611665.1 uncultured Selenomonadaceae bacterium | reverse complement strand
ATGCGATAAGAAATGACCGGCTGGGCGGGAGACCCATCGGGCATCATACTAATTTGGGGTGACGGTGATCGAAATGGATGGAAAGCGGAAGGATTTATTGGAGCTTGATGGAGGACTGCTGCGCTTCTTGCAGCCGACGCAGGAGAGGCTGAGGATTTTGGTCGTGGAGTGTGTGCCTTATCTGCCTTTTTTGCGGCAGTTATATCCAGAGGCGGAGCTTTATGCGGTCGTGCAGGATCCGGATCTTACCGGGCTGCCGGAATATCAGGCACTTGGTGTACGGTGGTCTGTGCTGGACTATCATGAGGAACGCCTGCCCTATGCGCAGGAGTTTTTTGACTATCTGCTGGCAGACCGCTGTCTGGAGACGGCAGCGAATCCGCAGGATATTGCGGCTGGCTTTGGCACCTTCATCAAGCAGACGGGTTTTTTGCTCACGAGCTTCAAAAATATCCGTTATTGGAAGGTTTTGCAGGAACTGATGGAAGGCCACTTCTATGCGGTGGTTACGCGGCTCTTTACGAAGCCGGAGTTTGAAAGCCTGTTATATGCTTCTTTTTATAAGGATGCGATCTTCATGCCGCAGCGTACCTATGGGCCGGAGAACTTTATCCGGGGGCTGGAGGAGTGCGGCTTTGAGAACCGGCGCCATGATCTGGATACGGAGTTCTGGCTGGTCAAGGCAGCCCGCTCGACGCCGGAGATCTCAGCGTTGAAGGAGTGCTTTACGAAGGAAGTGCGAAGCAGTCTTTCCAGGTATCTGCGGCGTATCGAATATGCTATTGATGTGCAGGAAAATTGTGCACGGGTATGGAAGCTTTATAAGGAGCAGAGCATGTTTCCGGATTATCTTGCTGCTTTCATCAAAGAGGCGACGATTCATCAACAAGTCGTGTATGAGGCTCTTTGTGCAGCAGCACCGGAACAGGAATGGGCTGAGGAACTGTCTGAGGCGGCGAAATAAAAAGGATTCGGGAGGGCAATCGGTCATCATACGGAAAATCAGCTGTTGAGAAAGGTTATGGTATTGCGATGGGACGTTATTTGAATCCGGGCGGCGAGGCTTTTTTGGATGCCAGGGCTTCGGAGATTTATGTTGATAAATCTGGTTTGCTTGCTTATACGAATAAGGTGTTTCGCACGGAACAACGGTATGTTTGTGTGAGCCGCCCGCGTCGTTTTGGCAAATCAATGGCGGCAAATATGTTGGTTGCTTATTATGACAGGACTGCAAGTGCACAGGATATTTTTCGGGGGCTGACGATTGAAACATCGCCCAATTTTTTGCAGTATGCCAATCAATATGATGTGTTAGCTATTAATATGCAGGAGTTCCTGAGCCGGGCGAAAGATATGGAGACTTTATTGCAAACATTGGAAAGATTGCTTTTGCAGGAGCTTTTGCGTGGATACCCGGAGGTTTATTATTTGGATCAAACCGATTTGTCTGGCTGCTTGTCGGATATCTTTGTAGCAACCAGACGACGTTTTGTGATTGTTATTGATGAATGGGATTGTATTTTTCGTGAATACAAGGAGAACGAAGCGGAGCAGCGGCAATATCTGGATTTTTTACGTGCATGGCTGAAGGATAAGACGTATGTTGGTCTGGTGTATATGACAGGAATACTGCCCATCAAGAAATATGGTACGCATTCGGCACTCAATATGTTTGTAGAGTTTTCCATGACAGATCCGGGGCCGTTGGCGTCTTATGTTGGTTTTACTGAGCTGGAAATAAAGCAGCTGTGTGGCAAATATGCGATGGATTTTGAAGAAACAAAAGCATGGTATGATGGCTATTCTTTTGATGGGGAAAAGTCTGTCTATAGTCCTCGTTCTGTTGTACAGAGTATGTTATTTCATAAGTTTAATAACTATTGGACGCAGACGGAGACCTTTGAGGCGTTGAAGGCATATATTGATATGAATTTTGATGGTCTGCGTGATGCGATTTTATCTTTGATGGCAGGCGGACGACAAAAAATCGATATACGTTCCTTTAGCAATGATATGACGACCTTTCATAATTATGAAGATGTATTGACGTTATTGATTCATTTAGGCTATCTTGGCTATGATTTTGATCAAAAAGAAGTGTTTGTGCCAAATAAGGAAATACTGGATGAATTTGTGACGGCTACGACGCGTTCAGAATGGATGGAAATCATTCGTTCGGTAAAAAAATCAGATGCGCTGCTGCAGGCGACGCTGGACAGAGATGCTGTGGCTGTGGCACAGGGAATCGAGACGGCGCATCTGGAAACCAGTCATTTGCAGTATAATGACGAAAATGCTTTGAGCTACACGGTATCTCTGGCCTATTACAGTGCGCGGCAGTATTATACGATGATTCGCGAACTGCCTGCGGGCAAGGGCTTTGCTGATCTTGTCTTTGTGCCGCGCCCGAAGTATGCGGATAAGCCTGCACTGCTTGTTGAACTGAAGTGGAATGAGCGTGCGGAGACCGCTATCCGGCAGATCAAGGAAAAGAAGTATGTGAAGGCACTGGAAGGCTGCAGCGGCGAAATCCTGCTTATTGGCATCAGCTATGATAAGGAGACACGGAAGCATAGCTGTGCGATCGAGAAATGGGATACAGGAAATGCTGATTGATCAGTGCTTTTTAATGGAAAGGCAGGAACGACGATTGGATGCAAAGAAAATTTGTTTTATTACTTGTGTAAATAACGAAGAGCTCTATGCTGAGGCGCTTCTTTATTTGAAGCATCTGCATATGCCTGAAGGTATGCAGGCAGAGTATGTCGGTGTGCGTGGTGCGGCATCGATGGCGGCCGGCTATAATGAAGGCATGAGGAAATCTGATGCGAAGTATAAGGTGTATCTGCATCAGGATACTTTGGTGGTGAATAAGGATCTCGCAGCCGATCTTTTGTGGCTTTTTGCCGATGCATCGATTGGTGCTGTGGGTGTCATTGGCTGCCGCAGTCTGCCGCGCAGCGGTG
>CAZTAP010000070.1:0-9895 GCA_964611665.1 uncultured Selenomonadaceae bacterium | reverse complement strand
CGGGATATCCAAAAGATTTTTGCGGAGCCGGCTATCGGCCTCATCGGCATGATCGGCTGCCGCAGCCTGCCAGCGACGGGTGTATGGTGGGATGGCCTGCGCACCTATGGGCGCGTGCTGCATGCCTGTGAGCCGGAGAGTGTGGTGGATTCGCGCTGCAAGGAGCCGGATGGTCCTTACATGGCAGTCGAGGCGGTGGATGGTCTGTTCATCGCCACGCAGTATGATGTTCCCTGGCGCGAGGATCTCTTTACGGGCTGGCATCTGTATGATACTTCGCAGTGCCGGGAGTTTGCACGCAGAGGCTATCAGGTTGTTGTACCGAACCAGGAGAAGGACTTCTGGTGCATCCATTGCCCGAAGGAGAAGCCATTGGCTTCGGAATACAAGGGGTATCAGAAAGTTTTCCTGCAAGAGTATGGCAGGGAACTGCATCCGGAGGTATAAGGCGATGGAAGAAAAGGAAAGATGGCTTTCACTGGCAGATATGTTCGCGATGCAGGGCGATATCAAGGGCATGCGCGCAGCTGCGGCGAAGATTCTGGAGGACAGTCCCGGGGATCTTGATGCTTTGTCCGTGGTGGCAGAGGCGACGTTCTATCTGGGTGAGTATGAGGCGGCCTCCAGGCTCATCCGGCAGATCCGTGTCCGGGAGCCTGAGCATCTGCGTGCTTTGCTGGTCGTGGCAGCCGGCTATGCTGTCGACTTTGTGCTGGATAAGGAGGTCGAGAGCCTGCAGCATATCCTGCAGCTGGCAGATCGCAGCGGGCAGCCTACGGCTTTTGTGCGCCGTACGGTCCAGAAGGCGCAGGGCTGGCTGGCTGATGTGCAGCAGCTGCTGGGACGTTCTGCCGAGGCGATGGCGGCGATGCTTGCAGCGAGCCGGCTCTCGGATACGCTGGCGGAGCGGCAGGAGCTTTTCAGCAAGGGGCTTTTTCTGTCGAATTATGAGATGCAGCCTGCCTGTCTGATGCGGCAGCTTTATGCGGAATATCAGCAGCTTTTTGCCGGGGAAAAGCGCTATTATCCCTGCCGGAAGCAGGGAAGCGGCACTGTCGGGAAGAAACATCATACGATTCGTGTGGGCTATATTTCACCGGATTTTCGCCAGCATGCAGCAGCATATTTTTTTGCGCCGCTCCTGCGTAATTTTAATAAGAAGGATTTTGCAATTTATTGCTATTCGCTGGGAAAGCCGGATGCAGTCACGAAACGCTTCCGCCGTTTTCCGGCAGTCTGGCGTGATCTTTCCGGACTGCCCGTGCATGAGGCGGCCCGTCTGATCCATGCGGATGGTCTGGACCTGCTTTTTGACCTTGCCGGACATACGCAGAACAATGCTCTGCCGATTCTTGCCTGCCGTCCTGCACCGATACAAATGTCTGGAATTGGTTATATGAATACGACGGGCTTGCAGGAGGTTGACTATTTCCTGTCGGATGCTGTCTGTCTGCCGCCGCAGGAACATGCACATGGTTTTGTGGAGGAGATCGTCCGGCTGCCGCACAGCCATCTTTGCTATGCACCGGATTTCCTGCGAAAGATGCCGCAGCCTGCTTTGGAAACGCCTGCCAGGCGAACGGGCCGGATAACGTTCGGCTGTTTCAACCAGTTTGCCAAGGCTTCCGATGAGACGCTTCAGCTTTGGCGCGCGGTGCTCGAGGCTTTGCCGGAAGCAAGGCTTGTGCTGAAGGCGAAGATTTGCAGCGTGCCTTCCGGCCGCGATGCAGTAAAAAAACGTTTGATGAATTTTGGCATCCGCTGGGAGCAGATCGAGCTCAGAGCATATAGCCCGGATTATCTGGAGCAATATCAGGATATCGATATCGCACTGGATACGACACCGTATACGGGCGGGCTGACTACCTGTGAGGCTCTTTATATGGGCGTGCCGGTCATCACGCTGCGCGGCCGTACGCATGGTGCACGTTTTGGGGCGAGCATCCTGGAAAATGCAGGTCTGCCGGAGCTCATTGCCGAAAGCGATCTGGAGTATGTGCAGAAGGCCGTGCATCTCGCAGGCTCGCTGGAACTTCTGCAGAGCCTGCATGAAGGGCTGCGCGCTCAGCTGGAGGCTTCGCCGCTGATGGATGCACCAGGCTATATGGCAGAGCTCGAACAGATTTATCACTCGCTTGTTCGTGCCGGGGCGGATGCATGCATTTTCTGAATTTTTTATTTCATAAGAGAATTTAGTTGCTATTTTTCTGATTTGCATATATAATGAATCTGAAAGTTAGTTCGGAAAGAAAGGATGCGGGTGGCTATGGATATGGATATGAGTATTGCGGCTTTGTCCGTTGGTATGCATCAGAGTCAGACACAGAAGGATTTTGGCGTGTCGGTACTGAAACTGCAGCTCAATGATATGGAGCAGGGGCTGGCTGATATTCTGCCGGAAGTATCCGGAAGCCTGGATCCGTCTTTGGGGACTAATTTGGATATTTTGGCCTGATTTTTCTTTGTGTCTAATTTTAATGAAATTCTAACGAATCAAAATTTTTACTTGCTTTTTTTGGAAACAATACGTATACTAAGAGGCAAGGATATCTTTTGTCTGAATTTTGTAGAGATTTTAGCAAAGGCGGATCGGGATGTTCAAACTCAAAAGGTGAGGGGATTTTTCATGGCATTCGAAGACAGAACGTTGGTATGCAAGGACTGTGGCAAGGAATTTATCTTTAGCGCAGGAGAACAGGAATTTTACGCAGAGAAAGGGTTCGAGAATGACCCTGTACGCTGCCGTGACTGCCGCGACAAGAGACGTCGTGGACGTGATGGTGGGGAGAGAGAACCTCGCCAGATGTACAAAGTAATTTGCGCTGGTTGTGGCAAGGAAACTGAAGTACCGTTTGAACCGAAAAATGATCGCCCGGTATACTGCCGCGATTGCTTTAACGCAAGAAGAAACGGCTAAGATTTACTTGCGCGAAACAAAATATATGCTATAATATACATTATGTATACTGGCAATGAAGCCCGGGGCCTGTCTCCGGGCTTTTCTTTGTACCGGTGCAAATACAGAACAGATAGGGGATCGATGAGTAAAATGAAGATGAAAAAGTTTTTGCTTTTGGGCATGGCGGGTCTGTTTGCAGCAGCTTCCCTGGCGTTGGCTGGCTGCGGCGGTTCACCGAATGCTTCGAGCGGCAGCGGAAGCGGAGATAAGGTCCTGCGCGTTGGTACGAATGCGGATTTCGCTCCGTTTGAATTCCAGGATGAGGGCGGCAAGGAATATCAGGGCTTTGATATGGACCTGATTCGTGCAGTTGCCAAGGAAATGGGCTATACAGCTGATATCCAGAACCTCAACTTCGATGGCCTGATTCCGGCAATCGGCTCGAAGAATATCGACGTGGCAGTTTCTGGCATGACGATCAATGATGAACGCAAGGAAAAGGTCCTTTTTTCGGATCCATATTATAAATCCGGTCTGACGATCGTTGTCAAGAAGGATAATACAGCCATCAATAAATTCAAGGATCTTGAGGGCAAGAAGGTAGCTGTCCAGATCGGTACGACGAGCGCTGAAGAAGTCAAGAAGATCCCGAATGTCGAGGTCAAGGAATTCAACAGCTCGGCAGATACGTTCATGGAGCTCAAGGCTGGCGGCGTCGATGCAGTTGTCAATGATCGTCCGGTCAACGATTACTATATCCTGAAGAGCGGCGAGAAGGATGTGCGTACGCTGGATGAGCTTCTGACTTCTGAGGATTATGGCATTGCCATGGCCAAGGACAATACAGAGCTGCAGAAAAAGATCAACGATGCGCTGAAGAAACTCAAAGATAACGGCGAATATGATAAGATCTATGCAAAATGGTTTGGTGAAAAGAAGAACTAAGCTTGTGCATGATGCATAAAAAAACACCGTATCCCATCCGGGATACGGTGTTTTTATTTTCCGGTGAATCCGTATTGACAGGAGTTTTATCGTGAAATATAATTGACCTTAGTGTATTTGTCCGAATGAATAAATATGAATAAAATGTATAGGATGGGTGAAGGGTATGAGTTTGAATTTTGACTTGATAGTCAATTCTTTTCCTCTGCTGCTCATGGGGGCGCTGGTAACGATTAAGATTACTGCCCTTTCGGTTGCATTGGGTGTTCTTATTGGTCTTTTTGTGGGGATTGCGCGTATTTCGCACCTGAAGGTGCTGCGTGTACTCGCGATGATTTACATTGATTTTCTGCGTGGTACGCCGCTTCTCGTGCAGATCTTCCTCATGTATTTTGCTTTGCCGGTGCTCACGGGGCAGCGCGTCGATCCGTTCTTTGCCGCGATTGCGTCCTGCGGAATCAACAGTGGTGCGTATGTGGCGGAGATCTTCCGCGCGGGCATCCAGTCGATTGATGCGGGGCAGATGGAGGCAGGACGTTCCCTGGGCATGACCTGGATGCAGACCATGCGCTACATCATCGTGCCGCAGGCGTTCAAACGCGTGATTCCGCCTTTGGGCAACGAGTTCATTGCGCTCCTGAAGGATTCCTCGCTGGTTTCCGTCATTGGCTTCGAGGAACTTACGCGCCGCGGACAGCTCATCATTGCGCGCACCTATGGTTCACTGGAGATCTGGCTGAGTGTTGCGGTCATCTATCTGATCATGACCTTGTCGATTTCCCGTTTTGTCGCTTATCTGGAACGGAGGTACAAGACTGATGATAAACATTAAGGGACTGTATAAATCATTTGGCAGGATCGATGTGCTCAAAGGCATTGATCTTTCCATTAAAGAAAAGGAAGTTGTCGTTATCATCGGACCTTCCGGCTCCGGCAAAAGCACGCTGCTGCGCTGCATGAATTATCTTGAGGTGCCGACGCAGGGAGCGATTGCCGTAGATGGCATCCTGCTGAACAGTGAGGCAAACATCAATAAGGTGCGTGAAGAGGTCGGCATGGTGTTCCAGCGCTTCAATCTTTTCCCGCATATGACGGTGCTGCAGAATATTATGCTCGCACCGATCAAGGTGCGCGGCATGAGCCGTGAGGCCGCTGAGAAAAGTGCGAAGGTCCTGCTGCGGAAGGTTGGTCTTTCCGATAAGGATCAGGCTTATCCGGAGCAGCTTTCAGGCGGCCAGCAGCAGCGCGTGGCGATTGCACGTGCGCTGGCAATGAAGCCGAAAGTCATGCTGTTCGATGAACCGACGAGTGCGCTGGATCCGGAGATGGTCAATGAAGTCCTGGATGTTATGCGCAGCCTTGCGCAGGAAGGCATGACGATGGTTGTCGTCACGCATGAGATGGGCTTTGCGCGTGAGGTAGGCGACCGCCTGCTGTTTGTCGATGATGGACGCATCATTGAGCAGGGTGATCCGCGGGAAGTTTTCGAGAATCCTAAGGAAGAACGTACGAAATTGTTCTTATCAAAAGTTCTTTGATACGAACGTGTTCAAAATAAACGAGTATCAGCTAAAAGCTTTGCTGATACTCATTTTTTGTATATGCATGTCCGTTATAAAAGCACAAAGTGCCATTTGTAAGGGTGTAAATAATTGACAACCACATCTAATTGAGCTATAATAATAAGCGTGGCTGCAGACGGCAGCCAGTTCATTTGTAGGAGGAGTTTCAAAATGGTTGGTAAAGTTAAATGGTTTAGCGCAGAAAAAGGTTATGGATTCATTGAGAGAGAAGATGGCGGCGACGTATTCGTACACTTCTCTGCTATTCAGGATGAAGGATTCAAGACACTCACCGAAGGTCAGGGTGTTGAGTTCGAAATCGTTGAAGGCGCTCGTGGCCCTCAGGCTTCTAACGTTGTAAAAACGGCATAATAGATTCTTTTTCGAAAGCAGACACCAGGCCCGGTTCAGTGATGAACCGGGTTTTTTATGTGCTGGAAATGGAAAAATATGCATCACATAAAATTCCGAAATCTTTTTTGAAAAGAAGAAGGGTTTTATCAGCGGATGGAGAATATATAAAGCATAGGATACAGGAAAGGGGATGTGTCATATGGCAACATTCACTGTAAGAGGAAAAAACATAGAAATCACTCCGTCACTGCGGGACTATGTTGAAAAGCGAGTTGGCAAAGTAACAAAGTATTTTGACAAGGTTGGTGAAATCACTGTACTCCTTACCGTTTCGAAAGGACGTCACATCGTAGAGGTTACGGTTCCGGTACAGGGCGGAGTGCTCTTGCGTGGAGAAGAGGCCACCATGGACATGTATACGTCAATCGATCTGGTGGTAGAGAAGCTTGAACGGCAGATTCATAAGTATAAAACAAAACTGGAAAGACGTTTCCGTGAGGGCGGCTTCCGGGCAGAGACTGTACAGCCGGGGCCAATACCGCCAAAAGCTGAGGAATCTGAGGAGTTTCCTGTCGTCAAAACAAAGCGCTTCGTCGTAAAGCCGATGGATGTTCAGGAAGCCATCATGCAGATGAATCTCTTGAACCATAATTTCTTTGTATTCCGTGATGCTGACACGGAGGAAGTCAATGTGGTCTATCGCCGTACGGATGGAAACTACGGGCTTATCGAATCCGGCATGTGATTGTTCTGGTTTAAGGCAAATTTAATGAGAATCAGGGGCTGTTTCTTCGGAAACAGCCCTTTTTCTCTGGATTATTTTTTGACTTATAGCAGATTGTCTGATAAAATCGTAAGATAGGTTTATAGATAATTTTTTCTCTCTTTTGGGGGAGATTTTTTCGAGGAGTGGTTTCGTTTGTTGGGATTCATCAAGAGATTCCTGGGTGACAATAATGATAAAGAAATCAAGCGCATGCGGGAAATCGTGGATACGATCAATTCTTATGAAGCAGGCTTGAAGGACATCAGCGATGCGACGCTGGCCGGGCATACGGATAAATTCAAGGAACGCCTTGCAAAAGGCGAGACGCTTGATGATATTCTGCCTGAGGCATTTGCGGTTGTGCGTGAGGCATCACGCCGTGTACTGGGGCTGCGTCATTTTGATGTGCAGATGATCGGTGGTATCTGCCTGCATGAGGGCAAGATTGCAGAGATGCGTACAGGTGAAGGTAAGACGCTGGTTGCGACCCTGCCGGTTTACCTCAATGCGCTTACGGGCAAAGGCGTCCATATGATTACGGTCAATGATTATCTCGCCAAGCGTGATAGTGAGTGGATGGGGCGTCTTTATCGTTTCATGGGGCTCTCGGTTGGCCTCATCAGCCATGATATGGATTTTCCGGAAAGAAAGTTTGCCTATAGCTGTGATATTACGTTCGGTACGAACAATGAATACGGCTTTGATTATCTGCGTGATAACATGGTCATATATCCGGACCAGATGGTACAGCGCGATCTGAACTATGCAATCGTCGATGAGGTGGATAGTATCCTCATCGATGAAGCCAGAACGCCGCTGATCATTTCCGGCCCTGGCGCGAAGTCTACGGATATGTATGCTGTAATGGCCCGTGCAGTGGCACCGTTGAAGGAAGAAGCCGATTACAAGGTTGACGAGAAGCAAAAGACGGTTTCGCCGAATGAGGGAACCGTGCAGAAGGTTGAGCGTGCCATCGGCGTGAAGAACCTCTATGCGCCGGAGAACATCGAGCTTTCCCACTGCTTCACGGCGGCGCTGCGTGCCAAGGCACTCATGAAGCGTGACCGCGATTATGTGGTACGTGATGGCGAGGTCATCATTGTCGATGAGTTCACGGGACGTCTCATGGTCGGCCGCCGCTATTCGGATGGTCTGCATCAGGCCATCGAAGCAAAGGAAGGCGTGAAGATCCAGCGTGAATCCCAGACACTGGCAACCATCACGTTCCAGAATTATTTCCGCATGTACAAAAAACTTGCTGGTATGACGGGTACGGCTAAGACCGAGGAAGACGAGTTCCTGAAGATCTACAAACTGCCGGTCATCGTGGTACCGACGAATAAGCCAATCCTGCGCATTGATTATCCGGACGTCATCTATAAGACGAAACGGGCGAAATATAAGGCGGTTGGCAAGGCTGTTGAGGAAATTCATCAGAAGGGGCAGCCAATCCTCATTGGTACGACATCAATCACGCAGTCGGAGGAACTCAGTGCCATTTTGAAGAAGCATGGCATCGAGCATAACGTGCTCAATGCGAAGTATCATGAAAAGGAAGCTGAGATCATCAAGGATGCCGGCCAGAAGGGTGCGGTAACCATTGCGACGAACATGGCCGGCCGTGGTACGGATATCATGCTCGGCGACGGCGTCAAGGAACTTGGCGGTCTCTTTATCGTGGGTACCGAACGTCATGAGTCCCGCCGTATCGATAATCAGCTGCGCGGCCGTGCTGGTCGTCAGGGTGACCCGGGCTGTTCGCGTTTCTTCCTGTCCCTGGAAGATGACCTGCTTCGTTTGTTCGCATCAGATAATATCGCGGCGGTCATGGACAAGCTCGGTATGGAAGAGGACGACCCAATCGAACACAAGCTTATCACGCGTTCCATCGAGCATGCGCAGAAGAAGGTCGAGGCGCGTAACTTCGATATCCGTAAACATGTACTGGAGTATGACGATGTCATGAACCAGCAGCGTGAGGTCATCTATGGCGAACGCCATAAGATCCTCATGGGAGATAATCTGCGGGAGAACATCATGTTCATGGTACAGCAGATCATCAAGAGTGAAATGGACCAGTATGCGAATGCCAAGCTTTATCCGGAGGAATGGACGCTGGCAGGGCTCATCAAGGATGCTGAGGAGATCTATGCTCCGCAGGGCAGACTTGTCAAAACTGAGCTTGATGCCCTGAGCCGCGATGAGGTCGAGGAGGCGCTGGAGAAGGTTGCCGAAGAAGCTTATGCAGCGCGTGAGCTCATGTTTGGCGAAGAAAATATGCGTGAGCTGGAAAAAGTTGTCATGCTGCGTGTCGTAGATAATCATTGGATGGAACATCTGGACCATATGGATATGCTGCGTGAAGGCATCAACCTGCGTGCGTATGGCCAGCGCAATCCGTTGGTGGAATATAAGATTGAAGCGCTCAATATGTTCGAGGAAATGGAGAATGCCATTCAGACGGATATTGCGAAGCTCATGTATCGCGTAAGCATCGTGACGCAGGAGCAGCAGCAGCTTCAGGACCGTCTTGCGAATGCTCAGGCTTCCCATGGCGATGATGTGGATGCTGCGGAAGCGAAGAAGAAAAAGCCGGTCAAGAACGGTGAGACTGTGGGCCGCAATGACCCGTGCCCATGCGGCAGCGGCAAGAAGTATAAGAACTGCTGCGGCAAGAATAAGTGATTTTTGTTATCTATTATTATATAAAGGTTGTGAAAAAATGCTGGAAGATTTGAAACCAGAAATAACGGCACTCAAAGCGAAGCTCAACGAAATGGGGAATTCACTTTGACGTCGCTCACAAAGAAGAGAAAATAGCTGAGCTTGAGTATAAGATGGGTGAGCCTACGTTCTGGGATGATGCAGAACAGGCGCAGAAAATCAATCAGGAGCTCAATGACGTCAAAATCAGTGTAGATAAGTATAAGGCCTTGTGCACCAAGGCGGATGATCTGGAAGTGCTCTGGGAAATGGGCATGGAAGATGAAGATGCCGATATGGAGGATGAGGTCAGGAATGAGCTGGATGCAGTCCGGGATGCGCTTCGTGCGCTTGAGCTTGAGGTACTGCTTTCCGGTCCTTATGATGCAAATAATGCAATCCTTACTTTGCATGCCGGTGCCGGCGGAACTGAAGCGCAGGACTGGACACAGATGCTGCTGCGCATGTATGGCCGCTGGGCAGAGCGCCATGGCTTCGCTGTGGAGACAGCTGATCTGCTGCCGGGTGATGAGGCCGGTGTGAAGTCGGTTACGCTGATCATCAAAGGTCATAATGCCTATGGCTATCTGAAGTCAGAGAAGGGCATCCATCGTCTGGTGCGCATTTCGCCGTTCGATGCAAATGCGCGCCGCCACACGTCGTTTT
>CAZTAP010000069.1:0-12924 GCA_964611665.1 uncultured Selenomonadaceae bacterium | reverse complement strand
TATGATCCATAATGATTTTCATGATGGCTTCCTGATCCATGGCCTCTTTGCTGAGCTCACCGGCGATTTCACCTTCATTGAGCACATACGCCCGGTCACAGACTCCCAGCAGCTCCGGCATCTCCGAGGAAATCATAATGATTGCCTTGCCGCTTTCAGCCAGGGAATTGATGATGGTATAGATTTCATACTTGGCACCAACATCGATGCCGCGTGTCGGCTCGTCGAGGATCAGCACATCCGGCTCGGACAGCATCCATTTGGCGAGTACGACCTTCTGCTGATTGCCGCCCGACAAGCTTTCGACCGGCTGTGTAACAGAATTAGCCTTGATATTGATCTTTCCTTTATACTCCTCCGCTGCATGGACTTCGTCATTTTTTTTGATGACATTGCGTTCGGAGAACCGGTCATTCAGACTTGCCAGTGTCATATTCCATTTGATATCGTTGATGAGCACAAGGCCATAGGTCTTGCGATCCTCTGGCACGTAGGCAATTTTCTGATCAATGGCGCTTTGTACATCCGGAATCCTGATTTCTTTGCCATTCTTATAAATATGACCCGAACTGTTTACACCATAGGTATGGCCAAACAAGCTCATCGCCAGCTCGGTGCGTCCAGCCCCCATAAGCCCGGCAAAGCCTACGACCTCCCCCTTGCGTACATTGAAGGATACATTTCTGAGCTTCTTCTTGGTCGGCTCCTCCTGATCATAAACCGTCCAGTCTTTGACCGAGAAGACGATATCGCCGATCTTCGCATGACGCTCCGGATAACGATTGGTAAGTTCACGGCCGACCATGCCCTTGATGATACGATTCTCATCAATGGCCTCATCCCGCTGACGCTGGATGGTCTCAATGGTCCGGCCATCGCGGATAACTGTGATATTGTCCGCCACTCTGGCAACCTCATTGAGTTTATGCGAAATCATAATGCTGGTCATGCCTTTTTTCTTCAGCTTCAGCAATAATTCCAGCAGCATGTTGCTTTCTTCTTCATTCAGGGCCGATGTCGGCTCATCAAGGATCAAAAGCTCGACATCCTTGGCAATTGCCTTGGCGATTTCGATCATCTGCTGTTTGCCCATGCCAAGCTCACCGACAAGATGGTTGACATTTTCATGCATGCCGATACTCTCCAGCACCTCCATCGCTTTGCGCTGTGTCGTATTCCAATCAATGACTTTCGAAAATTTCAGATTTTCATTCCCGATAAAAATATTTTCCGCAATAGTCAGCAGCGGAATAAGTGCAAGCTCCTGATGAATAATAACGATTCCCTTGTGCTCACTCTCCCGGATATCATGGAACTCACAGGTCTCTCCCTTGTACACGATATCACCGGAATAGGAACCATACGGATATACACCAGACAGAACATTCATCAGCGTGGATTTCCCCGCGCCATTTTCGCCGCAAAGCGCATGGATTTCACCTTTTTCTACAACGAGATTTACATCATCCAAAGCTTTTACGCCGGAAAAATCCTTCGTTATATGGCGCATTTCCAAAAGTACCTCAGACATTGGATCTCACTCCTCTCTAAAAAGGCCAGGAACGCTGTACGCTCCCGGCCCTTCCAGAATTCTAAAGGATTACAAGCCTACATCAGCTTTCGTATAGTAACCGGAGTCGATGAGTGCGTTCTGTACATTTTCCTTGTCAACCGCTACCGGCGTGCAAAGATAGGACGGAACAACAAGCTTATGGTTGTCATACGAAGTCTTGTCGTTGATTTCCGGATTCTTGCCCTCAAGGACAGCCTGAACCATCGTTACGCATTTATCCGCAAGGATACGCGTATCCTTGAATACAGTCATCGTCTGCTTGCCAGAAAGAATGTTTTTCGTTGCCATGAGCTCGGCATCCTGTCCAGTGATAATCGGCCAGTTCTTGCCTACCTGATAGCCAGCTCCCTCAAGAGCTGCTGCGATACCATAACTGATACCATCAAACGGAGAAATGACTGCATCGAGCTTCTTTCCCTGGCTGTAATAGCCGGAAATGATATCTTCCATACGTTTCTGAGCAGTCTCCTGCGACCAGCGCAGCGTGCAGATCGAGTTGAAATCCGTCTGACCGGAAGGTACGACAAGCTGTCCTTTATCAATGTATGGTTTCAATACCTCGAAAACACCATCATTGAGGAAATGTGCGTTGTTGTCATCCGGCGAGCCGGCAAAGAATTCTACGTTATAAGGGCCTTTGCCTTCTGCAAGGCCGAGTTTTTTCTCTACATATTTACCGATAAGAGTTCCTACACCTTTGTTATCAAAGGTTGCATAATAAGACACACTGTCTGTATCCATCAAAAGACGATCATAAGCAATAACTGGAATGTTCTGTGCTTTTGCCTGTGCAAGAACATTGACCAGTGCACTGGAGTCGATGGACGCCACAACCAGACAGTTTGCACCATTCGTAATCATGTTCTCAATCTGTGATACCTGTGCCTGTACGTCATCCTCAGCGTACTGCAAATCTACTGTATAACCAAGAGCCTCAAGCTTTTGCTTCATATTGGCACCATCCTGGATCCAGCGCTGCGATGACTGTGTCGGCATCGCTACGCCAACCTTCTTGCCGTTCGATGGTGCATTGCTGGCCGAGCCAGAACCTGAACCAGAGCCGCCAGAGCTGCTTCCTCCGCAGCCTGCGACGAAGAGAATCATCAATCCTGTCATTAAAACCGCCAAAAGTTTCTTAAGGTTTTTCATTCTTTTCCCTCCAAAGCTCAAATTAGGTAACATTGTAAATTTTAAGAACTTTCTACCTATTATGCAAGTAAGCCTCTCCCGCCTCCTTTCTCCCCCGAATGACTCCTATCGAAAATCTGAAAATCCCTGATTCACCTCCACTACTTTTATCATACAACCATATGAAATATTTGTAATATTATCATACAACCATTTCATAAGATTTTCAATAGCTTTTTATAAAATTCTAAAAATATTTATAACTCAATGGAGAACGCCCTTTCGTAAACGTTTTCTGCCTATTCCTTTTTTATTATATCCTAATTAACTTCATCCCACAAGAGTTAACTGAAAATATTGTAAAGAATCATTCTTTGTTTTATTGCAATATTTTCACGCCGAACGATTCATCATACATCAGATGCATGTCAGGCAGTCCCCTGCCTGACATAACGATTGATGCAGCAATGAAAAACCAGGCAAAGAAAAAGTACAAAATTATAATACATATCATACGGCCAGTAAAAGGAAAGCAGCGCACACGCAACCGTAAAGCCATAAACTGCCTTCATCTGCTTATCATAAGTCTCCTTGTCATCATCTTCCCGATAGGTGTCCGCAAGGCGGTAGGCACGCGCTGAAAAGCCGCAAACGACAAGAAGGACCATTGCCGTCTCCCAGCCCTGCATATAGATTGCCGTCAGGGAAACAACCAGCATAACAGCCAGCAGGATTTGTAATACTTTTTTCATCAGACCACCCTCTTTTCTTTTTTCGCCTTCCAGCATACCATATTCCAAGGAAAGAAAAAAGAGCTGCAGGGGACAGCTCTTTTTTCTTTCTCTATATGGAGGGGAAGGATTCTATCCCTCCTCATGAGGGATCTCAGCTCGCAGAACCCGCAGACTTGGCAGGCTTATGCTGTTCCATGGAGCTCTTGGAGGAAAGTTTGCTCTTCCGCTCGGTGATCAGCGCCTGCATCACAATAAAGATGCAGAGCAAAACTCCGACAACGATCTTTGTCCACCATGCGGACAATGTTCCCTGGAACGTAATGAATGTCAAAATCACGCCCTGGATCAGCACACCAAAAAGCGTGCCAGGAATAAAGCCAACACCGCCGGTCAGCAGTGTGCCGCCAATGACCGAGGATGCGATTGCATCCATTTCCATGCCCAGCCCATGCAGGTTGTAGCCCGTGAGCATGATGAGGGAATACGCTACGCCGCCCAGCGCTGAGCAAAAACCGCTGATGGTGTAGACCATGACCTTCGTGCGGAAAACAGGCAGCCCCATGAGGGATGCCGAAGCTTCATTGCCGCCAATCGCGAACACGGTACGGCCAAACTTCGTATAGCCAAGAACGATGGCTGCAAGAATAAGCGTGAGCAAAGCAACAATCGCTCCAATCGAAATGAAACCTGCGCCAAAAATACTCACGCGCTCACTTGCAATGCTGACATAGAACGGATTGGTGATGCTGATCGTATCACGCGAAATAACCGCCGTCATGCCGCGGCAGAAGAACATGCCCGCAAGCGTGATGATGAACGGCTGCAAATCGAATTTCGTAATGATATAGCCCTGCAGAGCACCAAACGCAATGCCGAGCAGCAGAATCCCTGCTACAGCCAGACCGACAGGCACTGCCGTATATTCCAGCAGGTAGGCGAGAATCATACAGCAAAGCGCGAGCAAAGCACCAACCGAAAGATCGATTCCGGCGATGAGCAGCGTAAACGTAATACCGACCGTCACGATGATCAAGGCTGCGTTATCAATGAACAGATTGAAGAACACCTGAGGACGCATAAAGCCCTTGTAGGTCATAATCCCGACGACATAAAGTACAACAAACAGCAGCACCGTGACAAAGAAGGAAAAATACTGCGATGCAATGATATTGTTCAAAAATTTCTTCATGCCTTATCCACCACCTTTTCCCCAGGTTCTCCCATGTTTCCATGCGAGACGGTACGATGTTCCTTCCAGCGGTCAAACATCTCCTGTGCTTTTTTCGACTGGATGAGACAGATGATGACAACCGCGATGGCTTTGACCACCGGCAGCTGGTCTGCCGACACACCAAGTGCATACATCGTTGTCGTCAGTGTCTGAATCGTAATTGCCCCGATAACCGAACCGCCAATGTAGAACTTGCCGCCAGAAAGCAATGTACCGCCAAGCGCTACGGCCAGAATAGCATCCATTTCCATGTTCAGGCCGGCATTATTCGCATCCGCTGCACGGATCAGCGAGCTCTCGACCAGTCCGGATACACCCGCACAAAAACCAGAAAATGCATACACCAGGAAAATAACCAGGGTAACATTAATTCCTGCAAAACGGCTGGCCGTTGGATTGATGCCTACAGACTGCACAAAAAGCCCGATGCTGGTCTTTTTCATCAAAAATACCACGATGAGCACCATGGCAGCAGCAATAAAGATATTCGTCGGCAGGATATTGCCCGGCAGCGTCCCGGAAATGTAGCTGAACGGCTTATAATATACCGTAATGATCTGCCCTTCCGTCAAGAGCTGGGCAATGCCGCGGCCGGCTGTCATAAGGATCAGTGTCGCAACAACGGCCTGAATCTTGAACTTCGCCACGAGCAGCCCGTTCCATATACCGCAGAGAATGCCCACGCCGACAGCTGCCAGCATAGCCAGGACCATTGGATGCTCCGGAATGCCATCCCCGCGGCCGCCGATCAGCGTACAGACGACGGCTGCCGAAATCGCAACAACTGCGCCAACGGAAATATCGATGCCGCTCGTGGCAATGACGAAGGTCATGCCCAGCGACAAAATAATCAAGGAAGAGGAGCGGTTCAAAATATCGATGAGGCGTCCATAGAGCCGCCCATCCTCGGTCATCTGAATGGAAAGAAAACCATCAACAAAAATCGCATTGAACACCAGCAGCACCAGCAATGCCACAATCGGCAAAAACAGTGAGCTCGAAGTAAATTCCCTGAGTTTCCCCATCATGCCTCACCTCCTGCAATGGCCCGCATGACATTCTCTGAACTGATTTCGTCATTCTCAAGCTCGGCCACCTTACGGCGGTCTCTCAGCACGATGAGCTTGGTACAGGTACGCACCATCTCATCCATTTCACTGGAAATAAAGACAACGGACATGCCTCGCTTCTTGGCAAGCGTAACTGCCATCTTCTGGATCTCGCTCTTCGTTCCCACATCGATGCCGCGTGTCGGCTCGTCCAGAATCAAAAGCTCCGGCTCCGTCGCAAGCCAGCGTGCAATGATGACCTTCTGCTGGTTGCCGCCGGAAAGGTTCCGGATGAGCTGCTCACGGCTCGATACCTTGATATTCAGCAGCTTGATGCAGTCATCGGCTATCTTTACCTGCTCCTTATAGGGAATATGCCGGAACATCCCATCCTTGGCCTGCATAGCCAGGATGATATTCTCCCGCACACTCAGATCGCCAATGATTCCCGAGCTTTTCCGATCCTCCGGACAAAAAGCGATCTTCTTCTTCATGGCGGTCATCGGATTGCTGATTTGAAGCTTTTTGCCATTTACAGAGATTTCACCTTTGTTGATCTCATGGATGCCAAAAAGGAGCTCTGCCGTCTCCGTCCTGCCAGAGCCAAGCAGGCCTGCCAGTCCAAGCACTTCGCCCTTATGAATCTTGACATCCATATCGATGAGCTGTCCCGTGCAGCCGATATGCTGCGCATCAAGGAATACTTCCTCCGACGGTGTGCTTTTTTCTGCTGATTTTTCCATATTCGCTACATCCGAAAGGTTTTTACCCACCATTTTGGCAATGAGCTCAAGCTTCGGTAATTTTCCAATATCATAGGCCCCCACAAGCTCGCCATTCCGCAGCACAGTCACACGGTCACAAAGCTCATAAATCTGCTCCAAAAAATGTGAAATAAAAATAATTCCCATGCCCTGTTCCTTCAGCTGCCGGATAATCTTGAACAGACGCTGCGTTTCCTGCTCATCCAGGCTTGAGGTCGGCTCATCCAAAATCAATATTTTGGCAGATACATCGACTGCACGCGCAATCGCAATCATCTGCTGGATTGCTACAGAATAGTGGTCAAGCGTCTTGGTCACATCAATATCCACATTCAGCTTCTGCAAAAGCTCTTCTGCACGTACATTGATGCTCTTCCAATCAATAAAGCCATGCTTTTTCGGTTCCCGTCCAATAAAGATATTCTCTGCCACACTGAGATTCGCGCAAAGATTGACCTCCTGATACACCGTGGAAATGCCGCACTCCTGTGCCTCCTTTGGCGTTCTCGGATCGATTTCCCTGCCAAGGAACTGCATGGTGCCGCCATCCTTGTGATAGACTCCGGTCAGGACCTTGACCAGGGTAGACTTTCCCGCACCATTTTCTCCCATAAGCGAATGGATTTCGCCTGCGCGCAGTGTAAAATCCACCTTGGATAGTGCTCTTACCCCCGGAAACACCTTGTCAATCTGACGCATTTCCAAAAGAATTTCTCCCATAACTTTCACCCCGCTCCGGTTTCACTCTGTTTTGCCCGTGAAAAAGCCGCGTCCGAACTCATACGCGGGACGGGCGCGGCTTCATCAATACAAAGGCTTAATATTTACGTTCTGGCAGTGTCTTCTCTGCAACATCTGCCGGGAAGATTCCTTCGTCAACATAGACGAGTTTCTCAACCTTTTCGCCAGCCAGAATCTTTTTCGCGGTTTCCATGAGCAATGGTCCCTGCAGCGGATTGCACTCTACGGTGCAGTTCGATTTGCCCTCGATCATTGCCTGGAACATGCCTTTTACACCATCGATGGAAATAATCGTGATATCCTTGCCTGGTTTGAGACCAGCTGCTTCAATGGCCTGGATTGCACCAAGTGCCATATCATCGTTCTGTGCAAAGAGGATATCGATCTTATCACGATCCGATTTGAGGAAAGATTCCATGACTTCCTGGCCCTTCTGACGTGTGAATTCACCCGTCTGAGAAGCAAGGATATTATACTTGGAAGCATCTTTGGCAGCTGCCATAGCATCCTTGAAGCCTTCCTGACGGCGGATTGCTACAGAGGAACCTACCGTGCCTTCGAGGATGACAACATTATATTTGTCACCGCTGCGCGGCTGTTTGTTCTGTTTTGCCATATATTCGTCGATCCAGTTGAAGACCTTTTTGCCTTCAGCAACAGAATCTGTGCCGATCTTGGCTACATAGAGGGAATCATCGCTGACCTTGACATCACGATCGACAACGATGACCGGAATCTTGGCATCCTTGGCTTCTTTCAATACAGTATCCCAGCCAGTCTCTACGATTGGAACAAAGGCGATGATATCAACGCCCTGGGCAATAAAGGAACGAATTGCTTTGATCTGATTTTCCTGTTTCTGCTGTGCATCGGAGAACTGCAGATTGACACCTGCATCCTTCGCCGCCTGCTTGACGGATTCCGTGTTTGCTGTTCTCCATTCGGATTCCGCACCGATCTGAGAGAAGCCCATCGTGATCTGTTTTCCCGAACTGCCTGAGCCCGAGCCGGATCCGCTGGATTTAGCAGCCTGATCACCACCGCCGCAGCCGGCGATTACAAACATCATAGCAAGTGCAACTACCAAAGAAATAATCTTTTTCATGTTTTCGACTCCTTTTCTAAAAAATTAACCCCTGTTTGATGATTCCAAAAATTTCTGCCGCTCACCTCTCTTTTAGGAACATCTTGGTGCAAAAGTTGTCTGTTATTTTTATCATACAACTTTTCCTTTCCGTTTCTGATATCATCATACAACTATTTATCTGAAATTTCAATAGGAATTTTGTAAAGAATCTAAAAATTTTTACTTCATTTCATTGAGCATCTGACATACAAATAAGGAGCACAGCTGCAATCTGCACAGCCGTGCTCCTTACCTCTTTTCATCTTCTGTTTTTATTCCACGGAAGGCTGATCTTTTGAGCCTTCCTCAGCCTTGCCCGTAATCAGTTCTCTGCCGCAATGCTTTACAACCAGCACAGCCAGCGTCATCAAAGCAAGTGCCAGAATAAGCTGCAGCCCGTCGATCATGAAGACGAACCCGCCGTTGAGCATCTTCGTATAGATGCCATAGATTGACATGACCAGCGCCGTCATCGTAACGCAGAACATGAACGTCATCGGCACATAAAGCATATAGCCTTTACGGCCGGTCGTCCGAAGGAATACTGCAAGTGCGATGAGCACGAGTGCACTGAGCAGCTGATTGGCTGCACCAAAGAGCGGCCAGATATTCATATAGCCTGCCAGACAGAGCATATAGCTCAGTACCAGCGTGATGATTGTAGAGAAATACTTGCCCGAGCAGATTTTCGCGATCTGGCCCATTTCCTCGCCTTCAGCCGGAGCAAAAAGCTCCTGGAAAGACATGCGGCCAATGCGTGCGACCGAATCGATGGTGGTCATAGCCAAAGCCGACACGCACATCGTCATGATGCAGGCGGAAATATGCTGCGGCAGACCAAACATCATGAAAAAACCTCCGATTGCACCCGCAAAGGTCTGAAACGGTGTGCCCTGCGGCAGCACGCCGCCTTTGGCTGCTGAGCAGACAATGACAAGTGCCACCACACCGAGCAGGGACTCAACAAGCATGGACCCATAGCCTACACAGAGCATATCCTTCTCATTCTGCACAGCCTTCGACGAAGTACCCGAAGACACAAGACTATGGAAACCAGAAACCGCGCCGCAGGCGATCGTGATGAACAAAATCGGGAACATCGACTTGCCGCCGACCTCAAAGCCAACAAATGCCGGCATATTGATCGTCGGATTGGCAACAAGTACGCCGATGACGCCGCCTGCTACCATACCAAGGAGCAGGAACGAGCTCAGATAATCACGTGGCTGCATGAGGAACCACATCGGCAGCACGGAAGCAATGAAGCAATAAACAAAAACAACATAACGCCATACATTTGCATCGAAATACATCGGGAATGCAATACCCGCAGCCAGCATGCCAATGATCAGTACAACGCCGACCACAAACTTCAGCCCCTCCGAAGGCTTTACTTTGCGGATGAAGAGACCGAAAGCCATTGCCACGAAAATATAAAGCATCGAAATAGAAGCTGCAGCTGCATTCGGAACAGCCAGGCTGCCATCTTTGGCAAAGCCATTGAAGGTATTTGCCACGATATCCGCAAAGGCCGCAATGACCAGCAGCGTAAAGAGCCAGCAGAACAAAAGGAAAAGACGGCGTCCGGTCTTGCCGACATAGTGCTCAATGAGCATGCCCATGGATTTGCCATCATTCTTGACGGATGCATAAAGTGCTGTAAAATCCTGCACCGCACCGAAGAAAACACCGCCGACCAGAAGCCAGAGCAGTGCAGGCAGCCAGCCGAACATCGCTGCGATGATTGGTCCGGTTACAGGGCCGGCACCCGTAATTGATGAAAACTGATGAGAAAACACCGTAAACTTCGAAGCCGGAGAAAAATCCTGACCATCCTCAAAGCGATAAGCCGGCGTTTTCGCCTTCTCGTCAATGCCCCAGGTCCTGACCAGCCAGCGGCCATAGCCAAGGTAGGCACAAACGAAAACAACGATAGCAAAGCCTACAATCATTAATCCATTCATATAAATCCCTCTTTCTTACCTGTACACAAAAGATCTTTCCAGGATTCCCAATGCCGCGGATCAAATAAATTCGATAAACATAATAAAAAATCTCCGTCTCCATCAATCCGATGAAGACGAAGATCTACTCCGCGTTACCACTTCATTTGCTGCACCTGTGCAGCCACCTTATATCAGCCGGTCTGACCAGCTGTCTTCCGCTAACGGTGAAGTACCGGGCCAGCTTACTATGATCTTCTCATGTTCAGCCGCCTGCTCTCGGATGAGATAAGATATCCAGGTTCTTTGTCACTTTTTCAGCTACAAGTGGCTCTCTGTAAAAGACTT
Source organism: uncultured Selenomonadaceae bacterium (assembly GCA_964611665.1). GTDB lineage: Bacteria > Bacillota > Negativicutes > Selenomonadales > Selenomonadaceae > CAZTAP01. Next base: position 2,287 of record CAZTAP010000069.1, on the reverse strand, counting down.
TCTCTGGATTTCCGTTTCCAAGTCATTGCATTTAGGAATATCCTATTGAAATGTACTATACCACCAAATAAATTTAGTGTCAACTTGTAAACTTTAAGATTAAAGATTCAGAGGATTTATACAGAGAAAAAAAAGGCGGCTTGAAGCCGCCTCCCTTTACTTCCGGCTCTCCGCCACTGCCTGGAAAGCAGTTTCTGCTGCCTGCAATGTCCGATCGATATCCGCATCGGTATGTGCACCGGACATAAAGAGCGTCTCAAACTGTGATGGTGCAAGATAAATTCCCTGCTCCAGCATTGCCTTGAACCAGACCTTGAACGCCTCCTGATCCGATGCTGCCGAATCTTCATAGTCATAGACCTCATGCTCATTGAAGAAAATGCCGAACATCGAACCTGCCTGATGGGCCTGAATCTTCACGCCAGCCGCCTTTGCACGCTCCAAAAATCCCAGTACGAGCTTTTTTGTCTTGATCGTGAGCATGCGGCTGTAATCCGCTTCACCCGGCTCCGGGTCGGCGGTAATGATCTTCAATGTCTCCAGACCGGCCGTCATCGCAAGCGGATTGCCGGAAAGCGTGCCTGCCTGATAGACCGGGCCGGCCGGCGATACCTGCTGCATGATTTCCCTGCGTCCGCCATAGGCTGCGACCGGCAGTCCGCCGCCGATGATCTTGCCCAGGCATGTGATATCCGGATGGATCGCATAGGCTGCCTGCGCGCCGCCCAAAGAAGCACGGAAACCGCACATGACCTCATCAAAGATCAGCAGCGCACCATGTTTTTCCGTCAGCGTACGCAGAGTATCCAGATAGCCCTGCTTCGGCAGCACGAGCCCCATATTGCCTGCAACCGGCTCAACGATGATGGCAGCGATTTCATCGCCCATCTCATCCATGACCCGCGTAATCGCCTCTGCATCGTTGTACGGCACGGTAATCGTGTCCTTTGCCACACCGGCCGGAACTCCGGGGCTGTCCGGCACGCCAAAGGTTGCCAGACCTGAACCCGCCTTGACGAGCAGGCTGTCGCTGTGTCCGTGGTAGCAGCCGATGAATTTCACGATTTTATCACGGTGTGTATAGCCGCGCGCCAGACGCAGCGCACTCATCGTAGCCTCTGTGCCGGAATTCACCATGCGGATGACCTCGATCTTCGGATAAACCTGCATGACGAGCTTGGCCAGCTCGCTTTCAATGAGTGTCGGCGCCCCATAGCTTGTGCCCCGCGTCGCAGCTTCCTGCAATGCCTTCACGACCTGCGGATGGGCATGGCCGACCACCATCGGACCCCAGGAGCCCACATAATCAATGTATTCGTTCCCGTCAATGTCATAGATATGACTGCCCTCAGCCCTCGCGATGAACGGCGGATTGCAGTCTACATTGCGATAGGAACGCACCGGACTGTTCACACCGCCCGGCATCAATGTCTTGGCCTCAGCAAAGGCTGCGGCTGATTTCTCCAGATTCAACATCGTAAAACCTCCTGCTATAAATAAGACGGTTCTTCTGCATTACGGCAAAAGGACCGTCTCTGTGTAATTTATCCCTTAATTTCCCGCAGCCACTTCGCTGCATCGATGGCATGATACGTAATGATGATATCTGCACCCGCGCGTTTCATGCTCGTCAGTGTCTCCAGCACGATGCGTTTCTCATCAATCCAGCCATTCTCCGCAGCTGCCTTGACCATGGCATATTCGCCGCTCACGTTATAGACAGCAACCGGATGATGGATATGATCGCGCACCTGGCGCACGATGTCCAGATAAGCCAGTGCCGGCTTGACCATGATGATGTCTGCACCCTCAGCGATATCAAGGTCAACCTCCTTGATGGCTTCATGCGCATTGGCCGGATCCATCTGATAAGCGCGGCGGTCGCCGAACTGCGGGGCCGAGTCTGCCGCATCACGGAACGGTCCATAGTAGCCCGAAGCATATTTGACTGCATAGGACATGATCGAAACATTGATAAAGCCCGCTTCGTCAAGTGCTTCACGAATTGCCGCCACGCGGCCGTCCATCATATCCGATGGAGCGATGATATCCGCACCGGCCTTTGCCTGGCTCACTGCCACCTTCTGCAGCAGTTCAAGCGTAGCATCGTTATCGACATACTCGCCGCAAAGCTTGCCGCAATGGCCATGCGAAGTATACTGGCACAGGCACACGTCGCCGACGATCACGAGCTTCGGCACAGCCTCTTTGATCGCCTTGATTGCACGCTGTACCGGGCTCGTCATATCCCAGGCACTCGAGCCGATCTCATCCTTATACTCCGGCA
>CAZTAP010000068.1:0-12991 GCA_964611665.1 uncultured Selenomonadaceae bacterium | reverse complement strand
GCCTGCCTTACAAGCAGGATGTCAGCAGTTCGATCCTGTTATCGCCCACCATTTGGCCCGGTAGTTTAGTTGGTTAGAATGCCGCCCTGTCACGGCGGAGGTCATGGGTTCAAGTCCCATTCGGGTCGCCATTTTGCCTTTGTAGCTCAGTTGGTAGAGCAGGGGACTGAAAATCCCCGTGTCAGTGGTTCGATTCCGCTCGAAGGCACCACTTGGAATTTGAGAGTCTGCATATGCAGGCTCTTTTTGCTTTTCAGGACAGCTTTATTCAGAGTGTGATGTATACATTATAATTCGATAGATATTTTAGAATATTTTTAGTATAATGTAATTGGGATACTTTCGGGATATGATTTTCTGTTCTGTTAATGTACTGAACAGGGGAGGGAGTTTTATGATGCAATGCAGGGAAAAGCAGATAAACTGTGAAGAACGATGCTTGCAGCTTTTGATGGAACGCTTGCGGGCAATCCGCTTTGATTATGATATTCAACAGGATATTATGAATCTGCGTATCGCCGGCACGTTAGAGCAGGAATATCGCATCGAAGATTACCGGAAAAAGCTTTGTACAGTGAATCGCGGGGCAGTACATCCGGATTTTCTGGATCAATTGCTGGCAGTTTATCTTGGACAGAATATGGCAGTTCAGGAATTCCTGCTGGATCCGTCACCGCGGCCAACAGGAAAGTTCTCGTGGTATGAGGTCGTTGCACAGCCCGTGTTTGATGAAGACGGACGTGTTCTGCGTACGGTTGGAATACTTTGGAATATTGAAGAGCGCAAGGGCCAGATGGAAACGAGTTTCACGAGGTTCCGCTCCGAGCGGGATCCAGTTACGGGAATTCTGAACCAAAGCGGTTTGGAAAAGGCGGTTGCAGCTTATCTGAGTGCTCAGGGGACGGAAGAAAATGGTGCGTTGATGCTGGTTTACCTGACAAATTTTGCGTCAATAGCAGAGACACGCGGCAATTGTTGGAGTGATCCGCTGCTGGTCCGGCTCTGCAAATCGATTGGCAGGCTGTTTCGGGCTGGCGATTTGCTGGCTCATCTGGGAAGCGGCAGGTTTGCGATTTTTGTCAAAGATGTGGATATGCCAGAAATCATTTCTCTCAAAGCACGTGCTATCCGCTGTCTCTTTGCGGAGGAAGAGTCAGAATATGGTTCATATGGATTGCAGTGCAAGGTAGCGACTGCGTTTTATCCGAAGGAAGGCCAAAACTATTTCGAGCTTTTTTCGCTTGCCAGCGACAAGCTTTCTTTGGAGAAAAAGAGCAGGTTCCATGAGGAGTAACCGGGTATTTTCAAGTGATTCCTGAGATAAAAGCGAAACCTTTCGTGCAGATGATGCATACATCTGTTCCGGGGTTTCGCTTTTTTGTGTGTAAATAAATCTTGTGCTAAGCTAAAATTTTTATAAATTATCTTGTTATCTCTGGCCTGGTGCCCTTTTCTAGTGTATAATGGAGGAAGTTTCCGAAGTAGTATGTATAGGGAAAGGAAGAAAATATGGAACAATTTACACAGGTGTTTTTGAGCTTTATCGACAGCTGGGGGTATCTCGCGATTACTGTACTCATGGGGATGGAGAATGCGTGCATTCCAATTCCGAGTGAGCTTATTTTGGGATTTTCGGGCTATTTGATCTTTGCTGGCAGGATGACCTTCTGGGGAGCGCTTACGGCCGGAATGATCGGCGGCATGCTGGGCTCGTTCTTTGCATATGCAGTGGGGCATCATGGCGGACGGTCTTTTGTGGATCGTTATGGAAAGTATTTCTTTATCAAGAAATCCCATGTGGATATCGCCCAGAACTGGTTTGATAAATATGGACTGAAGGCTGTTTTCTTCAGTCGTATGCTTCCGGTTGTACGAACGTTTATTTCTTTGCCGGCAGGTTTTGCTCATGTGAACATGAAGAAATTTTTCTTCTATACCTTTATCGGTTCCCTGCCCTGGACGGCCCTGATTCTTGGCGCCGGTATGATGCTCGGTGAGAGCTGGCAGGTACTTACCAGGATCGGACATGAGGCGAGCATTGTATTCATTGTTGTTTGTGCAGTGGTTATCCTGGTGCTTTATGCGAGGTATCGCCGCAGTAAAAAAAACGGTGAAAATGTGGATGTTGAATAAAAAATGTGTACCGTCAAAGCTGACGGTACACATTTTTTTTAGAAGGAATGTCCTGTCTGGACATAAAAGAAAATAGCGGGGAAAATCAGGAAGAGGAAGATGATCGTTGTTGTGAGGAAGCTGGCTACGGCAAGGTCGACGTTGAGCTTGTAAAGGCGTGAGGTCAGTACGGCGTTGATTGCAGTTGGCGCTGTGGCCAGAATCAGGATGGTGCCGAGCAGAATCTGGTCAGTAAAAAGTGTGCGGGCAATTCCGTAGATTGCGGCAGGTACAATGAGGAAACGAAGCGGGATCAAATCGAGTACGCGGCGATAATAGAGACGTGCGCGTTTGAAATCCACGAGATACCCGACGGGCAGCAGGGCTGTCCAGGCACCGATGTGTACGAGGCTTTGGAAAAACTGTCCGAGCAAGGCTGGCCGTTCAATGCCTGTGGCATGAAGCAGGATGCCGAGCAGCATGCCGAGCACGCTGAGCTGGTTCCAAGTCAGAAACATTTCCCTCAGATTGAAATGGATGCGTGTTTTTTTCTGAGCTGCAGCATGCTTTGTCTGATAATATTGTGCAAGCGGAAAGCAGAGAAGTACAAGCAGGATATTCTGGAAAGTGCCGACAATCTGTGCGTAGGCGAAGCCAATCTCATTGTAAAGAATGAAGGCGCAAAGGCCTCCGAGTGTGCCGATATTGGAGAGCATGGCACTCATGAGATAAGCACCGCGGTCCAAAAGGTTCTTATGGCGTCGGGCAAAGGTCAATGCGCCGACGAGACCTGGCAGCAGGACATAGATAAAGCCGAAGGCCGGCAGCCAGAGAAGCTCGGGCGAGAGCGGCAGGACCCAGAAGCTCAGCAGCGACAGGATGGTGCATACAATGATGATATTGAAACGGATGAGCTTGTTGCAAACCTCATTGGAAATGATGTGCTTTTGATGCAGATAGTAGCCAAGTGCGAGCGGCAGTACCAGATCGGTAAATACAAAAAGTATGCGGAGCTGTGCAGCATCCATGATGTAGTCCTCCAATTCAGATGATAAGACTATCCTATCACGCAGGCAGGAAGAAAACAAGCGTCAGAGAATTGCGTATATCCAGCTTTTTTAAGAGAAAAGTACCGCTCTTTTGCTAAATATGGTATAATAAATTCGTGTAATAAATCAGTATATTAAGGAGGGGGAGCAGCAATGCTTTATCCATTGAAATTACAGTCACCCTTAAAGGATTATCTCTGGGGTGGTACGAGGCTGAAGACTGAATATGGGAAAGAGACTGATCTGGAGAAGGTAGCAGAAAGCTGGGAGCTTTCCTGCCATAAGGATGGACAGAGCGTCATTCTGAATGGTGAGGCAGCCGGCATGAAACTGGAGGACTATATTGCCAGAGAGGGCAAGCACATGATCCTGGGGACACATGGCACACGGTTTTCTTATTTTCCGCTTTTGATTAAGCTGATCGATGCAAGGGATAACCTTTCTGTGCAGGTCCATCCGGATAACGAGTATGCTTTGCGCGTTGAGGGCGAGTATGGCAAGACGGAAATGTGGTATATCGTTGATTGTGTACCGGGAGCAAGTCTGCTGTATGGCTTTAAGCAGAAAATCTCCAAGGAAGAGTTCAAACGCCGCATCGAGGACAACACTTTGCTTGATGTCTGCAATCGCGTTCCGGTTCATCCGGGAGATGTATTCTTTATCGAGTCGGGCATGCTGCATGCAATCGGTGAGGGAATCCTCATTGCCGAGATTCAGCAGAATTCGAACTCGACGTACCGCATCTATGATTATGGACGTGTAGGCAAGGATGGCAAGCCGCGTGAGCTCCATATCCAGAAGGCTATGGATGTCACCCGTCTGGAGCCGCCGTCCCGTCCGGTAGGAGCTCTGACGAAGGCGGATTTCTTTGCCGAATACGACCTTGAACTGCTCGCACAATGTGAGCTGTTTACCGTTTATCATTTCGACCTGCACGGGCGCTGCCATCTGCAGGCGACAAAGCAGAGCTTCCAGTCCATCATGGTTCTTGATGGAACGATGGAGCTGGAGTATTCCGGCGGTGTAGAAACGCTGGAAAAGGGAGATTCCTATTTCATTCCGGCAGATTTTGGAGATTATATGCTGCGCGGTGAGGGAAGCTTTATCCTGAGTATGGTTTGATATTCTTTTTGATTTGGTATATACTGAGGCTGTTGCCAGTGATTCGTATCTGGCAGCAGTCTTTATTTTTGAGGTGAGAACTGTGACAAAGAAAGTTTGCCGGGAATGTGATGTACCGCAGTATTTCATTGTAAACGAATGAAATATTGGAGGTTGAAAAATAAATGAACCATTGGTTAAAGGGAGCGGCTTTCCTTTCTCTGGCTTCGGCCATCTGGGGAGGCATGTTCATTGCAGTCAGGCTTTCTGTGGTAGTCATTCCGCCGGTACAGCTGGTATGGCTGCGTTATGTGACCGCAGGGATAACTTTGTTCCTGCTCGGAAGAAGTATGCGGGTGGACTGGAAGATACGGCGGAAGGATTGGAAGCTTGTCTTTCTGGTTGGACTGATCGGCCAGACGATATCCATTGTTACACAGGAGACTGGTACGATGCTGACTTCGGCACAGACCGGGTCGATTATCACTGCATCTACGCCTGCCTTCATGGTGATTTTTGGACGGCTGCTTCTGAAGGAGCAGCTTACGCCTGGCCGTGTGCTGTCCGTTGTTCTTGCGACCGTCGGTGTATTGTTCATTGTTGCGGATCCGGATAATTTCCAGATTACCAGCATCTGGGGCGGCGTTTCACTTGTCGCAGCAGCTTTGACCTGGGCATTGATGTCCGTGATTCTGAAACTGCTCAAGGCATACTCTCCCGTGGTGCTGACCTTTTATGGCGTGCTCGTTGCCATTGTGCTCCTCGGCCCTTATTCGCTCTGGTGGCTGGGGCAGGCTGACTGGCAGGCTTTTGCACCGCCTGAGATCTGGGGATCTGTGCTTTATCTGGGCATCGTGTCGACGACAGGCGGCTTTTGTTTATGGAATAAAGGCCTGCTTTATATGGATGCATCGGTAGGGGGATTGTTCCTGTTTTTTCAGCCGGTAGTCGGTACGTTTTTGGGCTGGCTGCTTTTGGCAGAGCCAGTGACCTTGTATTTCTGGCTTGGCTCAGGATTGGTATTCGTGGGCGTCGTGCTTGCGATGCGCAGCGGCCATCCGGCTGCTGAAGCTGCAGTCGAAGGAAAATAAAAATACCGGAATTGCCTTTTGGCAATTCCGGTATTTTTATACAGCAAATTCGAGAACGGTATCTTCTCCGGCAAGTACCGCTTCACCCGGTTTATGCGGATGAAGGGAGCTGACTTTTTCATAGTTGACAACAAGAACCGGGGAAATCAGGTTGATTTTTTTCTTTTGCAGCAAGGGCAGGTCCAGTTTGAGAATCGGTGTGCCAGCCTTTACGTAGTCACCGGAATGATGCAGGGCCGTAATGCCCTCGCCGTTCATGATTACGGTATCAAGACCGATATGGACCAGAATCTGAACACCTTCTGCCGTAGTGATGGCAAAAGCGTGCTTGGTGTCAAAAAATAAAGTAATTTCACCATCACATGGTGCCAGTACCTCATCGCTTGTAGGCAGGATAGCGAGACCGTCTCCTGTCATTTTCTCGGAGAATACCGGATCGGGAACATCGGAGAGTTCAAGTGTTTGGCCGGAAAGCGGTGCAACGATGTGATAAGATAATTTTTTTGCGTTCATATGAGATGCGCCTGCTGATTGCAGCATAGCGCATATTCCCCTCCTTTGCGTGAATTTAAATAATTTTCTTTCAATGTCCTTATCTCCATTTTACAACCTTACCGAAGATACAGCAAGACTGAATCAGGGGATATTTGGAATATTTTTGCTTACCGCGGTATGTTTGATGATATCATCGATGCGTAAATCGACTTCAAGCTCCTGCTTGTGCAGGGATTCTGCAGTGGAAAGCTCTTCCTCATTGTCCTCGGAGATTCCTTTGAGGAAATGCTGCCAGGAGGAAATGGTGAGCTCAGTTGATTTTTTGCGCAGGGAACAAAGGTAGGCTGCTCCTGCTGGCGCATCAATGGTATCCAGTTTTTGCTGGCGCTGCTGCAGTGCGGGGATTACCTGGGCTTGCAGCAGTGTGTTCAGTCCCTTGATTTGTGATGCGCTCAGACGGCCTGAGGCCGTTTTGGTCAGATTTTTAAACCTGGTCTGATGTTGTGCAAACTGCAAATTGTATGTATCGATAATTGATTTAGTGCTGTCGATATAGCTCGCAATATCCTTATTGTGCAGCGGTGCAATAGTTTCCAGGTATTCCCGGTAATTTTTGATATAGGCAATCTGCCAATGGCCGTCATCGTTTTGTTCCATGACCAGCAGCAGGGTGAATTCTGTCTGTGTATAATCATCACGAACCAGCAGCTGTGCTTCGGCTGAGTGTCCGGATGTCTTGATTTCGCCCGTCTTTATCAGGCTGGTATTCCGAAGCTGTGAGCGCTCCAAAAAGCGTTCGTAGTCGATACCCAGCTGACGTCCCTTGAGGATATCAGTCCCTTCGGGCAGCGTCCATTCTCCCGTCTTGACACGTGCGGCTATCGTATCGGACATGCCCTGTGCAAGCTGAGGCTTTACCAATACATAAAACTTCTCGAATAAGGCCTTGGTCTGCGGGGTAAGCGAAGAGTCATAGGAAAAGAGATCAAGGGTCAGGTCATCATAAGCCTTGGTTGTCAGCAGGTCCAGGTTCACATAACGTGAAAAGGCAGTGCTGTCCTTTTTCTCTATGGCGCTTTGCAGCTGCTGCAGGGCATATTCCGGGGTGCGGATATAGATAAGAAAATACCACATGCCGGTACCAAGTCCGAGTGCAAAGAAAATAAGCAAGATAAGAGAAAGGAGGCTGCGCCGGTAGCGGAAATTTCGCTCACGTATCTTTTTTTGCCAGGTATAGTCATCCATTGCGTATAAGCACTCCTATTTTTTAATGATAATCCCATTATACTATACTTGGGAAGCCTGCAAAAGGAAAATGCTTCTTTTTCTGCATTTTACTATTCAATAAGGAACATATATGCTATTATAGAAGGATAAGAAGAGAGGCAGAGGAAGAAAGGGCAGGGGTATACAGAGTTGAAATGGATGAATCATCAGATTGTCACAGGGGTGCTGGTTTATACAGCAACGAATAATTTGCTGCTTGCAGCCTATAGCATGGCCGGTGCGATTCTGCCAGATAAAATGGAGGGCAATCCGCGTACAGCGAAGAACTATTGGAGCTGGCGCAGCCGACATCGCGGCTGGTCACATTGGCCGCTGCTTTATCTTACGGTCATCGGGGGATTGTTTACCGTAGAGCGCGAGCACCTTGGCACAGACGGGCTTTGGGATATGAGTACGATTGCTGTTTACATGATGGTCGGAGCGCTGCTGCATATTTTGGAAGATGCCTTGTGCGGCAAGGTGCCTTTTTTGCTGCCTTCACAAAAGGTTGGCATCCGGCTTTTTCAGGTGGGGTCTGTCCTGGAGTATTTGTTTTCGATTGGCATTGTGCTTGCCGCCTATCTTTTGGGGCAGTGTCTTCATTAAGAGGCGGGGAAAACACAAAAAACATAAAAATGTAAAAATTTATATTTATGAGAATATGAATGCATGATAGAATAGAACCATGATAAATAAGGCAGGGGGAGTTCTTGATGCAAAGTAAGGTCCTGAAGCTTTTGGCGGAAAAATATCCAACCAAAGAAGCTGTTTATGAAAAGCTCATTTATCTGCAGTCCATGCTTGCACTGCCCAAAGGCATTGAACATTTTATGAGCGATCTGCATGGTGAATATGAGTCCTTTTTTCATATTCTGAATAATTGTTCCGGGGTTATCAAGGAAAAGGTAGATTATGTTTTTGGTGCAAGGCTGACAGATGAGGAGAAGGCTGATTTCTGTACCTTGATTTATTATCCCAGGGAAAAAATCGAGCGCATGCATAGCGAGCGCAAGGATACGCAGGAGTGGTACCGGCAGAACCTTGCGCGGCTGCTGGAACTGTCCAAGCTCATGTCCTATAAGTATCCTTCCGCCAAGGTGCGCGGCTTCATACCGAAACGTTATGAGTCCGTCATTGTGGAACTCATGAATACCAGGCCGGAAGCAGATAAGGCGCAGTTCATCTATTATAAGCGGCTGATCAATACCATTGTGCAGATTGACAGCGGCGCAGGCTTTATCAAGGCGTTTACGGTGCTGGTAAAACGGCTGGCTGTCGATCGTATCCATATTGTCGGTGATTTTTTTGACCGCGGCAAGCGTCCCGATGCTATTCTGGATATGCTCATGGACTATCATGACCTCGATATTCAATGGGGAAACCATGATGTGCTTTGGATGGGAGCTGCCTGTGGCAGCGAGGTCTGCATTGCAGGCGTGGTGCGCAACAGTCTGCGCTATCATAATACGGATGTGCTCGAGCGGGGCTATGGCATCAGTCTGCGTCCGCTGTCTCTTTTTGCAGCGCATATCTATCCGGATGAAAATCCTTTAAAGGCTTCGGAAAAGGCCATTACGATGCTGATGTTCAAGCTTGAAGGACAGGTCATTCAGCGCAATCCGGATTTCCATATGGAGAGCCGTCTGCTGCTGGATAAAATCGACTATATGTCTTCCTATGTGCGGCTGGGGGAAAAACGCTATGAACTCGAGAGTGCTTATTTTCCGACGGCAGACCCGGATGCGCCCTATGCACTTACTGCTGAGGAACAGCAGATCATCGAGGATTTGAAATCTTATTTTGTGGAAAGCGAGACGTTGAGGCGCCATGTTGATTTTCTTTACAAAAAAGGCAGCCTGTATAAATGCTGTAATGGCAATCTGCTTTTTCATGGCTGCGTGCCCATGCAGGAGGATGGCAGCTTTACTGAGCTGACCTTTAATGGCAAACGTTATGCCGGGCGTGCGTATTTTGATTTTGTTGACCGTGCAGCACGCAGGGCGTACTGCTATCGTGATCAGCAGTCACTGGACTTCATGTGGTTTCTGTGGTGCGGTCGTGAATCACCTCTTTCCGGGCGCGAGTTCAAGACGTTCGAGCGCGCATTGCTGACCGATGAATCTACCTGGAAGGAGCCTTCGGATGCATATTTCCATCTGATCGATGATGATGAGATCTGTGATCAGGTTCTGCAGGAGTTTGGCCTGCAGGCGGGGAGAGGCCATATCATCAATGGGCATGTACCGGTGAAGGTCAAAAAGGGAGAAAGTCCGGTAAAGGCAGGCGGGCGTGCTATTATCATTGATGGCGGGTTTTGCCGGGCCTACCATAAAAAAACCGGAATTGCCGGCTATACGCTCATCTCCAATTCCCGCGGGCTGCGTCTGCTGGAGCATCAGGCTGTGGCCGATGTGCGGCTGGCATTGCGGGAAAATAAGGATATCGAGTCTGTTTCTGAGACAATTGAAATACAGAACTGCCGTACGACTGTGGGCGATACGGATGAAGGCAAAGGCGTCCAGGAAGAGATTACGGATCTGTACAATCTTTTGCTGGCCTATCAAAATGGCATCCTTGAAGCAGAGACGGAAAAGAAGGTATGAATTGCACACAAAAAAGCCATCCCGGACGGGATGGCTTTTTTGTGTGCAAGCTTATGCTTTGGCGGCTGCGTCCCAGCCAACCTGCAAAGCTTTCATATTTTGTTCAACCGTATGCGGCGGAACGCGCTTGGCAACACATTCCTTGACGGTATCGAAGGAAACGATTTTGGTAAGATGTACGAGTGCACCAAGCGCAACAATGTTGGCAAAAAGCGGCTTGCCAACTTCCTCGATGGCAAGTTTGGTGATCGGTATGCGGATCGTATGTGCAAAGGCTGGCGGCTCCGGTACAAGATCTGTATCGAGTACGAGCGTGCCGGAGGCATTCAGATCTTTGTAGTATTTATCCGCTGCCTTCTGCGTCATGGCGAGAACGAGATCCGGTTGTTCGACATGAGGATGATAAATCGTCGTGTCGTTGATGATGACCTCGGCTTTTGAAGCACCGCCGCGCGCTTCCGGTCCATAGGACTGGGATTGTACGGCTTCTTTTCCTTCCTTTACTGCGGCTTCTGCAAAGATGATTGCGGCTGTAATGACGCCCTGTCCGCCGGAGCCGGAGAATCTTAGCTGTTTCATTTCTGATCGCCTCCTGCCAGATGGATGACCTTGTCATAGGCCGTATCATAGTCCTCATAGCTTGCCTGATAGAAGCAGCCAATCGGGAATTTATCTTCTTTTTTCTCTTCGGACAGTTTGTCCCAGGCAGTCTTCATTATGGCGCTGTCACGCATCCATTTCATCATATTGGCCGGTGACCCCATTTTGTTCTTGCGTCCATAAGCTGTCGGGCATTGTACGACAGCTTCAATAAAGGAGAAGCCTTTATTATCGAAGCCGTTGGCAATCATATCGGTAAGATGCTGAACATGGAAAGCCGTGCTGCGTGCTACATAGGTAGCACCGGCAGCTTCTGCCAGGCTGCAGGCATCAAACGGACGGTCGACGGAGCCATAAGGAGCTGTCGTGGCCTTCTTGCCCAACGGGGTCATCGGTGAGGCCTGCCCGCCAGTCATGCCGTAAATATTGTTATTGAAGAGCACAACGGTAAGATCGACGTTGCGGCGGCAGCCGTGAATGAAATGATTGCCGCCGATTGCCGTGCAGTCGCCATCACCGGTGATGACAACAACGTTGAGGTCAGGGCGTGCGAGCTTGATGCCTGTGGCAAACGGGATAGCTCTGCCATGTGCTGTATGAAGTGTATCAAAATCCATATAGCCGGAAGCGCGTGAGGAGCAGCCGATACCAGAGACGATTACGGTGTTGTCCTGCGATAAGCCCTTTTTCTCGATGGCCTGGACGATGGCCTTCATTGCAATGCCGTTGCCGCAGCCCGGGCACCAGAGATGCGGCAGGCGGTTCTGGCGAAAATATTTTTCATAGGATCTTTCCATTAGTCTTTACCTCCCGCACAAAGATGATCGATTGCAGCCGTGATTTCCCGCGGCGCGAAGATTTCTGTATTGTATTTCGCTAAGAGCTCAACTTTGCACTGCCCCATGGCAGCGCGTTCCACCTCATGGACGACCTGTCCGTAGTTGAGTTCTGGAACGAGGATGCCTTTGACCTTGGCAGCGGTCCTGGCGATGACCTTATCTGCGAATGGCCAGATGGTCATGAGACGGATCATGCCGACCTTCCGGCCCCTGGCGCGTGCATCCTTGACGGCTTCATAGGCTGTACGTGCTGTGCCGCCAAAGGCAACGACTGCGTAGTCAGCATCATCCATGAAGAATTCATCATAGTGGGTGATCTCATCCTGTGCGATTTCGATTTTCTTATGCATACGGCTGATGGCTTCTGCGGTGACCTTCGGACTGCCGGAAGGGAAGCCCGTCTCATCGTGGATAAGGCCCGTGACATGGATATGATAGCCTTCGCCGAAATCAGCAGTATTCGGTACGAGATCTTCGTCCGGTGCATATGGCTGATAGCCTTCGGCACGTGTGGATTTTGGCTTGCGGCGCGCATAGACCTCGATTTCGTGAGCCTCTGGAAGAACGACCTTTTCCCGGAGATGGCCTACGATTTCATCCATGAGCAGGATGACTGGTGTACGGAAACGTTCTGCATAATTCACCGCCATGACTGTGGCATCGAAAGCTTCGCGTACGGTCCAGGGAGAAAGAGCAATGATCGGATGGTCGCCGTGCGTGCCCCAGCGTGCCTGCATGACATCGCCCTGGGACGGGGCAGTAGGCTGGCCCGTTGACGGCCCCACGCGCTGTACATTGACGATGACAGCCGGAATCTCGGCACATGCTGCATAACCAATGAGTTCCTGCTTCAGTGAGAAGCCCGGACCGCTGGTTGCATCGAGAACCTTTTCTCCGGCGAGTGAAGCACCGAGAATGGCGCCAATGCTGGCAATCTCATCTTCCATCTGGACGAACTTGCCGCCGACAGCTGGTAAAAGCCTGGCCATGGTTTCTGCAATCTCCGTGGATGGTGTGATCGGATAGCCCGCGAAAAAGCGGACACCTGCGGCGAGAGCACCTTCGGCACAGGCTTCATTTCCCTGCATCAATCTTGCTGTATTCATTCTGCCACCTTCTTATCTACAAAAATTGCATAATCCGGGCAGCGCAGCTCGCACTGTCCGCAGGCGATACATGCTTCGCCATTCTTTACCTGGACTTTGCCAAGCTCATCGAGAGCCAGTACCTGCTTTGGGCAGAATGCAACGCAGATTCCACAGCCTTTGCATCTGGCCATTTTGATGGTGATATCCGACTTCATCTTAGTCCCTCCAATAGTGTCCGCGCGATGCGGCTATAATATATACTCATAAGGAATAGAAACTATAAATTTGTAACATGCATTTACAATAATAACAAAAACTGCGATAAAAATCTACTGTTTTTGTTAAATTATTTAATTTTATGTTTAAATATAAAACACAAGCATATGCATGATGGAAATATAATGATTTTGTTATAGAAAATATGCGTTAAGGCTGCAAAAGTTATAGTATTCACAACATAGGGTATTTTCAGATAAACATAATATAAACAAATAGTTCGCCCTGAAAGGACAAAATCCTGCTGCTCTGCTGATATTTTCTTGTTTAGGAGGTATTGTAATTTGGTATATCAGCTATCGGGATGGATTTTTTTTAGAATACATTGCCGGGCAGATTTTGCTGCAATCTGCAGGAAAGAAAAAGATATTTGCCATCCTGGCAGGAAGCAGAGAGAAAATGGCAAATATTAAATATTATATTAATGAAGTTCATAGTTAATGGAGGCTGACGAGATGCAGAGTTTTGAAT